>JAOULC010000054.1 GCA_029882215.1 Gammaproteobacteria bacterium | reverse complement strand
ATCGCATCAATCGTTACTATCATAGAAATGCTGATGCACGCGTGGGTACCTGGCTTATACAACATACTGGGAATTTTCATCCCGTTAATTGTCACCAACTGTTCCATCATTGCACGCGCTGAAGCCTTTGCGGCAAAAAACCCGGTACTGCCATCCATGCTGGACGGCTTCATGATGGGGCTTGGTTTTCTTGCGGTTTTAGTTTTACTCGGCGGCCTGCGCGAACTGATCGGCTTTGGTACCCTGTTTGATTATTCTCATCTTATGTTTGGTGAATCTGCAAGAGAATGGACGCTGTCATTCGCTGATAATTACCGGGGATTTTTACTCGCTGTATTACCGCCCGGTGCTTTTATCGGACTGGGTTTATTGATCGCGGGAAAAAATTACATCGAACTGAAAAAGAAAAAATCGCAAACCGTATCGGTGCAGCCACTGGTCGAGCAAACTGCCGTTTCATGAACAAAGAAAAACGCTTTGAAATTTTCACGCGACTGCGTGACGATAACCCGCATCCGCAAACTGAGTTACATTACAGCTCAACCTTTGAATTGCTGATAGCAGTTTTGCTCTCGGCACAATCTACCGACAAAGGTGTCAATAAAGCCACCGCTCTGCTCTACCCTGTGGCCAACACACCCGAAGCCATTTTAACTCTGGGTCTGGATGGCTTAAAGCACTATATAAAAACCATCGGGCTGTACAATGCCAAAGCCGGGAACATCATCAAAACCTGTAAGCTGTTAATTGACCTGCACGGCGGTGAAGTCCCCGATGACCAGCAGGCACTGGAAGCTCTGCCCGGAGTTGGCCGAAAAACTGCAAACGTTGTGCGTAACACGGCATTTGGTCACCCCGTCATGGCTGTCGACACGCATATCTTCCGTGTTGCCAATCGCACAAAAATTGCTCCGGGTAAAAACGTTTTAGAAGTTGAAAAAAAACTCGTTAAGCTTATTCCCAAAGAATTCATGGTGGATGCGCATCACTGGCTAATCTTATTAGGCCGTTATACCTGCATCGCACGCAAACCAAGATGTGGTTCATGCCTTATAGAAGATTTGTGTGAGTTTAAACAGAAGACGCAGGATTAATAACCACTATATTTCAGTAGAAAAAAGCATTCAAGCTGGCCTGCTCACTAAAAATTAGCCAACCACCTCTGCAAAGCAATAACGCATTTTCGCTACTCATATTTATCGACTTTTAACGGTTAAAAAAGTGACATACAACAATAGCAACATTTTATTTCATCCTGACATTGCAGGTAATCACACCGGCGACCGAGTCTATTTTCCCTTCAGCTGAAAATGTAAACAAAAAAATCTGCCCTAATACTGTTTGCTCTGAGGGAGCAGAGCATTGTAAATATAACCACGAGCACTTTAAATATTTATAATAGCCATCACTTTGCTAACGGCTAATTTTCTTTATCTGTCTAAAAGAATACACCTGCCTCTGTGGGAAACACGCCTTTGAGTTAATCTTTAAAATTTATTAGTTTCCGTTCCTCAACCTAAGCGCCGAGGCCATCTCAACTTAGCCACTGAGTAATGCCTGAACCTTTACTAAAAGCTGCGTAGCAGTGAACGGTTTTGTCAGCAGATTTTCAGCAAGCGTTTTATTTGTACCCGACCTGCCTTTATTTTCGGAAAAACCGCTACACAATTGAATTTTTATCTCAGGATAAGCATGACGAATAATATGCGCCAGTTCAAAACCATCCATCCCGGGCATAATGACATCACTTAATACCAGATTTATGGTTTCATTTTCAAGTATGATCAAAGCCTCTTTTGCGCTGGAAGCACATATCACTTTATAACCATACGCAGACAGAATGTGCTCTGACAACTCCCTGAGAGCCGGCTCGTCATCCACAACCAGTATGCTTGCTGAGCCATATAATTCGTCTACTTTGAGCTCTGCCCGGTTGTTCTCTTCTTTGTCAGACAGATCATGCACACATCTTGGCAGGTAAATCGAAAAACAGGTGCCCTGGCCCGATTCGGAATAAACACGGATGGTGCCTTTCGACTCAGTCACATAATTATAAACCTGACTTAAACCCAGGCCGGTCCCTTTATCACCTTTGGTTGAATAAAATGGTTCAAAGATATGTGAGACAACATCAGCGGTCATGCCGGTACCATTGTCAGTAATGGCTAATTTGACATACTCACCGGGAGGAATAGTCAGTACCTGTGCATCCAGAAAATCAATATGTTCATTGGATGTCGCAATTTTCAGTTCTCCACCGTCCGGCATGGCATGCATCGCATTGATACTCAGGTTGAGTATGACATCTTCCATGCAGCCTTTATCCATAAGAACAGGCCAAAGATCATCCCCGAGTTTTATCAATAAATGGATTTTTGGCGTCAGGGTTTTTGCCAGCATTTGTTGATGCTGTTTTAATATATCATTGATGATAATAGCTTCAACAACGTCAGTCCGTTTACGACTGACTGACATCAGTTTCTGCGTCAGGTTCGAAGCACGTTCAGCTGCCTGTTTAATGGCGTCGACATATTCTAAAGCCTTTGGATCATCGGGTATGCGTTCTGATAATAGCTCCGAAAAACCCAGAACAACACTCAGCATATTATTGTAATCATGCGCCAGACCACTGGTTAATTTTCCAATCGCATCCATCTTCAAACTACGTTTTAACTGCTCTTGCTGTTGTTTTTGTAAAGTTATATCCCTGCAAGTTCCGATAAACCATCGCTCCCCATCGATTTTGGCATGATATTCAATCACCGACAGGTGCATCGGAAATGTTTTTCCATTTTTTCTCAGGGCCGTGACTTCACGACCAATGCCTATAATCTTTTTTACACCGGTTGTTACGTGGTTATGTATATAGGAATCATGAACACTATGTTCCGGCTCTGGCATTAAGATGCTGACATTTTTGCCGATGACCTCTGCACTTTGATAACCAAACATGGTTTCAGCCGTTTTATTAAAACTAAGGACGATACCCCGATGGTCAATCGTGATTATTCCGTCAACCATACCATTTAGGATATTCTGAAAATCATTTTCATCAAGTGAAAACGCCGACTGCTTAACCATAAATAAACCTGTTACATATCTCCAAATATATTTATATCATAAACCTTATATTTTATAGTGTTAATTTTTCGGTTTTAGCTAGCCTGAAGTAAAGAATAGAGATATTGCATCTATATAACATAGAACTAATGCCTCAGGTCTTTATATAAAGCTACTGCTAACACGACACCGCTTTGACGACATCGTCATTTTTCTGATAGTTCTGGTAAACTAAAACCCAATTCCAACAATAAATGACACGCCTCAGCCATGTTCTTCAGTAATGACCGTACTAAACTGCGCAAAGCCTATTTTGACATCTGGCAAAAAGCCATTAAAAAGCTGCCACTGGACCCCATGGAACAGCTTATTTCTCTGGTTATCACCGAGCACCCTGAATACCATGTGATGTTTGCTAATGAGCAGGCACTACACAAAGAATTTTTTGCTGAAAATGAGATGAACCCCTTCATGCACATGGGAATGCACCTGGCCATCAGGGAGCAAATCGCGACCAACCGCCCCGAAATACTCGCCATCTGCTATAACAGCTTGTGCACTAAACTGGGCAGTTCACACGATGCGGAGCATCGCATCATGGAGTGCCTGACTGAAATGTTATGGAATGCACAACAAAATAACACGGCGCCTGATGAACAGGGTTATATTACCTGCTTAAAAAAACTGGCAAATATAAACATTTAATGAACTCAGTAATAAGACCAGTGTCATATTGCTGTAACAATCAAACCAATAACGAGGAATTAACAATGAAATTATCAGCAAAATCAGTGGCTATTGCAGCCGGCACATCATTCGCAATCAGTCTGGCAGCATCATCTGCTGTATTAGCGGATAACAATCCATTCGGCATGACTAAACTGTCTGGCGAGTCTCTGCAGGTTGCCGGAAATGAAGGTAAATGCGGTGAAGGTAAGTGCGGCGGTAAAATGGAGAGCATGGAGAAAAAAACTGAAGGTAAATGTGGCGAAGGCAAATGTGGTGGCAAAATGGATAACAAGATGAATGAAGGTAAATGCGGCGGTGACAAAGCGATACCTGAAGGCAAATGTGGCGGCAGCAATAAAGCAGAGTCAGAAGGTAAATGCGGCGGCAAATAATTTCATCTCCGAAATTGCATAAAAAAAGCCCTGCCTAGCAGGGCTTTTTTGCTTACAGAGTCTAGACTTAGTGTTATCTCAAGATCATATGAACCGTAAGGATATCAGATGAAAGCGTCAGATTTATTTGTAAAGTGTCTGGAAAATGAAAAGGTAGAATATATTTTTGGTATCCCCGGTGAAGAGAACCTTGATGTCATGGACTCATTGCTCTCAAGCAATATCAAATTTATTCTCACCCGGCATGAACAGGGCGCCGCTTTTATGGCCGATGTGTATGGCCGGCTAACCGGTAAAGCCGGTGTCTGTTTATCAACATTAGGTCCAGGTGCTACTAATCTGGTTACCGGTGTGGCTGATGCCAATATGGACCGCGCTCCGCTGGTAGCCATTGCAGGTCAGGGCTCAACCACCCGCATGCATAAAGAAAGCCATCAGATTCTTGATCTGGTTAACCTGTTTGCTCCTATCACAAAATACAGTACTCAAATTCGTGAACCCGAAGTCATTCCTGAAATCGTGCGCAAAGCCTTCAAAGTAGCAGAAGCTGAAAAGCCAGGTTGCAGCTTTATCGACTTTCCGGAAAATATTGCTGAAATGACGATTGAAAATCATTTTCCGTTAAAGGTTCAGCAAGCCAGCCTGCCAACACCACGACCACAAAAGATTAAACAGGCGGCTGATCTCATCAGCCATGCAAAATACCCGGTTATTCTGGCTGGTAATGGCGTCATTCGCGCCAATGCTGAAAACGCTTTAATTGGTTTTGCCGAAGCCCTGCACATACCGGTCGCCACAACCTTTATGGCCAAAGGAGTCATTCCCTTTTCTCACCCTTTATGCATAGGTACGGTTGGCTTACAGGCCAGAGACTTTGTGTCGTGCGGTATTGATCGTGCCGATGTTGTCATCTGCGTGGGGTATGACATGGTTGAATACCACCCTTATTTATGGAACCCGGATAACCTGCACAAAATTATCCATATCGATTCCATGCCAGCCGAAGTCGACAGTCACTATATTGTAGAACTCGGTATTATCGGTGATCTCAGCGAAAGTCTTAACGAGCTGGCCGATGAAACACCGGTTGTTGATTTTCAACACACAGATAACTTAAAGCAACTCATCGAGGAAGAGTTCAGCCGGCACGCAGATGATAATGGTTTTCCTCTGAAGCCTCAAAAAATCATCTGGGATTTACGGCAGGCCATTGAGGATGATGATGTCGTGATCAGCGATGTTGGCGCACATAAAATGTGGATGGCCAGAATGTTTCAGTCCGAAGCCAGCAACACCTGTATTATTTCAAACGGCTTTGCTTCAATGAGCATAGCACTGCCCGGTGCCATTGCCGCCAGACTGGCTCGGCCTGATAAGGCCGCTATCGCCATCACCGGTGATGCCGGGTTTCTGATGAATGTCCAGGAACTTGAAACCGCAATGCGTATTAACACGCCCATCGTGGTCATTATCTGGAACGATTCAAATTACGGTCTGATTAAATGGAAACAGGAAGTGCATTTCGGCCGTGAAAGTAATATTCACTTTAATAACCCTGACTTTGTCATGCTGGCTGAGTCGTTCGGAGCCAAGGGTTACAGGGTCAATAATACAGAAGAACTGCTGCCAACGATCCGCCAGGCACTAAAAGACAACACCGTCGTCGTCATTGACTGCCCGGTTGATTATTCCGAAAATCTTAAATTAACTCAGAAACTTGGTGAGCTTATTTGTCCAATCTAGTCTGACTATACAGCTATCGATATTTAATAAACCAAGGGAGTCATCATGCTGAGTAATGATTTTTTGTCTTCTGTGCTGAATACACTGGCCGTTTTATTTATCTCATTTCTTGGCATTCTCACACTTGTTATCATCATTACTTACTTTCTGGATATTTTTCAAACCAAACAGGCGATTCGCCGGAACTATCCGGTCATCGGTCATTTCCGGTATCTGTTTGAACATGTCGGCACTTTTTTTCGGCAGTACTTTTTTTCTGCCGATCGTGAAGAACTGCCGTTTAACAGGGCAGAACGCTCCTGGGTTTACCGGGCCGCTAAAAATATTAGCAACACCGTCGCGTTCGGCTCGACCCGTGATATAAAACCAGTCGGCAGTGTATTTTTTGTCAACTGTCCTTTTCCTACGCTCTCGGATGCTGCCTCACTACCTGAACCGCTTATTATCGGCGAAGAATGTGCACAGCCATATTGCGCGCAATCCATCATTAACATTTCCGGTATGAGCTATGGTGCCATATCAAAGCCAGCGGTTCTGGCACTGTCTAAAGGCGCTAAAAAAGCCAGCTGCTGGCTGAATACCGGTGAGGGTGGATTATCACCTTACCACCTCAGAGGCGGTGCAGATATTGTGTTTCAGATTGGAACTGCAAAATATGGCGTACGTGATGAGGCAGGCAATCTGTCGGATGACAAATTGCGCCGCACAGCCAGTCACGAGCAGGTTAAAATGTTTGAAATAAAAATGAGTCAGGGAGCAAAACCGGGCAAGGGTGGCATACTACCTGCGGCAAAAGTCACCGAAGAGATAGCAGCTATTAGAGGGATTCCTGCCTATCAGGAGTCCATCAGTCCAAATCGACACACCGACATCAACAGCATTGACGACCTGCTGGATATGATTGAGCGGGTTAGAAAGGTTACCGGCAAACCGGTTGGCTTTAAAATGGTACTGGGTGCCTATGAATGGGTTGATGAATTATGCGAAAAAATACTTAGCCGAGGTATAAATGCTGCCCCCGATTTCATCACCCTCGACAGTTCAGACGGCGGCACCGGAGCGGCACCGATGAGTCTTTTAGATTATGTCGGCCTGCCTATTTCAGAAAGCCTGCCTATTCTGGTTGATACCTTAAACAGGTACGGCTTACGCCCCAGAATTAAAGTCATTGCTTCCGGTAAACTAATCAACCCTGCCAATGTTGCATGGGCCTTATGCGTGGGGGCAGATTTTATCAGCTCAGCCCGCGGCTTCATGTTTGCCCTTGGCTGCATTCAGGCACTGCAGTGCAATAAAGACACCTGCCCTACCGGCATCACCACGCATAATAAAAAATTACAAAAAGGCCTGGATGTTGAAACCAAATCAGAACGGGTGAAAAATTTTGCGCATAACCTTGTACGTGAAGTTTGTATTATCAGTCACTCGGTGGGGGTGCAGACACCGCGCGAGTTAAGACGTATTCATGCCCGCATTGTCGGACATAACGGCCGTTCAGTATCGCTCTGTAAAGCCTACCCCGATGTTGAACCGGTAATACACAACAGCGACAATGCAACCACGCTGTCCGGCTCAGACACAAATTAACCCCACCCTAAACGATGGGTTTGAACTATGGGTTGGCATCGCTGTCGTACCGTGTAAGACTATTCGTCAATTATTATAAAACAAGCAACAGGACAGTTAACATGGATAAGATCATTGATGTATTTGAAAGCATCATAGAAAAACTCAATAATATTGGCGAGTTTTTACCGCTACTGGCCATTCGAGCCTTAATTGCCTACGAATTCTTTGAAGCCGGTACTGAAAAACTCAAAGGTCAGAACTGGTTTCCCCAGATACAGGACCAGTTCCCGTTCCCCTTCAACCTTGTGTCGACAGATATCAGCTGGTTCATGGCGACATGGTCTGAATTACTGGGCTCGGCCGCCATTTTAATTGGATTTGCTACCCGATTTTCAGCGCTTTCACTGATTATTCTGGATCTTGTTGCCTGGTATAGCGTGCATGCCAGCAGTGGTTACAACGTATGCAGCAATGGCTACAAATTACCACTGATGTATCTGGTTTTATTATTGCCGCTGTTATTCATGGGCCCTGGTAAAGCCAGTCTTGATCATTTTATAGCGAAAAAATATTTATAATTAATATGACAACTAAAGACTTTCCTGTTCAAAATGCCGGCCTTGGATTGCGCCGTGAAATGCTCGATGAGCTGCTAAACACCGATCCCGGTTTGCTCCAATCAGTTCCGCTCGGCTTTATGGAAGTCGCACCGGAAAACTGGATAGGTATCGGTGGTGTTTATGGAAAAAAGTTCAGGCAGCTCACAGAAAAGCATGACTTTGTCACTCACGGCCTGTCACTGTCCATTGGCAGCCCGTCGCCGCTTGATACTGACTTTGTTAAAAGTGTTGGCGAATTTATAAAGCAACACGATATTAAATGCTATTCCGAACACCTCAGTTACTGCTCTGATGATGGTCACATGTATGATCTGATGCCTATTCCGTTTACAGAGGAAGCGGTGCACTACGTGGCGAAACGTATTCAACAGGTACAGGATATCATCGGCCATCGAATCGCTATGGAAAATGTTTCTTATTATGCTGTGAGCGGCCAGCAACTGTCTGAAATTGAATTTATCAATGCGGTTATTGCAGAAGCCGACTGCGATTTATTGCTCGATGTAAATAACATCTATGTAAACTCGGTTAACCATGGCTATGATGCCTTCGATTTTTTAAAACAGCTTCCCGGCGAGCGCATAGCCTACGGCCATATTGCCGGCCACTATAATGAAGCCGATGATCTGATCATTGACACACACGGTGCCGATGTTACTGATAAGGTCTGGCAAATACTTGAAAACGCCTACCAGCAGTTCGGTGTTTTCCCAACCTTATTAGAACGCGACTTTAATATACCCGCTGTGCCTGATTTATTAAAAGAAGTAGCGCAAATTAGTCGTCTGCAAAAAAAATATACTCAGATCACTCACTTACAATCCAAATCAACAGCCTGACCATGTCTAATCAGCCAGCCGATTTTATGACAAAGCAGTTTGAGTTTACTGCCCACATTCGCGACCCTGAAAACCAGCAGGTTCCTGCCGGCATCGAGCCACGGCGAATGAAAATCTACAGTGACCTTTTTTATAACAATATAGAAAGTTTTATCCGTTCTGCTTTCCCTGTATTAAACCAGCTCTACAGCAATGAAAACTGGCATAAAATGGTGCGTGATTTTTTTATTGTTCACCGTTGTCAAACGCCTTACTTTCTGGAAATTTCTCAGGAGTTTTTATCCTACCTGCAAGACGAAAGAACGCCTCAGCCGGAAGACCCTGTGTATTTATTAGAGCTGGCTCATTATGAATGGGTCGAACTGGCGCTGATGATTTCTGATGAGTCTATCAGTATTAAAGACATTAACCCGAATGGTGATCTGCTTGAATCACCCCCTGTTATTTCACCGCTGGCCTGGCCACTGGCCTATCACTACCCCGTGCATAAAATCGGCCCGGATTATATCCCTTCCTCAGAGCCGGACAATGCCAGTTACCTGGTCGTCTACCGCGACAGAAATGATAATATTGAATTTATGGAACTCAACCCGGTCACCGCCAGACTGCTTCAGCTACTCAATGAAAACAATGACATCAGCGGCCGCGAAGCCTTAGAACAGATTGCACAAGAGCTGCAAAGTGATGACCCTGCCATGATTATTGAAAATGGTCACGCGGCTTTACAAGAACTGCAGCAGCACGGGATATTATTGGGCGTTAAGTAATATTCGTTTATGGCGTCTTTTAAATCGTAGTAACACAACATATCAGGCGAATATTTTTCCCCACCAGCGCTGACGGGATTTTGCTGGCGGGAAGGCCGCCTGTAAATCCGACGGTTTCATCTTACTCATTATCCAGCCGGGTAATGGCGGGTTATCACTGAAACCACAACTGACCCCCAGATTATTCGGGTCAAAGATTTTTATAAAGGCCGGCTCTTCAGCATTATCCGCATAAACAATGCCGCAGTATTCTTCATCATGTTCCTTATGCAGCAAGGCATCCATTTCATCGACAAATTTCAGCACCCGATCAGCACGGCTGGTTGTCTCCGGCACCTCATGCCCTACGGCATAGATATACCAGTTATCATCCATTTGCGCTTTAACATTCAGCCACAATTGATCCAGATGGTGCCATTTGCTCATACCATAAAAAAGCCCGCGAAATTTAGTGGCAAACGGCTCTAATGGTTTTTCGGTATTTTTTTTCATTGCTCAGCTTCTGTTTCTTTGCAGGTATTAGTGGTTACTCAGCACTTCTGTCAGCCATAATTTATGCTGCGCTGCGCTGCGGCGTAAAAACGCCGCATCGTGATAGACATTAGCCAGCACGGTTGTGCCCTGTAAGCGCGACAATATTTCCATTGACAACATGTCTGAACGATCGGCCAGGCCACAAGCACAGAGTTTTTTATCAATCCAGAGCCGTATGGTTTCAAATATTAGTGCCACCTGTTGCTGTAAAGTCAGCGACACTTTGCTCAGCTCCGTACTCAGACTGCCTAAAGGACAGCCGTATTGGATAATATTCTCTTCTTCCCGCACTAAAATTTCGATCAGGTACAATAACTGCTGTTTGGGATCGTCCGAATACTCTTCACAGGCCTGTAATAAGCTGCCAATCTGATCGGCACGGTGTTCAAGCACGGCTGTGAGGATTTCATCCTTGGTTTTAAAGTAATAGTAAAAGTTACCTCTGGGAATGCCTGTTTCTGCAGCAATATCACTGAAGGATGTCTGATTATAGCCATGTACATAGAACAGCTGATCGGCTGCCTGTATGATTTTTGCTTTACTAGTACCCGCTTGCTGCACCATTATTCAGTTCCCTTTTCTAAGTAGTTACCCTAGTATAACTTCAACCCTACCGGTGCCGTCAAATAAACAGACAAACATCTGTCTCGCCGGCAAAATCGAAAAATGCTGCCGCTCCGCCAAACTCCGCTTGCTCTATAAACTCAGACTGATCATATTCAAATAAATCAACCGTCATCTGGCAGGCCATCATCGATACCTCAGCCTCAAGACACAACTCACGCAGCTCTTCTACCGAAGCCACGCCTTTAGATTTCATTTTTTTCTTCATCATAACCGTCATCATGCTTTGCATACCCGGTAGCGCCTGCAGCAACACGGGCACCGGTACTGGCATTGGCATGCCGGGGTTGCCTAATGATGACACTTTCAAATCCAGTTTCTTTTTCATCAACTCCAGTCCATAAAAGGTGAAGAAGATTTTTACATCGTAGCCTAAAGCAGAAGCGGTTGAAGAAAGGATAAAGGGCGGGTAGGCCCAATCAAGTGTACCTTTAGTGGCAATGATACCTAATGACTTACTCATAACGGACTCCTTTATTTTTTGATTTCACCCCAATATAAGTCAGTCGTCTGACAAATACAAGAAAACTCGGCTTTTCTAATAATAGAATTATTCTTTTACAAGCCATTAACTCACTTGATTCTGACAAATTGCACCATATGTCTTATCATTCACGAGTTCACCTATCGAGACGGATTGTCATGAAAGCGCTCAGCATCACTAACCTGCATAAAACCTACCCCAATGGTTTCACAGCCCTTAAAGGGGTTAATCTGGATGTCGAAGAAGGCGACTTCTTTGCACTACTTGGCGCCAACGGTGCGGGTAAATCCACTACCATTGGCATCATCAGCTCTCTGGTCAATAAAACCACCGGCGATGTCAGCGTGTTTGGTTATGATCTGGACACACAAGTCAGTCAGGTGAAATCCTGTATTGGTCTGGTGCCACAGGAATTTAACTTTAATGTGTTTGAACCGCTGGACGAAATTCTGATCAATCAGGCCGGTTATTACGGCATCCCTCGTCATATCGCCATACAGCGTGCCGAGAAATACCTGAAACAACTCCAGCTTTGGGATAAACGCCGGGAAATGGCGCGTGAGCTCAGCGGCGGCATGAAACGCCGTCTGATGATTGCGCGCGCTCTGGTTCATCAGCCAAAACTGTTAATACTGGACGAACCAACCGCCGGTGTGGATATTGAAATTCGCCGCTCGATGTGGGAATTTTTAAAACAAATCAACAAACAAGGTGTGACGATTATTCTGACCACGCATTATCTGGAAGAAGCCGAAAGCCTGTGCAACCGCATCGCCATCATTGACCAGGGCATCACTAAAGAACAAACGGATATGAAGACACTCCTATCCAGCTTAAACAGTGAAACCTTCGTATTGGATCTCAATACCCACAACAACCAGCTACCCGATTCAGTGGAAGGTTGTCAGTTAAACCAGATCGACACAAAAACCATCGAAGTGAATATTGCTAAACAACACAGCTTAAATGACTTGTTTAAAACACTGTCAGATAATGGCATCGATGTAATGAGCATGCGCAATAAAACCAATCGCCTGGAACAACTGTTTTTAAATGTGCTTGATGAAAAGCTGCCTGCCAGCCATAACGAATAACGGAGTAACCACAGCGCCATGACTTTTTCAGAACAGTTTGTTGCTTTTAAAACCATTGTCATTAAAGAATACTTACGTTTTATCCGTATCTGGGTACAAACCTTAATACCGCCGGTGATTACCGTGGCATTATATTTTGTTATTTTCGGCAACCTGATTGGCTCGCAGATCGGAAATATCGGTGAATTCACCTACATGGAGTTCATTGTGCCGGGACTGGTACTGATGGCCTTAATCAGTAACTCATATGCCAATGTTGTGTCCTCATTTTATGGCTCGAAATTTCAGCGTAATATCGAAGAAATGCTGATCTCCCCGCTGCCTAATTACCTGATATTAATCGGCTTTATCAGCGGTGGTATGGCTCGTGGCATCATTGTTGGCATCGCTGTACTGACCGTCTCACTGTTTTTCAGTGATCTCAATATTTATAATTATCCGGTCACTATTGCGGTCTTTCTGTTAACCTCAATTCTGTTTTCACTGGCCGGTATTATCAATGCCATTTATGCTAACAGCTTCGATGACATCACCATTATTCCCACCTTTGTGCTGACACCACTGACTTACCTTGGCGGTATTTTTTATTCCATAAAAATGCTGCCTGAATTCTGGCAGCAGGCATCTTTATTCAACCCTGTTTTGTATATGATCAATGCCTTCCGCTACGGTTTGTTAGGAGTTAGTGATATTCCTTTGCTGCATGCATTCAGTCTGATCATTGCTTTTATCGTTATTTTATTTTTATACGCACTGCATTTACTAAATACCGGCAAAGGCCTGAAACACTAAAAAGCGAAATAAGCCGGCAAAAAGCCCGCGATTATCTGCTATAGGTTAGCTATACTTTTTGTCGCCGGTTTTAGCTTTATGTTATTGATTAAAACAGCCAGTCTGTCACTACTCGCCATTTTTTTGTTTTCATGCGCGAGTCAGCAACCAAAGCCTGTCGTCGTTAACCCGCCTTTCGGTCCTGTGCAAACGCAGGCCCGGGTATCACAGAGTCCTGAAAATCCAGATCACCCGGCTTGGATAGATGATCCGCACTTAGTCGGTCATATCGTCGTCATCGGTTCGGCCGCCACCCAGCCTTATGGTGGCGATCAGGCACAGTACATGTCGGCCATGGAAGATGCCCAGACCAAACTAACAATAGAATTTAAAAAACACCAGCAGGCATTAATTGCGCTTGAAAATAAATACCCTTCATCCGATACTGAACTCAATCATCAGATTAAAGAGCTTGTCTTACAGAATGCTATCATCAAACAAGAATGGCGAGACCCGATGACAAACCGGTTGTATCTCTGGCTGGTATTACCCAGCTTTTAGAAGCCGTTGTTACTAACCCAACCTAAGGACATTTATGAGCAAGCACTACCCATTAATGATTGCCGGCAAAGAGCTACAACCAGCCGGTACTCTACAAGTGACTGCTCCGTTCGATCACAGTTTAATTGCCAGCGTGGATACCGCTGATGAGTCAGCCGTTGAGCAGGCATTACATATTGCCGAACAACTCTTTAACAATAAAGCCGGCTGGTTAGCCGCTGCACAACGCATTTCCATACTGCAAAAAACCGCCGCGCTGATGCAACAGCGAGCAGAAGAACTGGCTTTCAATGCCGCGCAAGAAGGCGGTAAACCATTAATTGATTCACGCATCGAAGTGAGCCGCGCCATCGACGGCATACATAACTGCATCGAGCTGATCCGCAATAGCCATGGTGAAGAAATCCCCATGAACATTAACCCCGCCTCAGCCAACCGGCTGGCGATGAGCCGGCGAGAGCCGCTAGGCGTGGTTGTCGCCGTCAGTGCTTTTAATCACCCGCTGAATTTAATCGTGCATCAGATCGGCCCGGCCATTGCAGCCGGTTGCCCGGTGATCATTAAGCCCGCCGAAGACACACCGCTATCGTGTTTTGAGCTGATTGCTATTTTACGCGAAGCCGGTCTGCCCGATGAATGGTGTCAGGCACTGGTGGTTAATGATTTAAGCGTTGCCAGCAAACTAGTGACAGATGCTCGTGTCGGCTTTTTTAGTTTTATTGGCAGTGCAAAAGTAGGCTGGATGTTACGCTCACAACTGGCAGCCGGCACTCGCTGTGCGCTCGAACATGGTGGCGTGGCACCGGTTATCATTGCCGAAGATGCTGATCTGGATGATGTTTTACCACTGATTGCCAAAGGCGGCTTTTATCATGCCGGTCAGGTATGCGTTTCGGTACAGCGTGTATTCGCTCACGCTTCGCTTGCCCATAAAGTGGCAGAGCAGCTTGCCGCCTTAGGCGAGCAAATGACTGTCGGTGATCCGACACTGGCGACAACCGACATCGGCCCGTTAATCAGACCGCATGAAACACAGCGCATTACTGACTGGGTCAATGAAGCCATTCAGGAAGGCGCTGAATGCATTTCCGGCGGTGAAGCCATCAGCGACACCTGTTACCCGGCCACCGTGTTATATCAACCCGCCATCAACAGTAAAGTATCGACTCAGGAAATCTTTGGTCCGGTAATTTGTGTCTATGCATATGACGACATCGATGATGCCATCGCCCAGGCCAATGCCTTACCGTTCGCCTTCCAGGCAGCGGTTTGCACGCAGAATATTGATCTTGCCATGCACGCCTATCAACAGCTCAATGCCTCCGCCGTGATGATCAATGACCATACCGCCTTCCGGGTCGACTGGATGCCGTTTGCCGGGCTCAGACAATCCGGCCTTGGCGTTGGAGGTATCCCTCATACGTTTCGCGATATGCAAATTGAAAAACTGATGGTGTTGCGCTCTAAATGCCTGTAAGCCAAAAACAACGAAGTCTTTAAGCCTGTCACTTGGCTCTCAGACAAGGTATCATTTGCCGCCTGAATTCAATAACACAGGTGATACAAATGGAAAAACAGGTTGATGTCGCAATTATTGGTGCTGGCAGTGCCGGTTTATCTGCCGCCCACCTGGTGCGCAAAAAAACGGATAACTACGTCTTAATTGACGGTGGTGAACTGGGAACGACCTGTGCCCGTGTAGGCTGTATGCCATCTAAAGTCCTGATCCAGATCGCTGAAGACTTCCATCGCCGTAACCTGCTAGAACGCGAAGGCATTCAAAATGGTGACGCACTCAGTGTTGATTATGCAGAAGCCATGGAACACGTACAGGATTTGCGTGATGCATTTGTCGATATGGTATTTGGTTCCTTAGAACCAATGGAAGAAGCCGGTAAACTGGTTGAAAGCTATGCCCGCTTTATTTCAAACGACACGCTTGATGTAGACGGAGACATCTATAAGGCCGGCAAAGTCATTATTGCCACCGGCTCAACACCGATTATCCCCCCAGACTGGAAAAAATTTGGTGATCGCATCATCACCACCGATGATTTTTTTGAATTAGAAACACTGCCAGAAAGCATCGCTGTGATTGGCATGGGTGTAATCGGTTTGGAACTCGGCCAGTCATTAAGCAGGCTTGGCGTTAAGGTGGTTGGTATTGATCAGCAGGAAATCATTTCGGATATTAAAGACCCTGTCATCAATAAAGTGGCGATTGAAACCATCGGTAAAGAAATGACCATGTGGTTAGGGCAGCCTGCCGAAATTACTGAAGGCGACAACAATAAACTCAAAGTAAGCGCCGGTGACAACAGCACAGAAGTCGATATGATTTTGCTCAGCATTGGCCGCACACCTAACCTGAAAAGCCTGGCACTTGAAAACACCACGCTTGAATTAAATGAACGCGGCATCCCGCTGTTTAACCCGAACACCATGCAATGCGGAGATTCAAATATTTTTATTGCCGGTGATGTAAACGGCAGCCGTCCTATCCTGCACGAAGCAGGTCATGAAGGTAAAGTCGCCGGTGTGAATGCAACCGCTGATAAAGTTACCGCCTATAAACAAAAAACACCGGTGGCAATTACTTTCAGTGAACCGAACATCTGTACCTGCGGCCTGCAGTTTGACGAACTCGATGAAGCCGCCACTGCGATCGGTGAAATGCGTATGGGCCCCGTTGGGCGTGCACTGATCATGGGGAAAAACAAGGGCTACATCCGCATCTACGCCGACAAAAAAACCGGTAAACTGTTAGGTGCATCAATCTGTACCAGTAAAGGCGAAAGTTTAATCCACATGCTGACCTGGGCGATTCAGAACGAACAGACCGTGCAGGATTTACTGGCCATGCCTTTTTATCACCCGGTAATGGAAGAAGCGGTTCAGGCAGCGTTGTATGATCTTTATCATAAACTGGAAATTGTAAAAGATGGACCGGTTGAGTTAGTGGCAATAAGATAAAGCAATCAGATTCACAAACAAGGACGTTTGTAACTTGAATCTGCGTATTAACAATATGAAAATCAACTTCATTCCTGCAACCGGTAT
>JAOULC010000126.1 GCA_029882215.1 Gammaproteobacteria bacterium | reverse complement strand
ATGTTCATCAGCTGGTCTCTGACTTTTTTTGATTTATCGGATAACGGCATATCAAACAGGTTTAGCTCTTCACCCAATGCTGGTTGTTTGATAACCTCATCGAAGAAACGTGCATACTCTTTGTATTCCGGCATCCACTCACTGTCAAAACGGAAGCTCTCCTGATCGGCACCGAACTTGTGATGATGCAGTTCATTATTTAATAATTCGATCTGACGTTTACCACTGCTTACGGCCTGATGAATGGTATGACACAAATGGGTCACAAAAGCATTATTGAAGCTCTCTTTTAACTGACTTAACTTTTCATGTTTTTCAACCAGAATATTATTCTTTAAGCGGTTATAAATAAGATCTAGCTGCTTATGTGTCTGGCATATCTGCCTGAACAGACTCTGATCGTAGCGTCCGGAGTAGTTTTCGTAAATGATGCCGTCGGCTGGCATGCAGTGTTCGTTATGCTGCTGAATGGCTTTAGATAGTTTACGTTCCAGTTCATGCAACTGGGTTTCTGTTTCCTGCAAAAAGTTATTGACGGTACTTTCATTGATCTGTGCTGACTCGGATTCGGCACTATCCAGTTTTTCTTCGACATCAAACTCCGGCCACTGTCCTACGATAGCTCTTAAGTTTTGTTCGCACTGTTCGACCAGCTGCTGAGTTTTATCCTGCTGGTCAGAAAGTTTTTCACAATCATTGGCAGCGTTTTTAATCAGTTCATCAAGTTTGCCTTTTTCTTCTAGCAAACTGGTGTACTGTACCTGGTAGCTCTCCTGCTGTTGCTTTAATTTTTCCAGCGTTTGTTCCAGTTCATTGTGCTCTGACAGATCTAGCTGACTCATCAATTTTTCAATTTTCTGAATTTCGCGTTGTTCAGCCATCAGTAATGACAATGTTTCTGCATAGTTCAATTCATTTAACGAACGTACATTATCCAGTACCCGGCTCAACTGCTGCATCTGATCATTAGCGAGCTGCCATTCTTCTGTCAGTGTTTGCAGCTCCTGTTGTTTGGCTTTTAGCGCGCGCTCACGGGCAGCCGCTCCAAACACCAGCTCAGCATCTGACAAATCGCAGCGCCACATGCTATAACTGCCGGCCGCTATACCATCACTGGTTAAACCACGTCCAGTCGATTTTAACTCTTCTGCTGTCTCGACCATTAACACCGAACTGTAACTGGCCATTAAATAATGCATCGCAGTTGAATGAGAACATTCTAATACCTGCACGATAGAATTGTTTTGTTGACGGTTTTTTTCGCTGTCACGCCGCGCTTTTTTACCCTGTATGATTTTTGCCCGGTTATCACGCCCGCTGAGTTGTCGAATGATCTGTATCGATTCGGCTTCATAGGCTTCGTCAACAATAATAGAAAAACGGGCACCACCAAGATAACCTTCGATTGCCATTTGCCAACGCTGGTCTTTGACTTCAACATGATCACATAACACCCTCGGGTCGGCTGCTGGGCAGGCAACTTTTATCGCTTCAAGTGCTCTTTGCACAAAACCGGGATAACTGACTTTGTGTTGTTGCAGTCGTTCGATTTCATGTTGTTTTTGTTGTCGAAGCTGACCCAGCTTTTCATAACGGTCACGAGTTTTATGTGTTTCGCCGCTAAGCTCTTCAAAACGACTCTGCTTATCATCATGCTGATGCCAGTATTGATAACAGCGGTTGTGTAAATTTTGCGCAATACGAATATGATCAAGATGCATCTCAAGAGCGGTTAAATCATCAGTCAGATCTTTTTGTAAGATCGAGTGAATATCAATATCCGCCTTATCGCCCTGCTTTACTACATCCTTTAGCAGCGCCATGCTTTCAAAATCGGTGAACTGAGCCAGTTGCTGTCTGAGCTGTTCTGATTGAAATTCATGGTTTAATGATTCGATGTTTTGGAAATTGCTGACCTGCTCGGCATCCTGTTTTAAAAGTTGCTGCGCGATCTGAATCACTTGCTGCTGATGCTGTTTCAGCTGGTTATCAAATTCATCTTTTTGTTTTAATGTACTGATACCCAGTCGCTGGGCTTCAAGTTGTACCCTTTGCTCATGCAACTGTTTAAGCCGCTGCTGCGTTTCAGATGTCTCTGTC
>JAOULC010000076.1 GCA_029882215.1 Gammaproteobacteria bacterium | reverse complement strand
TACAATGTTGTAATTTAAACCGCGACGTTTAACCATCTCACGAATATGGTCGAGATTGTCGTAAGACATGGCAACACCCACGATATCAATTTGATCGGCAAAACGGTTTTGCAGGTCGATGAGGTGCGGCATTTCCTGTACACAGGATGAACAAGTGGTTGCCCAAAAAGTAATCAGCAGTTGTTTGTTGTTTCTTTTCAGGGTATCAATGGCTTGTCCATTTAAACCGGTCATGCTTATATCTGGCGCAGGGCGTAATGAAAGACTGCTGAATATAAAATAGGCAGATATAACTAGCGCAATAATGATTAATGGTATAATTTTTTTCATTTAAGTCATAATACTAAGTTCAGGTGTGGTTATTTTAACCTGAAATTTACAAAGAGTTCAGAATCATCACATCAGGTTGGTGCACTGATCTTAACAGAATATATGTACAACTAGGATAACTGGCAGGTATTGAATGTTACAAATTGGAATCGTGGGTGGAACGGGGTATACCGGCGTAGAGTTGATTCGCTTGCTGGTGACTCATCCTGATGTGGAAATCAAAGTGATTACGTCTCGTGCAGAAGCCGGGAAGCCGGTCGCTGAGTTGTTTCCTAATCTGCGTGGCGCTTGTGATCTGGTATTTAGTGAGCCGGATATCAAAAAATTATCAAGCTGCGACCTGGTTTTCTTTGCAACACCAAACGGCACGGCCATGAAGATGGTACCTGAATTATTGGCTGAAGGTGTCAAGGTGATAGATCTTGCGGCCGATTTTCGGATCAAAGATGTTGATGTCTGGCAGCAGTGGTATGGTATGGAGCATAGTTGTGCCGATATGCTGGCCGAAGCTGTCTATGGAATGCCAGAAATTAACCGTGCCGATATCGCCAAGGCAAGACTGGTGGCTAATCCGGGGTGCTATCCAACGGCAGTGACACTGGGTTTTTTGCCTTTAATTGAGGCTGGTCTGGTTGACGAGGCTAGTTTAATCGCTGATGCAAAATCGGGTGTGAGTGGCGCTGGCAGAGGTGCATCGGTTGCGAATTTGCTTTGTGAGGTGACAGAAAGTTTTAAGGCTTATGCGGTCAATGGACATCGCCATTTGCCTGAAATTATTCAGAATTTGTCTACAATAGTGAATAAGCAAGTCGGTTTAACCTTTGTTCCGCATTTAGTGCCGATGGTACGTGGTATTGAGGCAACCCTGTATGCTCGTTTGACTGATAAGAGTCAAAATTTGCAATCCCTGTTTCAGGCTCGGTATGAGCATGAAATATTCGTTGATGTATTACCGGAAGGCGTGGTGCCGGAGACCCGAAGTGTTAAAGGCAGTAACCTGTGCCGGATGAGTGTTTTTCAGCCACAAGGCGGAGACGTTGTTGTTGTTTCCTCGGTGATTGATAATCTGGTAAAAGGAGCGGCCGGACAAGCAGTACACAATATGAATATTATGTGTTCTTTAACTGAGAACGCGGGATTAACTTTAACGGCATTACTGCCATAATAATATAAAAAAATATGGACTTAAATCCTGTACGAAATCATTACTTGATAACCGTGAAGCGACCAGGCTACTGGTTGTTATCTATATTAGGTGTATTAATAATAGTAGCCCTTAGTTTGTGGTTTTCTTATGAGCGAGGCCGAGTGGCGGGTGGCTATGATGCATTTGCTGCGGCTGCCCGCGTTGGTGAGCTTGAGCGGCTCCTGTCAGAACTGCAGTCTGATATGGCTAATATGCAGTCAAATAATACGGCGTTAGAAAGAAATAATCACATAGAAAAAGACGCCAATAAACAGGTGGAAGAAACCATCGTCAAGCTGCAGGATGAAATTCTGCGACTTAATGAAGAGGTAACTTTTTATCGCAGTATTGTATCCCCGCAGGAGGCTAAGCACCGTTTATTCATTCAGGAACTGCAGTTTGTCAGAAAATCTGCTGATGACTATAAGTATAAGGTCATGGTCACTCAAAAAGGTAATAATACTCGGGTAGTTCGTGGTATTGTGCGCATTACTTTTGATGGTTTAAAAGACGGCAAGACCACATCCTTGAAAATGGAGGATATGGTCACATCAACAGAAAACAAAAAGTTTAAGCTAGGGTTTAAGTATTTTCAGGTGATTGAGGGAATAGCCAAAATACCTGAAGGTTTTGTTCCTTCTACCCTGCGCATACAAGTCGTACCCAATGGCTCACGACTTGCTGACATAGATAAAGTTGTTGAATGGGCAACAGTAAATTCCGAAGGGGAAAAAGTAAATGTGGGGCAATAAAAAAGGCGGTTCGGTCAAAGTTGAGACCTTGATCGGCCAGAGCACTGAAATTCGTGGTGATATTGTTTTTACCGGCGGATTGCATCTTGACGGCAAAGTTGTCGGCAATGTTATTGCTGAAGGCAAAGAGAATTGTGTACTAATTATCAGTGACCGAGGCTGTATCGAAGGTGAGGTTCGCGTACCTGTAGTGATATTGAACGGTATTGTTATTGGTGATGTATACGCCACTGAGAGAGTTGAATTCTCTAACAAAGGCCGTGTAAATGGCAATGTTTATTATAATATGCTGGAGATGGCAATGGGTGCTGAAATTAATGGTAGCCTGATCCATTGTGAGAATGAGAAGAAGTTATTAGAGCATCAAAAGCAGTCCAAGACCGAAGTAGTGCAAGACCTGCCGGATGAGGCAGAAGGCCAAATACCCAAGTAAATTACTCAGGTAATAGATTTTGTGTTATATTAAACAATCATCATTTTCTTTTTCGAGGTTTTATCAATGAGAGGTAATGCAGTTGAAGTTGGCTCAGCATCTGATCTGGTTTTTACAGATTCGGCTGCGAACAAAGTTAAGGCACTGATTGAAGAAGAGAAAAACCCGAATCTTAAGCTGCGTGTTTACGTAACAGGCGGTGGTTGTTCAGGCTTTCAATATGGTTTTACCTTTGATGAAGAATCAGCAGAAGACGATACGGTTGTAATGAATGCGGGGGTTACTCTGGTGGTTGATCCTATGAGCTATCAGTATTTACAAGGCGCTGAAATTGATTACAAAGAAGATTTGAGTGGCGCTCAGTTTATGATTAATAATCCGAATGCCAAAACAACCTGTGGTTGTGGTTCTTCGTTTTCGATTTAACCCAATAGCTGTCATCGATATAAAAAAAGGCGCGAAAGCGCCTTTTTTTATATAAGCAATTAAATCAATAGTTTATATATAAAAACATATCAAAGCCCGCGTGAATTTTCTGCTAAACTTATTAGTCTTTTAAAAATATTACTTGAATAGGATGACAGCATGCTTGAATACGTTCCCGGTCTGGCCGGTGTGCCTGCTACCAAATCAAAAATTTCATCCATTGATGGAGAAAAAGGAATTTTAGCTTATCGTGGCTATGCAATTGATGACTTGGCTGAGAATAGTACTTTTGAGGAAACCTCATATCTGTTGTTGAACGGTAACTTGCCTAATTCGAGTCAGCTTTCTCTGTTTGAGAAAAAATTAAAGTCTAATCGCCGGGTCAAATACAATGTAAAAAAGATTATGAGGGATTTGCCGGCTACCGGTCACCCAATGGAGATGCTGCAAACAGCGGTCGCGGCAATGGGTATGTTTTATGCTGGTGACGAGTGTCTGACTGGTGGTGATTTTTGCGAAGACGTTAATTACGTGCAAAACATGTCGGTTAAAATACTTTCCCGAATGGCTACACTGGTAGCAATGTGGCAGAACATCAGGCGGGGTTATGACCCTATTTTGCCTCGCGATGATTTAAGCTATGCCGCAAACTTATTGTATATGCTGGATGGTAAAGAACCTGATGATTATCTGACCAGAGTGATGGATGCCTGTCTGGTTTTGCATGCCGAACATACGATTAATGCTTCAACCTTCGCTGCGCTGGTTACCGGATCAACGCTGGCAAGTCCTTATCTGGTAATGGCTGCGGCGATTGGTACTTTGGCCGGGCCTTTACACGGCGGTGCAAATGAGCGTGTGGTTGAAATGCTCAAAGAAATCAATGGCCCGCAAAACGTTCAGGCCTGGCTTGATAAAAAACTGGCTAATAAGGAGGTGATCTGGGGTATGGGTCACCGTGAGTACAAGGTAAAAGATCCCCGTGCAACTTACCTGCAAACCATGATGGAAGACTGGGTAAAAACCAGAGGTAAGTTGAGTAAGCTGTTTGAAACAGCGCTAGAGCTGGAAAGAGCCTGTGAGGATCGTCTAGCCGTTAAAGGCGTGTATCCCAATGTCGATTTTTATTCCGGTATTTTGTACACCGAGATGGGTATACCAAAAGATCAGTTTACCCCGTTATTTGCTGTGTCACGCAGTGCTGGCTGGTTAGCGCACTGGAAAGAGCAGTTGACGGATAATCGCATCTTCCGTCCTACACAAATATACACGGGTGAAGATATTCGCCTTTACGGGCCGATAGAAAACCGCTGATCAGAACGGACTGCTTTAAGCGGGGTAAATTGCGCCTAACATTACCCGTGAATGAGCACCGGTGACAGCCGGCTCATTCGCGGGAATTCCATTTAATGTGCAATGTGCTAACCAGGCAAATGCGGCGGCTTCAACCCAGTTAGGGTCAATGCCATATGCAGAGCTATCGACGACTGGCTTGTTAGCTGATAATTGCTGTAGACGTTCCTTAAGATAATCATTATAGACTCCGCCACCACAGAGAATAATCTGAGCTGTTTTCGGGAAATAGTTATCAATGGCATTCATGATGCTTTTGGCAGTCAGCTCTGTCAGGCAGTTCTGGATGTCATTATTATTAATGTTGCCATGGGGTAATTTGCTATTAATCCAGTCCAGATTGAAATACTCACGCCCGGTGCTCTTAGGTGGTGGCTGTGAAAAATAGGGGTCATTTAGCATTTCATTGAAAAGAGCAGTCGAAAGTTTGCCGCTTCTGGCCCAGTTACCGCCTTTGTCGTAGCTATTACCTGTGTGCTGCAGACACCAGCTATCCAGCAAAACATTTCCCGGTCCTGTATCAAATCCAGCTGTCATATCGATACTGCTCTTTGATAGGTAGCTGATATTGGACATGCCGCCGATATTCACGATACAGCGATTCTCAGCTTCGCTTCCAAATACCGCGCGGTGAAAGGCCGGTACCAGTGGTGCACCTTGCCCGCCTGCTGCAATATCCCTGCGCCTGAAGTCAGATACGGTGGTAATGCCCGTTAACTCACTAATCCGAGAGGCATCACCGATTTGCAGGGTATAGGGTGTCCTACTATCTGGTCGGTGACGAATGGTTTGGCCGTGAGATCCAATCGCGACTATATCTGCTGCAGAATAGGGTGAAATCTTTAGTAGTTGGATAACGGCTTGAGCAAATAATACCCCGAGTTTTGCATCCGCTTCACCTAGCAGCTCAATATTGTCTCCGCCTTTATTGCTGATTAAAGTGAGCAACTGCTGCTTGAGGTCGGAGGGGATCGGATAATCGATAGCATTTTTTACAACAGTGCTATTATTGGATATTTCAACAATCGAGGCATCGATCGCATCCAGGCTGGTACCGGACATCAGGCCGATATAAAGAGTCATGTTACTGGTTTAAAGCCAGTTGATTGCGATTAAGGACATCAAGTTGGCCAAATAAGTCCGCGGTCTCTTCTTTGAAGCTGGTCATGTGCAGCTTGCTAATGGCTTTAGCGCTCGGGAAACTTACAGTTAATGGATTTCGATGAACACCGTTAACTCTGAATTCATAATGCAGATGTGGGCCGGTCGCCAGACCACTTGAGCCTACATAGCCTATGACCTGTCCTTGCTTAACGCGGCTGCCGCTGCGAACTTTTCGCTCAAATCTTGCAAGGTGTGCATATAGCGTACTGTATCGGCTGCCATGTTTAATGATAATAACATTCCCATAGCCGCCTTTTTTACCGCGAAAAATCACCTTGCCTTCGCCTGAACTCCGAATAGGTGTGCCACGGCTTGCCGCATAGTCCACTCCCTTGTGGGAGCGGAATTTATGTAAAACTGGGTGGAAGCGCTTGGTAGTGAACTTAGAGCTGATATGACTAAATTTTACCGGGCTGCGTAAAAAAGCTTTACGCATATTTTTACCGTCTTCGGTGTAATAGCCTGTCTTATGGGTGCTCGGGTCTTCGTAGCGAACGGCACGGTAAGACTTTCCTTGGTTAATAAATTCTGCAGAAAGGATGTTGCCATTTTTGATTTTGTCAGCGTTCTTGTAAATTTGCTCATATACAAGAGTAAATGAGTCACCTTTGCGAATATCTAAAACAAAATCAATGTCCCAGCCAAAAATACCGGCCAGTTCCATGGTCATATTGTCATCAAGCCCGGCATCTTGCGCAGCCATAAATAGAGAATCATTAATTACACCAGAGGCATAGTGTGGTCGTGTACTGATGTTGTGTTCAATGGTGGTGGTCTGTAGCTCACCATTAATGCGTTCGACCAGTAGAGACTGACTGATGTCAATATCGTAATATAAGCCGGTAAGAATACCTTTCTCATCAGCGCTTAGTTTAATTGTTTCACCGGGATGGATTTTTAACAGGTGTTTGATCGCATTTTTTTGCTGTGTAACTTCAATTAATTGACTGGCACTAATGTTTGAGCGAGTGAAAACTGAAGAAAGACTGTCACCTGATCTGATGGTCACTGAATCCCAGTTAGCGTACTTATCTTCAATATGACTAATAGTTATAGGTGTTAATGTGTCTTCAGGGAGTTCAAGAGACTGACTGAGCCGGGTAAAGCTCTTATTATTGCTACTATTTAACTCAAGTAATTCTGTCTGCGCTGGCGTTTCAATAGAGGGCTCAGATGTATGTGCGAGGACAGCGCCAATGACGATGCAGCCAAGAGCAAACAGACCCCATCGAAGTCTGGGGTGATGGTTGCTGCTGGGCAAACTTCGTTTTCGAAGATCTTTGTTTATAAATGTGTCGTAATTCACGGATATATATACATATTTTGTTTTTTGTAAACATAGCGCCAAACGACGGTCAGGTCAATTGAATTACATCTAAAAGGCATTAATTAGATACTTTAAAGGCAATATTGGTGACTTTTCTGTGAAAGTAAGTATCTTAGAGCCCGTTTCGTATCTGGAGAAAGTCATGACATCGGTTGTAGAGTCACTAAATATAATCAAACGGGGATCGCATGAGATTCTTCTTGAAGCTGAATTGGTTGAAAAACTTAAAACAGGTAAGCCACTGCGTATTAAGGCTGGCTTTGACCCAACCGCACCTGATTTACATCTGGGTCATACCGTACTTATTAATAAATTGCGTCAATTTCAGGATTTGGGTCACGAGATATTATTCCTAATAGGTGATTTTACAGGCATGATCGGAGATCCAACCGGTAAAAGTGTTACTCGGCCTCCTTTAACGCGAGAAGATGTGATTGAAAATGCGAAGTCCTATGAGCAGCAAATCTTTAAAATACTAGAAAAAAGTAAGACAGAAGTGATGTTTAACTCCAGCTGGATGAATGAAATGACCCCAGCCGACATGATTCAGCTAACCGCTAAGCACACAGTTGCGAGAATGCTGGAACGCGATGACTTCAGTAAACGCTACAAGTCAGGACAGTCTATTGCCATTCACGAATTCCTATACCCTTTAATACAAGGCTATGACTCGGTTGCCATGCGTTCGGATGTCGAGCTGGGCGGTACCGATCAAAAATTTAATCTATTGGTTGGTCGGCAGTTGCAAGAAGCCTATGGTCAGAAACCGCAGGTCGTCCTAACCATGCCGTTGCTTGAGGGGCTGGATGGCGTACAGAAGATGTCCAAGTCATTGGGTAACTATATAGGGATAGATGAAGCGCCGGATGAAATGTTTGGCAAGCTTATGTCTATCTCCGATGAGCTAATGTGGCGTTACTTTGAATTATTGAGTTTTCGCCCGATGTCAGAGATAGAGGGGTTTAAGCAGCAGGTTGCAGACGGGGTCAACCCGCGAGATATTAAATTTATTTTATGTGAAGAAATCGTCTCTCGTTTCCATGATCTTGCGGCAGCAAAGCAAGCACAGGAGAACTTCATTGCGCGATTCCAAAAAGGTGCGATGCCGGATGATATTAAAGACATCACTGTCAAATCCATTGATGGAAAGATAAGTATTGCAAACCTGCTGAAGGATGCAGGATTAGAAAGTAGCACCTCAAATGCGATGAGAATGATCAAGCAAGGAGCTGTAAAAATCGATGGAAACAAAATAGAAGATACTAAATTGGCAATTGAGGCGGGTATTACGCAAATTTATCAGGTCGGCAAGCGCAAGTTTGCGCGGGTGACGGTCGCGTAAGTGGACGAATAGTAAGCAATAAAGTTGTGATATTGACTAGTAATTGATCGAAAAGAAGGTTAATTGAGAATAATTGAAATTAATCAAAAATAGCAGTTGACGGTGGGGAGTTGGTGTCTATAATAC
>JAOULC010000075.1 GCA_029882215.1 Gammaproteobacteria bacterium | reverse complement strand
GGTCACAGCCATTCATCCGCCCTTGTTTCTGAGGAGCAAGTCAAAACTAAGGCAGCCCGTACTATGCAAAACCTTGCAGGTCGTGGAGTGATCAATGAAAGCTGGACGTCTGCCAAATTGCTTAAGGCTGAGAAGAAAAGCTTTTCAAAAGGTACAGAGTGGGTAGTGAGTTTTAATAATGAAAGAGTGGAAGATAAAGCAAAACAAACGCTGTATATCTTTTATAGTTTAGACGGGCATTACATTGCAGCCAATTATACAGGGAAATAATTGGTAACTATAAAGGCCGGCTGATACCGGTCTTTATAGTTTTTTGTTGTGATCAGTGCAAACGTTCACTAATAATATATGGCTGTTTATAGGCTGGTTGAGGAGAGAAGCCAAACTTTTTTAACATGACGATTGATGTCAAAGGCATCAGTGGTTGTATATGAATTCATTTTTTTACAAGCATATTACTTCATGAAACGGTATGCACTGTGTATATACATTTTTTATTGACTGAGTAGTAATAGAGGCAAAGGCCGACTTTTACTCCTGGGTTTTTATTTTAAGCAGTGCAGCTTGTCAGCGAATAAGATTATTGATCTGACGAGTCGCTGATACCTCAGGTTGCTAGATCAACTACGGAAAAAAGGCTAAGCCACTGCGGAATGATTATAAAGGTATCATCACTTCTGCTGCAGCGTAACAGAAGACAAGAAAAAGTCAGAGCTCGAAAAGTTAATCAGACGAATTGAAGAGGAAAATAAAATCTTAATAATAACGATTGTCAATTGATACCAGATTTGATGAAAGATTTACGCTGATTTTTGATACAAGAAAACGCCACGTTATAGGATAGAACGCGGTCTTTAGTTAAATATAATGTTGCCATGAAGTCCGCTAGCGAATCAATCGACTTTAAGTAAAATAACAAAGCTTGATTGTGCACAGATTTTCCGATCGCCCCTGGAAGAAGGCCTGCCGGCTGAATGGTTTAAAAAAATATAACGAAAGACTGATTAAATCATGCTGTAACAGCCTGTCTGCTTCCTATTAAGCGGGCGTGAAGCCAGGCTTATATCTCTTGTAGGTCCGAAGAACAGACCTCTTGCAGGTGTCGATTTTTAAAATTATCACGCAGCTCCATTGCCCTTTCGCTACCGATATTTACCACATATTAAATGTCACCAAATTGTAAAATATTTTAGAGATTTGTTAATAATATGTCAAACATCCAATGATATTATGCTCGGCTTTGGTTTCCATACAAAAATGGCGGAGAACGGCTGGGAGGCGGTGAAGGAAATCAAGTATGCAGACAGCCATCAGCGTCCCTACGGGCCGGTGTTGATGGACTGGAAGATGCCGGAGTTCGATGGTTTACAGGCAGTGCGTGAAATTAATAATGAAGTAAGCTTATCCCGGCCTCCGGTGATATTAATGGTCACTGCTTATTCGGCGGCAGAGCTGGAGGAAGTAGCAGGTGACTTGCCGTTAAATGGCGTGCTGGTTAAACCGATAAACCCCTCGGCCTTGCTGGATACCACTTTGCGTGCACTGGGCAAACAAGGTTTCTTGCCATCGGGTAACATACCACTGTTAACAGCCACCTCGCGCGACGCCATTGAAACCATCAAAGGCTCACGTATTTTAGTGGCTGAAGATAATGAAATTAATCAGGAATTAATCATTGAACTGCTGACCGAGGCAGGCATTCTGTATGAGTTAGCTGAAAATGGTCAGGAAGCGCTCGACTGGCTGGATAAACAGACCTTCGATGCCGTCTTAATGGATGTGCATATGCCAGTCATGGACGGATTTACCGCAACGCACCGTATTCGTGAAGATGGGCGGTTTAACAAGCTACCGATTATTGCGACCACAGCGAATGCGCTGGCGGGTGATCGACAACGTTGTCTTGATGCGGGTATGAGTGATTACCTGTCAAAGCCGATTCATATACAACAATTGCTGATGACCCTGGTGAAAGCCATTACCGGGCAGGCGATTAGCCTCATTCAAACAGAAAAGACAAGCGACCTGGAGAACCTTCTGGCAGAAGAGAAGTTGCCTGTGATCAGCAGTGTGGATATGAAGGCCGGTTTGATGGTTGCTAATTACAATATGAAGTTGTATCGGCGGCTGTTGAAAAAATTTATTCGTAACGAGACATTCCAGCAGGAATTTATTGAAGCGTTGAACCGGGGTGAAATCATCATCGCGGAACGTATGGCTCATACCCTTAAGGGTAGCGCAGGAAATATCGGTGCTACAAAAATCCAGGTACTGGCTGCAGAACTGCAAAACTTGTGTGCTGAAAATGTTGCGATGGATAATATCATGACAGTCTTGCATGTTCTGCAAACCGAGCTGGACAGTGTTATCACTTCGCTAAAAGAATTTGATAACTATGAAGCGGATGCACAGGGAAATACACAATGCCTGGACAACAAGACGTTAAAGAAACATATCGATAGCCTGATGATGTTATTGCAAGAAAATGATACCGAGGCCGGCGAAAGTTTTTCTGCTGTGCAGACAGAACTGGTTGAGCGAGGCTTTGAAGAAGTCAATGAGTTGATGAAAATGATTGATGATTATGACTTTGAAGCCGCTATCGAGTTGCTTGCTAAGATTAAAACCTTAGTGAGTAAGCAGGATGCTTGAAGTGCAAGGTGAAGTATGATCCCGGATAAAAAAGCTAAGATTCTGATTGTTGATGATGAATCGAGCAATATTGATGTCCTGAGTAGCATACTACGAGGTGATTATAAGGTTATTGCCGCCACTAGTGGTATAAAAGGCTTGCAACTGGCACAGCGTAGTCCGCAACCGGATCTTATTTTACTCGATATAAAAATGTCGGGACTGGATGGCTATGAAACCTGTAAGGAATTAAAAAATAATCCAGAGACAAAAGATATCCCCATTGTTTTTGTTACCGCAGATACCGATATCAAGAGCGAGGAAAAAGGCCTGTTACTGGGCGCCGTTGATTATGTCACCAAACCATTTAACAGTATGCTGGTTAAAGCGCGGGTCAGAAACCACATTCTATTAAAGCAGAGTCAGGATAACCTGCAACAAAAGATAATAGAAGCCACCACAGAATTGCAGCATGAGCGAGAAAACCTGGCGAAAAGTGAAAAACTTTACAGGTCTTTAATGGAAGCGGCTCCCGATACAATACTACTGGTTAATGAACAGGGTTATATTGAAATGGCTAATGTACTGGCTGAATCAATGTTCGGTTATACGCAGGAGGAACTGGTCGGTAAAGAGATCGAGCTACTGGTGCCTGATGAGTATGTTAAAGATCATTACCAGCAACGTGACAGCTTTTTAAAGAACCCGGTTATCAGGAACAGGGTAACCTTAGGCAGGCTGAGCGGAAGACGTAAAAATGGTGAGGTTTTTCCTGTCGATATTAGTCTCAGCCCGATTGAAACGGAAAACGGTACCATGATCATTGCCGATATCCGTGACATGACGGAAGAACATAGCATGCAGGCTCAGTTGCGACAGGCACAAAAAATGGAAGCGATCGGGCAGTTAACCGGTGGTATCGCCCATGATTTTAATAATATATTAAACAGTATTCTGGGGTTTTCGGATATTGCATTACGGGATAAAACGATTCTTGATAATGACAATCTGAAAAAATACCTGGATATTATCAGTCAGTCAGGAATGCGTGCGCGTGATCTTGTAAAACAAATGCTGGCTTATAGTCGTGGCAACTTTGATGGCAATTTTCAGGTCATGAATATTGCGCCCGTCATGCATGAAGTGATGAGAATGCTTCGTCCGGTCCTGCCTGCCTCGATTAATTTTGAGCTTGATATTGATAATGATGTGCCCTTGATACTGGCTGATTCGTTACAAATAAATCAAATTATTATGAATATGTGTATTAATGCCAGGGATGCATTGCATGAAAAAGGCAGTATCTATCTTTCACTAAAGAAAAAGAATGTAAGCAATGAAGTATGCAGTTCCTGCCAGAAAATATTGAATGGTGAGTTTGTTGAAATTGTCATCAGGGATGGTGGTGAGGGAATCAGCGAAGACAATATCAAAAAAATATTCGATCCATTTTTTACAACCAAAGAAGTTGGTAAGGGCACTGGTATGGGGCTGGCTGTAGTTCATGGAATTGTTCATAATCATAACGGCCATATTGTTGTTGGCAGTAAGCCGGGTGAGGGCACAATATTTCGTTTGTTATTGCCTCACGTGCAGAAAAAACCTGCTATACAACAGGCGAACAATGAAAGCTCCGATGTAAAACTGGATGGGCATGCAGCACTGGCCGTGGTTGTCGATGATGATGTCGATATCGGTGCTTTATTGGAAGAACTATTAATACAAAATAACTTTGAGGTTAAAGTTTTCAGTTCCAGTAAAGAAGCGCTGGCTTATTTTGAAAAACACAGTGAAGAAATAGACCTGGTGATAACGGATCAGACCATGCCTGAAATGAACGGTTATGAAATGTCAAAAGTGATGTTGGATATCAGACAAGATATTCCTATTATTATGCAAACCGGCTACAGTTCTATAGTGGATGAGAAAAGCGCAAGGGCATTGGGTATTAAGGTGTTTCTCAATAAGCCGCTTGAACAGCGAATACTGTTGAGAGAAATAAAAAATATTATGCACTTATAGTGTCGGGTGTTGCTGCTAATTAATGAACTTTCCGCAGAAATTACGCCATATACTTCTGGTTTGCTTTGTCTGGACGAGTAGCCGTATGTTTTAAAAAAATATACATGGAATCAATAAGGCACTGCCTTGATGTGAGGCTTAAGAACTGACAGATCTGCTTCAGGGTGTTATGAAGTGTTTATTTCTGAAGAAAGCGATCAGAAGGCAGCTGATATATGTTCTTATATTGTATCGGGCAGGATTTATGCGAATGAAAATAAAAGGCCGTCAGTAACGGCCTTTTATTAATTAACCGTACAGGCAAAGGTAAGCCGTCTCAGTGCTTACTTTTACATCGAATGAGCTGTTCGCTTCAACATCAAAGGATTCACCGGCATTGAATGTTGTTTCGCTGCTGTCACCGGCCAGCTTAATTGTTAATGAACCACTGACAACAACCATCTTTTCTTTATCACCGGTATTAAAGACATATTCGCCCGGTGCCATCACGCCGACAGTGGCAGGCAGGGTTTCTGTCTGAAAGGCGATGGATTTTACTTTGCCATCAAAATATTCATTGGTTTTAAACATCGGATGCTCCTGTTTGCATATCTGAGTTGGATAACGTATTTTGAGCGCGATTGTACATGAAAGATGATTAATGACTAAACTAAAACAACAAAATAATGACTGGTTTATTTATATACTGCGCTGCGCAGACAATACGTTGTATACGGGTATTGCTAAAGATGTAGAGAAGAGGTTAGAACAGCATAATAAGGATGATAAAGCCGGGGCAAAATACACCCGGGCAAGAAGGCCTGTGGAACTGGTGTATTTTGAAGTCTGTGAGTCCCGCTCACTGGCTGCAAAAAGGGAATGTGCTATTAAGAAGTTAAGTCGTTTAGAGAAACTGGCGTTAATCGGCTAAACAGAGTGATTACAAGGGCTGTGGTTAGCGCTTTAAGCGTATGTGACATAAATACCTGCTTAAATGCTTAAAAAGTTATTTTTGATCAATTGTATTTGGGAGTCAAATCACAAAAATGTGTTTTGCCGGCTAAACTTAAGATGTTTATGCATTAGATAAAAGATTCCATCAATGAGTACTCAGCTAAAATCGATTATTAATGAGCGGGTTAACATCCTCTATAGTAAGGCGAGCGCCAGTATTGTTACTGCAATTATTGCCTCCTGTATATTTGCTTACCTTTTCAGATATCAACTACCTTTTGTATTTGTCATCACATGGCTAGCTCTGTTCTTGCTGGTAAATCTATTGCGTTTTTGGCTGGTGATGGATTATCAAAGAAATAAAGATAAAGTCGCAGATCATCAGCAATATGAACAGCGATTTTACTGGGTGGCAGGGCTGGTCGGTATTGGCTGGGCTGTCTTTATTGTGCAGGGGTTATTGCTGACAGAGCCTGAATACCAAAATTATAGTATGTTGCTGCTGGTGGCGGTTGTGGCGATTGCGGTTCCTGTTTTTTCGTCCAGTATAAAAACTATCTACTTTTTTATAGCGCCACCGCTGTTAACGGCGCTGCCTGTGCTGTTATTCGAGGGGGGGAATGCGGCTTACCTCGCGCTGGCACTGCTGGTTTATAGTGTGATGATTATTCGTTCAGGCGTAGACAGTTATAAAACAACCAGTAATACTCTGCTTTTACACATGCAGGCTCAAAAGATGGCAGAAAATTTGAAGCTAATGCAGGACGAACACAGAGTGGTTGAGCAACGAATGCAGGGTATTATGGATTTTGCCCCTGCGGCTATCTATATCAAAGATCTGCAAGGGCACTTTACCTTCGTCAACCAGAAAGTGGCCGACCTGCATAATATGTCTCGTCAGGATATGATTGGTAAAACAACTTTTGATGTTTTGCCAGCTGAGGCGGCTAAAGAGTGTCAGCGAACGGACTTAAAGGTGATGAATAGTGGCGAGGCGCTGGAGTATGAGGAGCAGGGTGATAGCTCTCGTCATTATTTCACGATTAAATTTCCCATTTTTGCTGATGATAATAGTGTGTTAGGGGTTGGTGTTGTTTCCTCGGATATTACCGATCGTTTTGCTATTGAAGAGTCTTTTAAGCTATCGCAACAGCGTTTATTGCTGCACCGTGAACAGTCTCCGGTTGGAGTGATTGAATGGAATACTCAGTTTGAGTTTCTGGACTGGAACCCGGCAGCTGAGAGAATCTTTGGTTTTACTAAGGAAGAGGTTACCGGGCACCATATAACAGAGTGTATCTTGCCCGAAAGCGCACGAGAGGCTGTTGATGAAGTGTGGGCGCAGTTATTAGCAAATACCGGTGGCTATTACAGTCTTAATGAAAATACCACAAAAGATGGCCGCACGATTATTTGTGAATGGCATAACACGCCATTGGTTGATCATGATGGCATTGTAATCGGCGTCACTTCACTGGTTGATGATGTCACCGAGCGGGAGAATAAAGAGGAAAATCTGCGCCGCACGCAAAAAATGGATGCCATCGGTAAATTAACAGGTGGTATCGCTCATGATTTTAATAATATGTTAGGCGTGATTCTTGGCTACGGCCACTTAATGAAAAAGCGGGTGAATGATGATCAGCCTAAATTAGTGAAATACAGTAATGAAATCATTAATGCCTGTGATCGTGCTAAAAGACTGACCACTAAGCTGCTTGAATTTTCACGTAAAGTACCGTCTTCTGATGAGTTAACGTTTATCAATCCGTTGCTGCAGGACATGCAGCATATGCTGGAGACTACGCTGACACCGCGTATTAAGCTGGTGTATGAGCTGGAAGAGAATCTCTGGCCGGTGTGGCTGGATAAAGCCAGGCTGGAAGACAGTATCCTTAATATGGGTATTAATGCCATGCATGCCATGGCAGATGGCGGCACACTGACTTTGCAAACCGAAAATACTCAGCTTAAAGAAACGGATGCTAAGAGCTTGAGGGTTAGTGAGGGAGATTATGTTCTGCTGACAATCAGTGACACAGGCTCAGGCATGTCAGCCGATGTTCAGCAAAAAATGTTCGATCCGTTTTTTACCACCAAAGCTGAGAGCGGAACCGGTTTGGGCATGAGTCAGGTTTATGGCTTTGTGCAACAAATTAACGGCGATATAAAAGTGTATTCAGAAGTCGGCCAAGGCACCCGGATAGAGATTTATATGCCACGCTCCAGTAAAACGGAAGTCGTATCCACAGACGATGAGATGGCAAAGAACGAGCCGTTGCAGACTGGTCATGAAACTATTTTAGTGGTGGATGATGAAATCACATTGCTGGAACTGGCCGAAGAGATTCTGACAGATAATGGTTATCGTGTTTTGCGGGCTGAAAATGCTGAACAGGCGCTGGAGCGGCTGAAAAATGAAACCGTTGACCTCATGCTAAGTGATGTGATTATGCCCGGTAAAGACGGTTATCAGTTAGCGATGGAAGTGCAGGCGCGCTATCCGGCCGTCAAAATCCAGATGACCACAGGGTTTAGTAATGAGCGGCAGAATCAGCTGACTGATAGTCAGTTACATGAAGAGCGCTTACTGAAGCCGTATACCTCGGAACAGTTATTAAGCAAGCTCAGGCTACTGCTGGACAAGTAGTGGTCTTGATTTGTGTGATTCTTAGCCTGTTTTGTACAAATAAAGATCAAAATGCGCCTGCTAAGCTGTTGAATTAAATAAATATTAAAAAAAGTGAAAATAGTGATTGCCAACATTAGGGAAACTCTATATTATTCTGCTCCTTCTACAGGGGTGGTTAGCTCAGCTGGTAGAGCGTCGCCCTTACAAGGCGAATGTCGGGGGTTCGACTCCCTCACCACCCACCAAGAAACGGAGCGGTAGTTCAGTTGGTTAGAATACCGGCCTGTCACGCCGG
>JAOULC010000125.1 GCA_029882215.1 Gammaproteobacteria bacterium | reverse complement strand
TATACAGCAAGACGACGAGCTGGGTAGCGGCGAAACTGAAAAGGTAAGCTTTTTACCATATGTTCATAATGTCGATTCTTTTGGATATAACACCAGGGTGATAGAAAAAGGGATTCCCTATGAAACTGAAAGTTGGGGCTGGCTGCTGGATGAAAAATACGCGGGAAAGGTTGGTGTGATAAATGCGCCAACCATTGGCTTGTTTGATCTTGCACTTGCAGCGCAGGCGCGCGGTTTAATGACCTTTAGAGACATCGGGGCAATGACGAAAAAGGAACTGGATAAACTCTTCGATATCGTAATAAAAATGAAAAAGAAGGGGCATTTTAGCGGCTTCTGGACTTCGGTACCTGAATCGATTGATTTTATGGCTTCCGATCGGGTGGTGATTGAAAGTATGTTTTCACCGGCTGTATCAGCGCTGAATGGTAAAGGTATCCCCGTCGTTTACGCTGCACCCAAAGAAGGCTACCGGGGCTGGCATGGTGTTATGTGTCTGTCATCAAACACTCAGGGGAGAGAAAAAGATGCTGCCTATGATTATATGAACTGGTGGTTATCCGGCTGGCCTGGTGCGTATATTGCCCGTCAGGGGTATTACATATCAAATCCGCAACGCTCTAAGCAGTATTTAGAGAAGGCAGAATGGGATTACTGGTATCAGGGAGGGGTGGCTGAGCGTGACCTCAGAGGTCCTGATGGAAAGGTATCTGTCAGACAGGGTGATATCCGCAGAGGAGGCAGCTACGAAAAACGTTTTAGTAATGTGGCAGTATGGAATACCGTCATGCCCACTTATGAATACAGCCTGCAAAAATGGTATGAATTCATCAGTGCATAAATCATTTGTGAACAATGATCAGATCTCTTAAAACTCAAATTTTATTTGTCATTACCCTGCTGGTATTAATGCTGGTTGTGCAGGTATTGCTTTCGCACACCTCACAATCAACACTGGTGGAAAATCAACACACAGTTAGCCGTTCATTCTCCCTGTTTGGTCTGGCGCATGAGCTTGAACGTGATGTCATCGATTTACAACGGCATTTGCTGATTTATAAAGAAACGGCCAGTGACTCATCTGTGGCACGTTTCTATGAATTAATGGACCGTGTTGACTTTAAGTTAGAAAGTTTAGTAAACCATGCAGATCATAACTCTTCAATTGAATTAGAAAGTGCAGTGATTGTCAGTATGCGCGGTCACTTAAAAGACTATAAAGAAAACTTTTCCAGTGTTATTGATGGACGAAGTCAGAGAAGGAGCTTAACAGAAGAGAGATTGCAGCCAAATTTTAAAAAATTAGATGTGGTTTTTAATAATATTGAAAAGGGAGTAAAAACACCGCGTGAAAAATACCATGTAATGAAGTTAAGATATTATATAAGTGTATCTGAAAGGCTGATTAATCAGTATCTGATATATCCTGATGCTGAAATTATAGAGCAGTTTAAAGACATGCTTTTTGCGGCTAATGAATTAGCCGGAAAACATTTCAATGATAATGCCGAGATCAGAGTATTACTTAAAATGTTAAAGGATGATTTTAATAAATTAACGCATATAAGCCGTGGTTATGTGTTTCTTGTCAACGTTGTGATGGCCGGTTCTGCTAATGAGTTTCTCTATTTGACAAAAAAACTAAGAGAGATGGTAATCACTACTCAGGAAACAATGAGTGAAAATGCAGAGCTGAGTGCTGATTCTACACAAAGAAATACCGGTATATTATCCATTGTATTTATCACTATTTCCATAATGGCAGCCTGGTTCCTGACGCAGAGAATTGTTAATCCGATACGTAATATTACTGAGGTATTTCGTAAGCTGACAATCGGTGAAGAGATAGTCGAAGTGCCGTGGCAAAAACGTAATGATGAAATCGGAGATCTCGCTAAAGCGGCTGATATATTCCAGTATAAAAACAAGCAGACTTCTGAACTGCTGGATTCTGCACAGCAGATGAACACAAAACAGGAACTGCTAAACATTGAGCTTTCCAGAGAAAAAAATAAAGCAGAAGAGGCGGCTAAAAGTAAAAGTATGTTTCTGGCAAATATGAGCCACGAAATTAGAACGCCAATGAACGGAATAATAGGTCTGGTCGATCTTTTGTTTAAAACACAGTTGTCCGATATACAGGAG
>JAOULC010000124.1 GCA_029882215.1 Gammaproteobacteria bacterium | reverse complement strand
AGATACTGCGAGTGAAAGTCTGAAAGAAGTAGAAATCAGTGGTTATCCGCTGTTACATAAGCCGGTTCGTCCGTCACAATTAAGACTTTTTCTACAAAAACTACCTGTTGATAAATAAAATACACCAGTACAGGTTTTAGTATTATAGATTTAAGCTAAACCCGGCTAATATCGGCTGTGGATCCGGTTTTCCGGAGATTATTTCAGTTTTAAATTATCCCTGTATTTTTTTAAAAATACAATGATAAGTTCTGGGTGTGTAGAGATTAAATTCTTGTTTAATAATTTTTCGGTTAAAGCAATGCTTTATAAATAATTAAAAAGATAATAAGGGAATAAAAAATGAATAGTGAAATCGTCCTGAAAAATGATAGTCGCCAGGCGATATTATTCGAACAAATAAAAACAGTGAATAAATCTGCATATTTCATACTTGTTACTTATGCGATAACGGCTATAGCTTTTGCATTTATTATGTGGGATGTGGTGTCGCATACACTCTTGATAGTATGGGGCGGGGTTTTATCAGTAATATTGTGTTTGCGTGCGATGATTCATTATATATATAGCGATAAGTTGACAGCTGAAAACGCAAGGAAATATGGCTATTATATTATCGCTGTGCTGGGAATTACCGGACTGACATGGGGTATAGGCGTTATGCTGATGTTTCCTGATCTTGAACAGGGCTATCAGTTTTTTATTATGTTTATCATTGCCGGTATAGGTGGTTCAGCCTTTTCATCCAATACCATATTCTTACAAGGACTGTATGCATTCTTTCCGGCACTATTGTTGCCTCTAGGGATCAGAATGTTTTTTATGGAAGACTCACTGTATTTGGCGATGGGTTCTGTCACTATTGTTTTTATGGTGTCGTTATACTTTTTTAGCAGAAATCTCAACCGATCACTTGTTGAAACACTGGCATTGCGATTTGAGAACAGTGAACTTGTGGCTCAGCTGCGAATTCAAAAGGATGAGGCAGAGAATGCAAATATAGCAAAGTCAAAATTTTTGGCAGCAGCCAGTCATGATCTCAGGCAACCATTGCATGCGCTTATGTTAAACGCAACCGTACTGGGTGAGCGTAAGGCTTCCAGTAATGATACACCTGTAATTGACAACATTATTAATTCAGTCAGCTCACTGGAGAGCTTGTTTGATGCCTTGCTGGATATATCAAAACTGGATGCCGGTGTCGTTACTCCAGATATTAGTCATTTTAAACTGCAGGAAATACTGGACAGATTAAATGTCGATTGTCAGTCGTTTGCATATGAGAAGGGGCTGCTATTGGAGATTCCTGCATCTGACTTGTGTGTATATTCAGACCCTGTATTGCTGGAGCGGATTTTAAGAAATATTATAACGAATGGCATACGTTATACCGAGAACGGATGTGTTGGCCTTGTTATTGAACAGCAGGGAAAGCTAGTGAATTTTAAAATTATAGATACTGGTATTGGTGTTAATGAAAAAGATATAGAACATATCTTTGATGAGTTTTTTCAGCTTGATAATCCGGAAAGAGATCGTAGTAAAGGCCTTGGACTTGGTTTGTCTATTGTCAAACGATTGTGTGAGCTTCTGGATAGTTCTATACAGGTAGAATCCTCTGTTGATAAAGGATCGGTATTTAGTTTCTCTGTTCCTGCTGGCAATATTGAATTAGCATCAGAGACACGTAGTTCAGCTTTTGAATACATTCCAAAGACACTCAACTATTTTATAGTTATTATTGATGATGAAAAAAGCATAAGGGTCGCTCTTCAAATATTACTTGAAAGCTGGCATTGCACTGTACTGGCATTTGCTTCAGAAGAAGAGGCATTAAATAAACTGAATGAATATGAGTATGCACCCGATGTGCTGCTTGTAGATTACCGCTTAAGAAAAAATAAAACAGGCATTGATGCCATTGCTGCGATCAATAATCTGTTTGCCATAGATATTCCGGCGTTGATTATAACGGGTGATACAGCAAGTGACCGGCTGAAGGAAGTGCAGGGCACTGGTTATCAGTTATTGCATAAGCCGCTGCACCCGTCGAAGTTAAGAGTTTTTTTGCAAAACCTATCGGCTGATAAATAAAGCCTGAATAATCCTAGTGGATATAGCCCATCTTCTGAGCTCGAGAAAATAATAACCGGTA
>JAOULC010000032.1 GCA_029882215.1 Gammaproteobacteria bacterium | reverse complement strand
CAACGCACTGTCCACAACCATCACATCGAGTCATATATACAAAAGTAGGCATAATATATTCTCTCTTTCTTAAATAATTGTTATTAGATTAATATTAGTAATGGTTTGGTGCTTCACGTCTGATACCAGCACCCATATTTTCTGGGTTTTTACCCATGTATTCTGGGATATCAGGGAATTTTGCATGTACTTCAGCTGAAGACAAGTCCCAGTCTTTTGGCAAGTTCAATGCGCCACCGTCTGCATGTGCAACACGTTTTTGGAATGCTGCAGCAGGCTTAAAGAACATATGTGCAAACTTAGACCACAGAACCGTTGAAAAAAGGAATGTAGTTGAAAGAATAAACAGGCCGAAAAACAGAGTTGTTGAACCCATATCACTTACTTTACCGCCTTTAGACTGCAGGTAAGACCAGATCAGACCAAACGTTACCATTAACAGCAAAGAAACAATGAACATGTCCGCTTTACGCAGCTGATACCATCTGACACCTTCTGAATTCACATCAACACGAATGAAGAACCAGAACCAGTAACCACCTACAGCCAGCATCAGCGCACCGATGTGCCAAATTTGAGCAGTTAAAGCACTTGTTGAAACTTCAAAGATCATAAGTACGGTTGTCGCCACAAAAAGAATGAAACCATACATGCTTAGCAGATGAGATATTCTACGCTTTGGATTGGCAAACTCACCTGAAGTTAATACTTCGTTTGCTAGAGTGGCAACTGCAAGCCCGGCTTTTTCACCACTGCTTACTGTACGCTTTGCGTTTTTTGCATTTTTTGCAGAATCCATGAAAAAGTACTTCGCACTTTTCTTATGCATCATATCGAGTATTGTGCCGCCAGCGACCAATAGTGCCATTAAGATGATATATATCTGCATTACATCTGTTGAAATTAATGCCGAAAGTTCAGCAAAAGGATTGTTCGTGAACATTTGATTCCCCTAAAATATTTTTGTTATAAGATTATATACGCTAAATTTATTAGCCGTCGAATATAGAAAATTTATCACCCTATATATTAATTCCACGCCTCGCAAATTCACTTCTAGTCTTTAAAATCAGGCCCCGAAATATTGAGATAGCTCGTTGCAACCGGGCATCGAATATAACCACAATTATTGATCATTGGCAACGAAATAACTTGTCCAATATAAAAAGATTTTAATCTATCGACGCACATCAAGAATGAATTAATTTAATAATATTATTATTAGCTAATGTAGATTGTATATACAAGGTTGTAATAAAAAATTTAACCCAACAGGGCATTGAGTGACTTATTACCGACACACATTTCATTTACCCCTTCATTATTGTTACAGTCTGCTAAAACAGCATCATATTTTATGAGGCTCTTATCTTTTCGCAGTATTCTATTTTTATAGTATGCTAAGGCCAGCACTCTCCCGCCACAGTCTAAAAAATTAGCGCTATCCATAAGTCTGTATATATTTATTAGCCACGCATTTTAAATACGACACTAACTTGCTTTACCCGTCATTTCTATCATCTCAGAAACTTCAAGTGTGCCATTGATCTCCAGGAAGGGACAGGATTGTGCCACCTTTAATGCCTCATCCATCGACGGCATTTTAATAATACTCATTCCCGACATTGCTGATGTGGTGCCGGGCTCAATTGTGCTGTCTGTATGCACAGTATGCGTATCCTTAAACGGAATCGCTGGGCTGACGACAGCATCACCCAATGAAGCAAGCCACTGTTGATACTTACTGAAATGTTTCTGCCCTTCTTCCGGGTTTGCCGGGTACTCACCCCCCAGATAAATGAAAATATATTGCGGCATTACAAAAAACCTCATAAATTATTAAAAATACTGTCTGCTTCTGATCTTTTGGTTAGCACTTTATGAGTCACTGACCTCGCCCCATGTTAGCGCATTACGCTTTAATGCGTGCAACTAAATAAGCCTACAACAGTTCAACTGAAGTTTTTTCTATTCCTTAGATCCATCACAGATAATATACGCCGCTGTATATCACGCACCTGCTCATAGCCTGCTTTCCAGCAAACGAGCCATACAACTATTCATTAAGTAATCATATCTATTGAAGACTCTCTGACAACTAATAAACCTATGTTCACAATAAAAACATGCTGTCATCTTTAAGCCTTGCCAGTGACACTATAAAAATTATTTCACGCTCAACAGTAAATGATTTTTTTATCAGCTTGTTATTTCCATAAGCTTAAATCTAGTTGATTTAGCAGTGCAGCTGCTTTATTAAAACACGGCAACCAGCAGAGCATGGTACAATTCATTGTTAAATAACCAAGCACATAGAGAAAGAAGACCAGCAGTAATGAATGATTTTAGTCAGCATGATTCGTTAACTATTGCCATAATTTCAGACACCCATACAGTGCTGGATGAGCGTATTGCCAAGGTTATTAAACAAACCGACATCGCAGTCCATGCCGGTGATATTTGCTGCGCTTCGGTACTTGAAAAAATGCATCCAAAGCTGGGCTATGTTTTTGCGGTCTCTGGTAATAATGACCACCACACTATCTGGCCTGCCGAACAAAAGGAGATCGTTGAAGCGCTGCCAGATATCGCAGAAATTCATCTTCCCGGCGGCTTACTGGCAATAGAACACGGCCATGTTCATGGCCACCACCGGCCCAGCCATGAGTCTCTTCGTAAAGCCCACCCACAAGCCAAAGCCATTGTTTATGGACATACGCACTCTCAGGTTTGCGATACCGACCAGTCACCCTGGGTTATTAATCCTGGCGCTGCAGGTGCCACCCGTACCCGTGGCGGCCCGGCCTGCCTTGTACTGACCACTAATCTATCCGGTCACTGGAGCATAGAACCTTTTCGCTTTGCTGACACAGGCGTCTGACAGAAGTATACACCCCCTCAATAATCACGACGACAAGCAATCAAGCCCGTTATGCCGTCTCCGTGCTCACAACAAAGCCCTCTAAAACTATTCTGCACCAGTTCGGTTATTGTTTGATTATCCTCTCCTGAAATTTATGCCAGACACGGACAATAAAATCTTAAATTTGACTGTATCTTTGCGATATCTCTGAGTTACTTACGACGCAGATACGCCACTAAGCCCCATGTTAAAGAAAAACCTGACAAGCGGTCAGCGAAAGTTACTATTTTGTTAAAACAAGCCTGACTCACAATTTTTCTGCCCATGACGGGCTACATTATTGATCAGCCTATTAATAAAAGTTACAAACAATAAACAGGATTCAATAATGGAAATACAAAGCCAGCTTACAGACCATCAGCCATCAGGAGCAGACGCAAGGTTCCTGGCTGATGATACATTTCAGGTTAAAATACTTTTTTCTTCCGACGACCCTAAAGCATTAGGTAAAACATTCTCGTGCTCTTTACAAGATCTTTCCAAATCAGCCATTCAAATTAGCTCTGAGCAGCCTTTGACAGTAAAAAGCGTACTAGACTTGAGTATTTCGCTTAAAGACAGCAGGCAGAAATTTTTTGTTACCGGCGACATTAACTCATGCAAGCCTGGTTCAGGTGTAGCGCATACTATCGGCATTCAGTTAAAAAACAGGTCGGGCACCCCTACCGATCTTGAAAACTGGAAAACACTGCTAAAGAACATTAAATAAAACTAAAAAAACCGGGGCAACCCGGTTTTTTTTGCTGAAAATAAATCTAACCTACCAAATTTGCAATCACGATGAGTACCACTGTAATACCTACAAACACTGCGGCCGTGAGACCTAGATTCTTTACTGTATTTAGATCACTCATTTCCATACCAATACTCCTCTTGATAATAGGAATAAATTTTATCCCCGGCAAACCACCATTAACTTGACACAAATCAATAACCTTATTGTTTACATGGTATTGATTGATATTTACTATTGTAGCTGATAGTTTCTCGTTCACTTTTCCGCATAAACTATAAACAACAAAAGACTGATATTAATTTCCCAGACTATTTACTCGTTGCTAAAGATTTTTAACTTTCTACCGCTATATTGTGTGTTACCCGACCACTATAGTGATAACTATGCTAAAGAAAATAGCAGACATATTCATTCATAATGCCACTTGCGAGCCAACCGAACCTTCTGTACATGATTTTGCATCCGGCACGCTTGATAAATTACAAAAGAACAAGAGCCGGCTGCTTATAAAAGTAGATGATCACCCTCAGCTATTTCAGAGCATTATTCTTTCAAACAGTCGATTAAACAACATACTGATCATGGATGAATTATTTCCCCATACTGACATTGCCAGTATGGGGAAATCTGTGCTGAATTGTGAGTTACATGAAAACGGAGAAGTCACTTCCTTCTCTGCAGAAGTGATTAAAACAACCGAATACCAGAATTCACCCGCTCTTTTATTGTCATACCCTTCTTCTGTTAACTGTAGACAGCGAAGAAACAGCTACAGATTAGCACTGGAACCGGGCAAGCTTCTTTCAGCAAAATTGCACACAGATTATCATCCGCGATTAACAGGCATCGTAAAGGATATTTCATTGCAAGGCATACGCATTAATATTCAGGGCAACAACAGCCTCTCACTTAAGAAAGGCAGCGTTATAAAAGACTGCAGAATAGAGCTTGAAAACAAACAGACCGTTGACTGCCAGCTAACCGTACGTAGCAAACAACAATTTAACCGGCCTTATCGCTTTATTCAGATAGGTGCCGAAATTACAGGTATTCAGTTAATCGATAGCAATCTGCTGAGTAAGTTCGTCAATCAGCGACAACGTGAACAGTGCAAAACGAGGGCAATTCATCTGTTGTAAATAATCTCCCACTCTGCTAATAATAGGCCTCGATTTAGCCAACAAATACGCCACATAATAATGAAAAACAAAATCAATAATTTTATTATCCAAGCAGGCCCTATACGAAACATACTTTACATACTTGGTATCATCACTATCGTCCTAAAACCCGATAATAGCTCTGGCCTTAATCTCGAGGGACTGCAGTTTATTCCTACCCTGGTGTTGCCGGTAATTGCACCATTACTTATTACCGGATTTTTCCTCGATATGCTGATGTCGCGCATCTATGCTTCCGAACAGCCTGCTGAAATCAGACAAAAATTCAAAAACATATCAAGAATTGATTTATTAATGGCCAGCTTATTGCTGATTTTCTGGGTGCCCTATCTGCTATCAATGAGCTGAACCTGCGACAGCTATTTTAGATTAGGTTGCAATACTGCTAGTTTTTCTTCCGACAAATTAATACGCCCGCTAATACGCCAGCTTTTATCGGAAGGTTCAAGCAAAAGATTCCGGTTACCTTTTGGTACATCCGGTATATCACTCTGATAAAGCCCTTCTGCCGAACGAACAAGCAGTACGATAATATCGCGCTGGCTTTGTGTTGGATGGATAAAACTTAGCGATAACGCCGGATCATTCATATTACTGACAAACTGCACTTTAATCGTATTAGATTCTATCGACAGTTCAGCATCAAGATTCATATCACGTGCAAGCTGATCCCGCTGTAATGTTTGATTGATACCAAGACCTTGTTTGTAATAGTCATCGACCACCAGACCATCGTCACTACTAATTGCCAGATTAATCGTTATAATACCCGCTATAACGGCTGTCACTGGTGGTGTAATTACCATCCACACCATCCACTGTTTATACCAGGGTGTATTTTCATTTATCTCTTTATTCATACTCGTGATCATATCATTTACTCTAATACTTTGTGTTATTTAAAAACGGGCCCAAGAAAACGGCCATCCACTTCTATGGATATGGCATCATCGTCGAGAGCATTCAGATAAAAAATTAATTCTGTGCTCGCGGTTTTTAAATTATCAGGGTTCACCTGGATTCTGATCGGGTAAGTAACTACAGTACCGGCTTCAACCAGTATACCTTTCTTAGGTTTTTTTATACGCAGGTCTTCTATGCCACCGACTGCCAGTGAATAACGGTGATCTTTCAGATCCATATTCATTACTTTTAATGTATAGACATTTTCAATCAGCCCTTCATCTGTTTCACGATACAGGGAACTGCGGTCGCGGATGATATCCAGCCCCAGCGGTACACGCTGAGCGATAGAGCCAAGCAGAGCAATTGTAATAACCGACAACAATACTATATATATAGTAACGCGCGGCCTGAAAAAACTCTCCTTCTTGCCACTTAATGCATTTTCTGTTGTGTAGCTGACCAGGTTTTTCTCATAGCCCATTTTATCCATGACTTCATTACACACATCAACACAGGCTGCACAACCTATGCACTGATACTGTAATCCATCCCGGATATCTATACCCGTCGGGCAGACCTGCACACACAGGGAACAGTCTACGCAGGCACCCTTACCTTCTGCTTCATAATCAGCACCTTTTTTACGTGAGCCGCGTGGCTCCCCACGCTTCTCATCGTATGAAATAACCAGCGTGTTTTTATCAAACATCGCACTCTGAAAACGCGCATACGGGCACATGTACATACATACCTGTTCACGCATCCAGCCAGCGTTACCGTACGTTGCGAAACCATAGAAGATAATCCAGAAAAATTCCCACGGTCCAAGCTCAAAACTGAGTGTTCTCTCGGTCAGTTCTGTGATCGGGGTAAACCAGCCGACAAAAACAAATCCTGTCAGTAAAGAGAAGGCGAGCCAGAGAAAATGTTTGGTAAATTTCAGGCGAAACTTAGCCCAGCTCCAGCCGGCTTTATCCAGCTTCATCTGACTTGAGCGCGAACCTTCTACTTTTCTTTCAATCCACAGAAACGCTTCTGTCCAGACGGTTTGCGGGCAGGCATAACCACACCATACTCTGCCCGCCAGAGCGGTCACTAAAAACAATGCAATCGCCGCAATGATTAACAGTGCGGCCAGATAAATAAAATCCTGCGGCCAGAATATCCATTCAAAGATATAAAATTTACGCGCAGGTAAATCAAAAAGAATGGCTTGCCTGCCATTCCATTGTAAAAAAGGCCCGAGATAATAAATACCCAGTAGTACCAGCACCCCGGTAAACCGAAAACTGGCAAAAAGTCCGGTGACCTGACGCGGGTAAATTTTCTTACGCTTGGCATATACTTCTTCTACCGGCGTCATTTCAATTTGTTGCGTATTTTTCTCTGTCATTATTTTCTCAGGATTAAAGTATTTTTTTGCCTATCATTTTTTATCTACGACTTACTACAGGGCTTCAAAAAATAACAGGTCAATACACTATTGAGTGATGTCAGCAGCCAGAACAAAAAGAAACCAACTGAATAATAACCCATACGGCTGATATCCCAGCCACCAACACAACCTATCACTTCATCCGGATCGAACGCGGTAAAAAACAGGACAGTTGCAATTCCTGACACCACAAACGATGGCCAAAGGATAGCCACAAACCGCTGCACTTTCGGAACGCTATTATTTTTTCCAGGCATGATATCTCCATATAGCATCTTAGTAAAAAGGGGGGAATGTATTTTATTAACTTGTGCTCACTCCCCGGCCGGGGAGCGAACAACAAACACAGCTTTATTTAGACAGACTGTAAATATAAGCTGATAGCAGATGAACCTTGTCTTCGCCAAGGAAATCCCGGTGTGCTGGCATTACACCATTACGACCTTTAGTAATAGATTGCACTATATGACCTTTAGTCGAACCATAAAGCCAGGTTTTGTCAGTCAGATTAGGCGCACCGATATAGATATTACCTTTCGCATCGGCACCATGACATGCCACACACTGAGCATCAAACGTCGCTTTACCTGCTGCAGCTTTCACCTCATCCGCTTTACGACCACTGAGTGTCATCACATGATTGGTTACTTCTTCGATACCTTTCTCTCCAAGGTGAGCAAAGCTCGGCATTACACCACGTCGTCCGTCAAGAATACTGGCCTTGATTTGTTCAGGCTGACCGCCATAAATCCAGTCGTTGTCTGACAGATTTGGAAAACCTTGTGATCCACGCGCATCAGAACCATGACAGGTTGAACAGTATGTCATGAACAAACGACGACCGCTGTCCATTGCCATTTTATTACTGACCAGACTGTCTGCATCCTGTTTGGCATAACCTGAAAAGATCGGCCCATAGGTTTCATTTGCCGCTTTCATTTCCTCTTCATATTGGCCTGTCTGAGACCAGCCCGCAGTACCTTTATATGAACCCAGTCCCGGGTAGATGATAATATAAGCCAGACCAAACACGATGGTGATATAGAATAACCATAACCACCAGCGAGGCATCGGGTTATTTAATTCCTGCAAATCATCGTCCCAGGTATGCCCTGTTACATCCCCTTTAGCCGCCTCACCTTGTTTAGGCTTTGAGGCCCACCAGATAAGCCACACACAGCCAAATATATTGGCCAGCGCTATGACAATTACCCATCCACTCCAAAAATTACTCATGATTTATTCTCCGCGCCCTGTTTATTATCAGCACCTTCTTGTTGCAGGGATGATGCATGGATTTGCTCTTCTTTTTGATCGAATAGCGAGTTAGCCGCATTACTAAATTTCGACTTATTGTTTCGACTCCATGCCCAGGCCCAGATGCCGACAAATATAATCAGCAGCAGTACTGTATAAAATGATCTGAAATCTGCCATATCCATCTCAGTTATCTCCGTGTCTTCAGCGCTGTACCCAGTTCTTGCAGGTAAGCAATCAGCGCATCCATTTCAGTTTTGCCTTCGACTTCTGATTTTGCGTTAGCAATTTCTTCATCGGTATAAGGTAAACCTACTGTACGCAGGGCTCTCATTTTTGCAGCCGTACCGTCAGCATCTACCATCGCTGTTGCTAACCAGGGGAAGGATGGCATATTTGATTCAGGCACCACATCACGCGGATTCATTAAGTGCGCACGATGCCAGTCATCACTATAACGACCACCCACTCGATGTAAATCCGGACCGGTACGTTTTGATCCCCACTGAAACGGGTGATCGTAAACATATTCACCGGCTACCGAGTAATGACCATAACGTTCCGTTTCAGCACGGAAAGGACGGATCATTTGTGAATGGCAGTTATAACAACCCTCACGAATGTAGATATCACGACCTTCAACACGCAGTGCCGAATACGGCTTCAAGCCCTCAACCGGCTCAGTGGTTTCCTGCAAGAAGAATAACGGCACGATTTCAGCCAGTCCGCCAAAACTGATAACGATTACAATCAGGATCGCCATCAGACCTATATTTTTTTCAACTACTTCATGACTCATGTCTGATCTCCTTAGGCTGTTTGCACAGCAGGTTCATTTGATTTGTGCCCTGCAATGGTTCTGTATACGTTGTATGCCATGATCAGCATACCGGCGAAGAACAACAAACCACCTACAAACCTGATAGTGTAATAAGGATACATACGCGCCAGAGATTCGACAAAGCTGTAGGTTAATGTGCCATCGCTATTAACAGCGCGCCACATCAAACCCTGCATGATGCCAGATACCCACATTGAAGCGATATAAAGTACAATACCAATTGTTGCAATCCAGAAATGGTGCTCAATCAAACGCGTGCTGTACATGCTTTCCTTACCAAATACTTTTGGAATCAACATATAAATAGCACCAATTGATACCAGCGCAACCCAGCCTAATGCACCCGAATGCACGTGACCAATTGTCCAGTCAGTAAAATGCGACAAGGCATTTACTGTTTTGATCGACATCATCGGCCCTTCAAAAGTCGACATCCCGTAGAAAGACAGTGAAACAATTAAAAAACGCAGAATAGGATCAGTGCGCAATTTATGCCATGCACCTGATAAGGTCATAATACCGTTGATCATACCGCCCCAGGATGGCGCCAGCAGAATCAGCGAAAAGGCCATACCCACAGACTGAGCCCAGTCAGGCAAAGTACTGTAATGCAGGTGATGTGGACCCGCCCACATATAAGTGGAGATCAGCGCCCAGAAATGCACAACCGATAAACGATACGAGAAAACCGGACGGCCTGCTTGCTTGGGCACGAAGTAATACATTATCCCAAGAAAACCAGCCGTCAGGAAAAAGCCCACGGCATTATGTCCATACCACCATTGCACCATTGCATCGATCGTACCGGCATAAGCTGAGTATGACTTCATCATGCTGGCCGGCATCGCTGCTGAGTTAACGATATGCAAAATAGCCACGGTGATAATAAATGCACCATAAAACCAGTTAGCGACATAAATATGCGGTGTTTTTCGCTTCATGATCGTGCCAAAGAAAACGACAGCATAACTGACCCAGACAACAGCAATGAGTATGTCAATCGGCCATTCAAGCTCCGCATATTCTTTACCGCTGGTGTAACCTAAAGGTAATGTGATTGCCGCTAATAAAATAACCAGCGTCCAGCCCCAGAAAGTGAATTCAGCCAGCCGGCCACCAAACAGCCGGGCCTGACAGGTTCTTTGCACGACATAGTAAGAGGTGGCAAATAAAGCCGAGCCACCAAATGCAAATATAACGGCATTCGTGTGCAACGGACGTAAGCGACCGAAATGCAACCAGGGCAAGTCAAAGCTAATCGCAGGCCAAATAAGCTCTGCCGCAATGATCACACCCACCAACATGCCGACAATACCCCAGACCACGGTCATGACCGAGAACTGACGCACTACGCGATAATTATAAGTAGTTTCGTTTTCCATATTCTTGTTTTCTCTGCTTATTAGCGTGTTAATGAATACAATAGTCAAAACAGTGCATACACACTATCTCGGCGTATTTTGAGAATATAAAAAGTCGCTAATGCAAACAATGATATTTATCAAGAACCTGCGCATAAGCCGTATTCAACATTCCCTTATTTATTAATGATCAGATCAATGATATTAATCACGCATTAAATTGATATATATCATTATGCTATCATTTTAGCTCAGTTATTATATATTGTGCATAATAAGGCCCAAAAACACATGAACACCCTCAGTAAAGAACAATTTGAACGCTATAATACCAGCGGCCCAAGATACACCTCTTACCCAACGGCCATTGAATTTCACGAAAAATTCAGCCAGTCCGATTATGAGGCTGCAAGCCAGCGTAGCAATGATCAAAGCAATAAACCCATATCACTTTATTACCATATTCCATTTTGTGACACGATTTGTTTTTATTGCGCCTGTAACAAGATTGCAACTAAAGACCGCTCAAAAGCCGGAACCTATCTGGCAGCACTGTTTAAAGAAATAGAAATGCAAGGCAGGCTTTACAATAATGAACGCATTGTTGATCAGTTACATCTTGGCGGCGGCACGCCTACCTTTATCTCTCTGAAACAAATGCAAAGCCTGTTTGCTAAAACTGCCGAGCACTTTAACTTGCGCAACGATGACAAAGGCGAATACTCAATCGAGATTGATCCGCGCGAGTGCAGCCCGGAAATGATTGCCGGATTACGCGAGATTGGTTTTAACCGTTTAAGCCTCGGTGTTCAGGATTTTGATATTAATGTACAAAAAGCAGTCAACCGCATACAGCCTGATGAACTGACCTTCAGAACCATTAATGCGGCACGAGAAAACAACTTTCATTCCGTCAGTGTTGACCTGATCTATGGCCTGCCTTTACAGACTGTCGACAGTTTTGCCAGCACGCTTGATAAAATGATTACTGCTGCTCCGGATCGTATTTCTTTATTTAACTACGCCCACCTGCCTCATGTATTTAAACCACAGCGACGCATAAATGAAAATGAGTTACCGGCGAGCGAAGACAAACTCATTATTTTCAATCAGAGCATCCAGCAACTTACCGATGCAGGCTATGTATATATTGGCATGGATCATTTTGCCAGAGCCGATGACCCGATGAATGCAGCACAAAAAAATGGTCAGCTACACAGAAATTTTCAGGGTTATTCGACGCATGCACAGTGCGACATGGTCGCAATGGGTGTTTCATCTATTAGCGAAGTCAATAATGTGTACAGCCAGAATGTAAAAACACTGGACGAGTACTATGCGGCGATACAAGCTCAACATCTGCCGATTCAAAAAGGTATCACCCTGACTCAGGATGACATGTTACGCAAACACATCATCGAACAACTGATGTGTAACTTCAGACTTGATTATGCTGAAATTAGTCAGCAGTTCAATATCGAATTCAGCACTTACTTTAGTAAGGAGCTAGCAGCGCTAAATAACATGCACACAGACAATTTACTGGAGCTTCAAGAAAACAGCCTGGAAATAAATCTGCTCGGCCGCTTACTGATCAGAAATATCTGTATGGTCTTCGACACTTATTTACAAAATGCACAAGCCAATGGCCAGCGATTTTCCAAAGTTATTTAAATAACTCATGATTTTTAAAAATTCGGTGCAATCTCAGGACTTCAGCCGGCAGAACTTATACTTTATGTATCTGCTCTCAGCACCTATCATTTACCGGTATTAAACTGAGATACTGACTGCACCGAAAGACCCGCTTTATGAGCATAAACAGCGATACCAAAATACCCAGCATAAGGACTATTTACTTTAGCATCACACTCTTTCTTGGTACTGTATTTACTTTATTCTCGTTTTACATCTACAACGATATAAAAACAAAAAATGACAGCATCACAATGGAGCTTGAACGACTATCAAAACAGCGGCTGCTAACTGATAAGTTTCTGTCGAGCATGACAAAGCTTTACCAGTCCATAGACTCCTTTCTGCTTGATCCTGGCACTGATTCCGGGTTAGAGACCATCAAGCAGCACCTGAAAGAGGCCAGTACATACAGCAACAAGCTACATGAGAATGATCATCATGAAAAGGAAGATACTCTTCTGCAAAAAATAAAAATGGCAGACAATCTGTCTCACCTGTCCTCACATATAACCGAACTACTCAGCTTAAGAACAGACATCAACAGACAATACCCCGGTCTCTCACTGTCAGCCAATGTAATGGCTATACCTCAGGATACTATTAGAACCCAGCTTGATATTCTTCTTCATGAAGTGGAAACAGACAACACTATCAAGAACCCGGATATTTATCCGAAGCTACTTAAAACCCAGCTTCTTGTCGAAAAATTAATCTCTCAGTTCAGAATTTATCTCGCCAATCGACTGGCATCCTTCACCACCGATATACTCACCAGTCAGGCTGAATCAATTAGCCAGATCCATCTTAGCTTACATACAAACCTCAAGGAACTGGAAGATCTATATGCCAACGAGAAGGACAGCTTTGCAGCGCCGCTCGCTATTAACACAGCACTTGAAAATGAGCTGCAGTGGTATAAATTATTCCTTAACGCCCGCGGCTTAATGGAAAGCGACAACTGGAGGCAGGATACTTTTCATAAAAAAACTTTTGTCATTCCACTTTTCAAATCACTTACAAAATCTCTTGTCGAATATAAACAACATCTGACCGATGAAGCCGATGAAATCACGGTATTTTTCAAACAAAATAATCAGACGCTTTTTATTGCTTTAACAACCGTCATTATCATTACTCTGCTTTACATTTTAGTGCTTCTGTTTGTGATTGACCTGATTGTCTTCAAACCAATAATGCATGTCGCACATGCGATGAAAATGAGGGCCTTTGGCCACGCTTATCCTGAAGTTGGCAACATTGTCTCACGCGAGACCAAAAACCTGCTGGATGCCTTTAATGAAATGAGCCTGCAAATAAACAAAAGACAGAGTGAACTTGAACACCAGACATTACATGATTCGCTTACATCTTTACCCAACCGCGGGATGCTCGATGAAAGACTCAAGTACCATATTGCCTCATCAAAAAGAAACAAAGGGATGTTTTCACTACTGCTGCTCGACCTGAATCACTTCAAGCAAGTTAACGACTCTCTGGGACACCATATTGGCGACCTGCTTCTTATCAAGGTCAGCGAAAGAATTTCACAGTGCATCCGTGAAACAGATACACTTGCCAGACTCGGTGGTGATGAGTTTGCTATCCTTATGCCGGATACCAGCAAGGCAGACTCAACAAGCCTTGCCAGCAAACTATCAGAGCTAATATCCAATACCTTTACTATCAACGAACACACAATACACATCAGCACCAGCATCGGCATTGTTGGCTACCCTGAAGATGCCCCTGATAATACAACACTGATGCAGCTTGCTGATATCGCGATGTATAACTCCAAACAAAATAAGACGATATTTACACTATATCATTCAGCAATGAATTATCAGATTACAAACAGAGTCGCCATCGTCGATGATCTGCATGATGCTATCTCTCAGAATGACCTGGAATTACACTACCAGCCTCAAATTAATCTACACGACGGTGAAATCACAAGCTGCGAAGCGCTGCTGCGCTGGAAACACAGAACTCACGGATATATACCGTCAGAAGAAATTATTCAGCTTGCTGAACAATTTGGTCTGATGAATAAACTGACCTACTGGATTATCGAACAGTCTATAAAACAGTGCCGTAAATGGCATACGACCGGTTACGATATCAGAGTATCTGTCAATCTTTCTGCACAAAACTTAAATGACAACAATCTTTTATATCGAATTTCTGAACTGTTGCAGCAATATAACCTCGACAGCCGCTACGTCACACTTGAGATTACTGAAAACAGCATGATGGCAAATCCTGGCCGCGCTATTGAGACCCTGAACCAGCTGAGCAGTATCGGCCTGCTGCTTTCTATCGATGATTTTGGTACCGGTTTTTCATCGCTCTCCTATTTGAAGAACCTGCCAGTACATGAAGTTAAAATAGATAAATCTTTTGTCTTTGATATGGAAAACAACAGAAGTGACCAAACTATCGTGCAGTCCACCATCGATCTCGGGCACAACCTCGGTCTTCTTGTTATAGCAGAAGGCATTGAATCAATATCAACCAGTAACCAGCTTAAAACCATGGGCTGCGACTATGGTCAGGGACACTGGATATTGAAACCCGTTAACTCTGATGACATTATGAAGTGGTTCAGTGAGTTCACCAATAATGATAGCAGTGAAAAAAACAATAAGTTGAATAAACTTTTCTTTCCTTTGCATCAGGTAAGTCAATAAAATACTCTGTCAGCATTTGATCGATAATAATTAGTCTCTAGCATCAGGAATTACACATGAAATCAGTCACAAATACTCTACTACTTGGCCTTAGTCTTTTTTCAGCCACAACTCTTGCAGACTATGCAGAACCAGCATATGGCAAAAAACTATTCCAGCAACACTGTTCCAGCTGCCACGACGCTCAAGGCGGCATGAATATGAACAAGCGTAGTGCACCGCCTATTGCCGGCGTTCGTCATCACTATATCGGACCTTATTCTGATGAACTGTCATTTGTAACTGCCGTTGCAGACTGGGTTGAATCACCTGATATCAGTAAAAGTCTTATGCCGGGTGCCATCCGAAAATTTTCGCTAATGCCAAAAATCACTGTCAGTAGAGCAGAAGTTGAAAGTATAGCCAGTTATATTTTCAATGGAGACATCGAAACACCCGCTGGAATGAAAGAACATATCGAAAAAATGCATGGCAAGCATGCTGACAGATAAACCACCTTCTTCATTGCGATCACCAGTTAACTGACGACAACCTTAAGTTGCAGCCGGTAATTTTTCATACTAAACGTACACCGTGCTGGCTCAGTTATCAGTCTAAGTCTGCTGCTTGCAACAACCTTACAACTCAGGCTGCTTACAAATACACAAATAGCAGATCAATTCTGCTGCGCTGGATTTACAGATACTATCTGCTACTATTAGATACAAACCCTGCAACCTGAATATGCAATTTATAGCTCTGCTTAATGATCATTATAAACAAAAACAACAGCCTGAAAAATTTGCCCTTCAGTAACAGCTTTACTTTTTTTATTTGAGCACATCACTATGCAGCAGTCAGCTTCCAATACAGCCCGTTCTTACTCTGCTTACATAGAACAGACTCAATTACTATATTCGTCAATGCTCTCGGCTTTAGCAGCTAATGTTATTGCCTCGCTGTTACTCATAGCTGTCCACTGGTCCACTCTTGATCACTTCACACTGTCAGCCTGGTTTGCTGCCTCTGTCTTAATTGTTACTTTCCGGCTGATACTTTTAATCAATTACAATAACACCCCGATAGCTGATAAAAATGTATATTTTTGGGGTAGACTGTTCGACCTCGGCTCGTCTCTATCCGCTATCATGCTGGGTATTGCCGGTATCATCTTTTTTCCGCCCAATAATGAATTTCACCAGCTGTTGACCGCTTTTGTGCTTGTCGGCATGAGCGCAGGCGCAGTTGCAAGCCTCTCAGTCGGTAAATATACCTTTCCGTTGTACATTTCGTTAGCGCTAATACCACTTATATTCAGTGCTTTCGCCGAAGGCAGCCAGTTCTCTTTAATTCTGGCAGCCATGCTCATTCTGGCCTATATTTTTGTACTTAAAAGCAGCCGGATAATGTATCGTAATACTATTCAAAATATTGAGCTGCGCATTCAAGCCACAGTGAGAGAACAGGAACTACTCAATACGCAGCAAAAACAAAAACTACATCTGCTCAGTACGCCACTGGCTATCATCGAATGGTCGGTCGATTTTAGAGTGGTTGAATGGAATCCCTCTGCCGAAAGAATTTTTGGTTATAGCCGCGATCAGGTTATCGGTGCTTATGGACCGGATTTAATCATCCCTGAAGAGTTGCATCCGCAAATCAATACTATCTGGCAACAGCTGTTGTCACAGACTGGCGGTATGGAGTCAACTAATCAGAACATAACATCTGATGGCAGACTCATTACCTGCGAATGGCACAATACACCGCTGATCAACCAGAACAATGAGGTCATTGGTGTTGCCTCTACCGCGCAGGATATTTCTGCTCGAACACAGTCAGAGCGTGAACTGACAGAAACAAAAAATATGTTACAGCTGATATTAAACACCATTCCTGTCCGCGTTTTCTGGAAAAACACTGAGAACATTTACCTTGGCTGTAATAATCAGTTTGCCGCAGATGCAGGACTGATATCAGCGGAAGAAATTATCGGTCATAATGATTATGAAATGCCATGGAAAGAGCAGGCCAATCAATACCAGGCAGATGATAATATCGTCATGCAAAATGACGTATCACGCATTGCCTACGAAGAACAGCAGACACAATCTAACGGCCAAACTATCTGGGTTGAAACCAGCAAGATACCACTGAAAGATATTCACGGGCATATCTACGGCGTATTAGGGACCTACCATGATATTACAGATCGCAAACTGGCTGTTGCCGAAATCTTAAATGCCAAGGAAGAAGCTGAACATGCCAATAATGCAAAAAGCGAGTTTTTATCACGTATGAGTCATGAACTTCGTACACCACTGAATGCCATTCTTGGTTTTGGCCAGCTTTTACAGATGAACAGTCAGTCACTCAACCCGTCACAGACAGAGAAGGTAGCGCATATTGTAGACGGCGGCACACACTTGCTTAACCTTATTAATGAAGTGCTGGATATTTCAAGAATTGATGCCGGAGAGATGACATTGAAATTGGAATCAATCAATATTCAGTCGCTAGTGTCTGAAATACTCTCCTTGGTTGCACCATTAACAGCAAATAAGAATATTTCTGTCGAATACACTCCTTCAGAAAGTGAGATTGTGCTTATCACCGACAAAACACGGGTCAAGCAAGTTTTAATCAATATCATCTCGAACGCTATCAAATACAATCGTGATAATGGCAGCGTCTTCATCAAGACCACGTTAACGGATTGCTGCAACTGCCAGATACATATCAAAGATACCGGTATCGGCATTAAAGCAGAAGATCAGGCGCTTATTTTTGAGCCATTTACTCGTGTTGATGACAGCTCCCACTCAAGTGAAGGCACAGGTATAGGCCTGACCGTTACCAAAAAAATTCTCGAGCTACTGCATTCTCAGATACGCTTTGAAAGTGTCTATGGTGAAGGCTCTGAGTTTATTATTGAGATCCCGGCTTCAATTGAGGATTACCCTGAAAAAATAGATTAAGAAGCCAGTTGACGATTATCATTCGCTAAGCGGTATGTCACTTTCTAATAGCAACTTCTGATGAATAGCTTTCGTTTTGGTACACAAAATAAAACTATAAAATAAAGAACCCAAACTAAAAAAGGCCCTGCATCTAGCAGAGCCTTTTAGTCTTTCAGTCAGATCTATTTAATGGTTGTTAAGCCCAGGTTTTCCCAGTTTTGCATACCACCGCGATACCATTTTATTTTGCTGGCCGGATATCCCATTTTTAATAACGTACGAATGTTATTTGGCGACTGACCACACCACATGCCGTTACAGAACATCACCAGTGTTTTGGCATTTGAATAATCAAACTTATCATCATCTATTTCTTTGGCACCGAATCTATTAACCACTATTTCTGCAATCGTTATCGGATCTGCACCTTTTCTTACACTTAGCTTTGTCCACGGAATATTGACAGAGCCCGGGATCGTACCGCGCTTAACCCAGTCCGGTGTGCGTGAGTCGATGACCAGAGTCGACTTATCACCGTCACTCACTTTCTTAAGGTAGTTAATAACCTCAATCTCACCCAGTGTTTCTACCCCCGGTGCCAGTTCCATCGGGTTAATGCAGAATGGCGGACAGTTTCTTGAGGTGTTTGCGAACGCAGGGTTCACCTTATTTTTATTATCCTGATTACGCATAATGGTCACACTTTTTCCATTATGCATTACATCTATACTGGCAAGCTCTTTGGTTATTTTTACCTTTAACTCACTGGCATTAACCGCCATAGCAGAAAGGCTCATCAGTAACACGGCAGATGAAACTAGGTTTTTCATTTTCATATGTAATTATCTCCGGTGATCATATTATTTTATTTATTCGCATTCTGGTTCAGCTTCTTCAGTTGCATCGGGGTTATTCACATTACCGTCTGTTACTTTTGTAGCAGTGGAATCTGTGCCTGATGATTCGCCAGCAACAACAGATAGTGGTAAAGCTGTCATCCACAGTAACAGTAATAACTTAACCAATAACTTCATAAAGATACTCCAAAATTAAATACTCGGATAAAACGCAGCATACTTCATGCCAACCACAGCCGATTTTTAAACGAAAAAAACTTTATGCCGTAATTTGCCTCACCCACTCCCTATGGTTAGCTCTGTCATTTTTAACCGGCTTTTATTAAAACCAATGATTTTTCCCTCATCACACAGTCATATTATCTGAACACCCAGAGTGTTAACTTTACGCTTTATTAATCTCCTGCACATAACGATATAATGTTCTTTCACTGACACCCAGCATCTCTGCCGCTTTTTTACGATGCCCGTTATTAAGTCTTAACGCTTCAATGACCTGATCAGTATTCAGCTGATGACGCCGGCGTAACAATAAATGATCATCTGACTTTTTTTCCTGCGGCTGATTTAACACCAGCTCTTCGCTACCGCTTTCATTCTCAATAATCACATAATCAACGGTAATCGTTGTGCCTGCAGCCAGAATAACCGCCCGCTCGAGAATATTTCTCAGTTCGCGCACATTACCGGGGTAGTCATAACTCATCAATTTTTCAATCACTTCAGCTGACAGGGGTAAATATTGCCGGCCATCTTCAAACTGATTGAGAAAGTGCTGTGATAATAAAAAGATATCATCGGTACGCTCCCGCAAACTGGGAATATGCACCGGAAAAGCGGCCAGACGATAATACAAATCACGACGAAAGCTACCGTCTTCAACCATTTGCTTCAGGTTTCTATGAGTAGCGGCAATCACCCGCACGCCAACATTAATATACTCTGTTCCGCCCACCCGGCGCAGTGTACCGGTCTCTAGCACGCGCAGTAATTTACTTTGCAACGGCAGTGGTAGTTCGCCAATTTCATCAATAAATAAGGTACCACCCTGTGCCGATTCAAACAGCCCAAGCTTGCGACTATTGGCACCGGTAAACGCGCCTTTTTCATAACCAAATAATTCACTTTCAATTAAGGTTTCACCCAGATTACTGCAGTCGATAACCACAAAAGGCCCTTTCGGGTTATTTGAATACTGATGAACATACTGCGCAACACACTCTTTACCAACGCCACTTTCACCCTGTAGCAACACAATACTCTGGGTTGGTGCCACGCGTTGTAATAAGCTGATCATGCGCATAATGCTTCGGCTACGGCCGATCAGCAGCGCCCCGCTATCTTCATAATCATCAACCGGCTGCGCCAGCTCTCCCATATACTTGAGCTCGCCACTGGCATCATAAATCGGCATGGCTTTTAATTGCACGTACTCCTGCTGACCGTCCTTATCATAATGCACGTGCATGACCTCAGTCGCCTCTCCTTTAGAAAATACCGCTTCCAAAGGACATATTTCTCCATTCTGGCTGCAGGGCACATCGGAGTGATGCGAGATTTTATAACACTTCTGACCAATCACATTGGCCTCACCAAAGTGCTCTACATAATGCTGGTTTGAAGCCACGATCGTATAATTTGAATCAATAACAACGAAGGGACTGGGAAACAGATTCATGATCTGCTCACAGCTGGGTTTATTTTCTTTATTCATAAAACGCCCCGCCTAACATGACATAACTGACATCGGCGTCAGTCATGTCATAATGTCAGGTTATTTCTGTCATAACAAGACTGATTATTTTATTTTGCCGATTCCCAGTGCTTTAAGAATATACTTTTCATAAACTGGCTCTGAGTTTCCGCTCTTCATCTTGCGGATAAAGTATTTTTCAAAGGCAATTTTTGCCAGATGCACCCATTTCCCTTTTTTCATCCAGGCCGTATTACGCGGCGGAATTTGCGGCATTGCCACAAAAGCAGCACCGGTATCACCCATATCTGCCAGACAAATCGCATTCCAGGTGGGGCGATGCTCAGGTGCATAGCCCATCATGTCATTTTTGATATTAAATTTAACCGCTTCCACCATTGACTCAATCATATAGCCGGTCTTAGGTGCACCGGTAGGCACCGGTGTCGCCTCAACAGGCGGTATCGCAATACAAACCCCCAGTGCGTAAATATTTTTCCATTTCGGATTACGCTGGAACTCGTCAACCTTCACAAAACCACGCGGATTCACCAGGTCTTCTCCAACCTTCATAACCACGTCCACCCCTTTAAAAGCAGGTAAAATCATCGCGTATTTATGCTCCAGTTCATGCTGCTTATAAAGCTCACCTTTATCATCCAGCTCGTCGACCATCATTTTGCCTTCTTCACATTTAGTAATTTTGGCGTTAGTGATCCACTTAATATCATGATTGCGCATTTCAGACTCTAATAATCCTTTAGAGTCACCCACACCACCCAGACCAAGATGACCGATATACGGTTCTGCTGAGACAAATGTTATTGGCACTTTGTTACGAATTTTACGACGTCTCAGGTCTGTATCCATAATAAAGGCAAACTCATAAGCCGGCCCAAAACACGATGCAAAAGGCGCCGCGCCAACAACAATAGGACCCGGGTTTTCTATAAAATTCTGCCATGCACCATAAGCGCTCTCGGCATGCTCCAGTGAACACACCGAATGTGTATAGCCGTCAGGCCCCAGACCTTCCACCTCTTCAAAAGCCAGTCGTGGACCGGTTGCGATCACCAGATAGTCGTAATTCACTTCTTCACCGCCAGCCAGAATTACTTTGCTCTCATCCGGCAGAATCGTCTCAGCAGCCTTACAGATAAAATTTATTTTCTTTTTCTCTAGCCGCGGTGCAATTTCAAAGGCAACGTCTTTACGCTCACGCCAGCCAACCGCTACCCAGGGATTAGACGGCACAAAATGAAACGTATCCGTATTCGAAATCACAGTTACTTCATGACCTTTACCCAGCACTTCTTTAATTTCATATGCGGCCGGCATACCCCCCGTACTGGCACCGATAATCACAACATGAGCCATTATATTTTCCTCTTTTGATTAATGATTTTGACTTCGTCCATATTTATCATCACAATTCATGCCAGTATTAATTAATCATTAATGAATGATACTTTAATTGATTTAATTGATACTTATCATCACTCGATTACTCAAAACATTGCATGATTCAGATCATGACAAAATCAAAAGATCACTGGGAAAAAATCTATCAGGCTAAATCGCCGCTTGAAGTCAGCTGGTATCAGTCTGAACCGGGCTTGTCGTTAAAGCTGATTAAAAACTGCAGCCTGAATAAAAATGACGCAATTATCGATATCGGCGGTGGTGCCTCATTGCTCGTCGACAAGCTCTGCGAGCTGGGTTACCAACAGATCAGCGTACTGGATATTTCCGACAACGCCTTACAGCATGCCAGAGATCGTCTGACTAACAAAGCAGGCGAGATTGAATGGATAACGGCCGACATCACCGAGTTTTCACCGGCTCAGCAGTTTTCTTTGTGGCATGACCGGGCAGTCTTTCACTTTTTAACCGCGGCTTCTGATCGAAAAAAATACATCGACAACCTAACCACTTCATTAAAACCAGGTGGCTATCTGATTCTGGCTGCCTTTTCCATTGGCGGCCCTACCATGTGTAGCGGCCTTGAAATTGTGCAATATGACAGAAGTAAATTACAAAATGAACTCGGTAAGCCATTTCGTTTTATTGATGAAAAGAATGAAACTCACATAACACCCGGCAACACTGAGCAGGTATTCACCTATTACCGTTTTCAGAAAGAAAATTAATAACCCCGCGCTGATCATCAAAATTTATGCACAACCATCATTTTACTTTCCAATAAATTGATCACCACTAAGCACCCAGCAACATTCATTGTTTTTAAAACCAATGTATTCATAATATGATTTTGCTGCCGGAGCAGCCAGCAGTATTAATTTGCATTTATTTCCCAGCTGTTCTTTTGTAATTGTTAGCAATTTTTTTCCGACTCCGCATTTCTGATAATATTTATCCACCGCGAGATCTGAAAGGTAACAGGCGAAATTGAAATCTGTCACCGAACGGGCAATGCCTATCAGCGCCCCGCCACACCAAGCTGTAACTATCAGATTGCTATTATCCAGCATACCTTTCATACACTTTAAGTCGTCAATTGGCCGGCGCATTCCCAGACCAGAAACTGATAACAGATCAATAAACTGCCCGACTGATATCACTGCATTTACTTTATATTCTATTTCCATACTTAACTCTTAAAGTTTTTCAATTTAAGATCTGTAATTTTCACTATCGTCAGCATTTTATCTTTCTTATTTGATTGAGTTACCTGTATGAAAGCTTCATACTATAAATATTTATAATTACCTGCACAGAAATAAATATGCAACTAACGAGGCATTCGGATATAAATTTTTATCAATCTGATAACATCACTAAACTGGGTGTTAGAACAGTAAGCTGGATCGAGCACGGACTGGATAACACTAGCGACCCGCAGCACATCAATTCACTTCGTAATCAATATTACACACAAGCTAACAACAATAAGACAACCATTGATCAGTGTATTTCAGGTTATTATACTTTACGCGAAGCAGTGGGACGCTCTGTTCGCCGCTTCCCGCCCTCTCCGCTAGCGCTACGTGATCAGTTCTTACGTAAAAATGAAATATCTTCTGTCAGCACAGCAGTTGATATCTACAACCTTGTTTCTCTCACCACAGGACTATCAATAGGCGCACATGACCTCTCAACTTTAAGCGGTGACATCCGTCTGGATATCACGCAGGGTAACGAATGTTTTCACCCTTTAGGCAGCAAAGAAGAGCGTATATTACCGGCGGGTGAATACGCTTATCTGGATGATAAAAACCAGGTACTTTGCCGCATGGAATTCAGACAGTCCGCTCACACCTGCTTAACTCGCAAGCATCTGGACGCGCTGTTCATTGTGCAAGGCCATCAAGACACCAGCGATGAAATGTTGCACAGTGCTGCGCAGCAGGTCAGCGAATTAATGAAAAAATACTGCAAGAGTCAGCAGGGCAAAGTATGGCAAACACCATAGGTTTTCAGCACACTTTAAACCCTTAACAAAAATATCCAGTTATCAATTTTTCATGATCAATAACCCTGACCGGGTATCCACTGAGTACCGGCTAAAGGCACTCGTGCCATCGCAGCGGCTTCCACATTTAGCGCCACCAGATCCTCAGGCTCCAGATTATGTAAATGTGATTTGCCACAAGCACGTGCCAGTGTTTGTGCTTCCATGGTAAGGACCCGCAGATAGTTTGCCAGCCGATGACCTGCTTCAACCGGATCAAGCCGTTTCGATAACTCTTCATCCTGAGTGGATATACCAGCCGGACAGCGGCCATATACTGAATGAAAAATACAATCTTAAGAACGCAAGCAGTCCGGTACTGGATTTATTTGGAGACGGTGGCAATGCTAAAGACGCACAGCACGCCAGCTCAAGAGTTGAGCTGGTTTCAGATAATTACACACAGGTTTTAATTTCCGGAGCTAACCACCGCTTTACAGAACACGAGCAGGAACAGGAAATGTTGCAGGCGGTAACGTCATGGATAAATGCCCATTAATTCATATTACAAACAGCTCATCACTGCAGTAATAAGCCGCTATTTAAGCACGGGCCTTTTCAAACCATCCCGCCGGTCATTTTCAGTGGTTTTTGTGCACCGCCAAATACCACAACTGGTGAGGCATTTTGGCTGTCCTGATAATCAATACTGGACTGCACATCGGTAAGCGGTTGCAATACATTGTTAAGAAAGGACTGATAATCAGGATGCTGATGACAGGAACTGATGACGGCTTTATTGCTAAACCGCAGCCGCAGACAAAACTGAGAGGGTGCACCCTCTCTTAGTGCTTCACCGCTAAAGACTTCCCGCACACCTGGAATTTCGGCAAGAACTCTTCGCGCTTCTTCCATCATCGCATGGACCTGCCGTTCACTGACATGCTCGGCGTTGAAACTAATAATCTGCTCAACCGGCAACCATGGCTCACACTGCGCAATGACCTCAGCCGCACGGCCGGCACTGCCCCACATGCGCAGACAACGCTCAACTTCTGTGCCGATCGCTTCTTTTACACCGGCTTTTAATTCGGTAAAACTGCCTTTAGGGTTCTGCTTTATCTGCACGCTCATGCTCTTTGCAGCGATATCAGACAAGGCGGTAAAATAGTTGATTTGTGCCACACCCAGTGACGTCAGCCGGCGGAACTGATCTTCATTCAAACCACTGCCACCGTGAATCACTAAGGGTATATTGACGGCTTGCCTGAGTAATTTAAGGCGCTGAAAATCCAGTTTCGCCCGGCCCTGCATGCGCCCTTGTACGGTACCGATTGAAACCGATAAACAATCCACACCGGTACGCTCAACATAAGCTTTCGCTTCCGCAGGCACGGTGTACTCCGACTCGCCGGGGTGTAGCTCGGCATCTTCACCTTCAATACCTGCAATATAACCCAGTTCTCCGGTTACCGGCACGCCACAACTGTTAGCCATTTCAACCACGTTACGGGTTTGCTTTATATTATCCGGCAGTTCAAGATTAGATGCATCCAGCATGATACCGTTACAGCCCAAGCCAATTGCTTTGATGGCGGTCTGCATACTGTGACCATGATCAAGCTGAACCGCCACCGGTACACTGGCGCGTCTGGCTGCTGCTTCGACTGCTGGCAGCATCAGTTCATAATCATAATGCGTGAAATGAGGTTCTGCGATACTGAGAATAACCGGCGCACGGCAGCGCTCGGCCGCATCGATAACAGCTTCGAGAAAATCAAGACTGACCAGATCAAATGCACCGACCGCATAATTATTTTCATAGGCGTGATAAAGCATATCCCGCATGCTGACTTGTGCCATTTTGACATCCCCGTGACTGTTTAACGTCCGTTATTTTCAGACTAAATTTTTAGTGAAAACACTTTTCCAGCTCTTGCTGCATTAGTTCAAGCGTATGCTGACGTATTATGGAAGCGGCGTGATGATAATAATTGAGCTGACATTTTACCGGCAGATGCAGCGTATCACGATTCTGATCTGCAAACGCCAGCCAGGCCAGAACCGGAATATCATTTTGTGTTTCGTCTACACAAACCCATGCATGCTCTTCAACTAACATAACCAGTCCCTGATAACCCGTCAAAGGCAGACGCATTGGCAGGCTAAAATGCAGCTTTGCGCGGCGCCACAGATTATAGAGTTTTGCGTCTACTTCGGCGTCCTCTCGTGAGTAGCAAGGCACGCCTTCTAATCTGCTCACGTTTATTCCTTAACTGGTTAAGCTCGCAAATAATGTTGGCAGCTGTTCAGGCAGCTTATCGACATGGTCGATGACCGTGTAGTTATTAGCACCAAAGATTCTTTTCACGTAATCATCAGCATTCGGATCAAGCGTTAAACAGTAAGTCAGCACTCCGGTACTATAAAGTTCTTCAACCGCTTTTTTGGCATCATGCCTTAAATGCTGTGGGTCGCGCTCATCAATATCAGCCGGTTCACCATCGGTCACCAGCAGGACTAATTTGCGCTTTTCCTGCTGCTTTAATAAGTGCTGACCGGCGTGACGTAATGCACCGCCCATTCTGGTTGATAAACCACCTTTCATACCGGCAAGCCGCGACTTTGCTTCATCATCAAAGTGCTGATGAAAATCTTTAAAGCGGTAGTACTGAACATCATGGCGACCATCTGAGGCAAAACCATGAATAGCAAACGGATCACCAATACCTTCTATTGCTGTACCCACTAAAGTGGCCGCTTCACGCGTCAGCTGTAAAACGGTTTTGTCTGAACCGTTCATAGGCTCATTGGTTGACTCGGACAAATCCAGTAAAACAACCACCGACAGGTCACGATTTTTTAATACATTACGCATGGTAATGCGGGTATTAGGCTGCTCGCCCATACGTATTGCAATCATCGCATCGATCGCCGCATTGATATCGACTTCATCACCGTCTTCCATGTTGCGCACGCGCTGCACACCCTCCGGTGTCAGTAAATCAATAATCTGTTTAATGCGGTGAGCGACCGGCTTGTATTCATCAATAATGGCCTGAATATCTTCGACATGACCTCGTGGCTGACGACGTTCATAAACGGTTGTCCAGTCAGGGCGGTGCAACTGAATCTGATAATCCCATTCCTGATAATGGAACGGATCAGAAACCGGTTCTTTGCCCCACATGTCATTAAAACTGACTTGCTCATCGGTCAGGTCATCTTCATACGGACGCATGTTAGTTGAACAGGTCCAGATTTCCTGCGCATCATCGCCTGCCAGTTCACAGTCCACTTCATTCGCCATTTCAATCACACTAACCTGACGACGAACCTGACGCTGACTGGCCGGTACGTACTCAAACTCGGCATTCATGTCGAATTCTTCAAACTCCCAGACGTAACGATTGTCATCGCGGTAGGGAATATCAATACGCTCGAGAATTCGCAGGCTGGGTACTTCTTTACGCGTGGAAAACAAATTAAAAACGTCGAGTCCCAGATGCCAGCAAAAATTATTATCATCCTGTCTTTCAGCAATTTCAGCATGGAATTTTGCCGCGATTTCATTCAGTTCGTTATCATCTGAACTGACACTGCTATCAAGCAGCATAATCGCAAACTTTTCCAGCAGTGGCATACTCGGGTGCTCAACCTTCTCTTCGCCGGGCACATCCATCAGTGAACGCCAGAGTTTCTTCAGCCCGGGGAAGTCACAAATCGCTTTATATTCAATCCGTGCATCTTCAACCAGACCGATAAAAAACATTTGCGCGGGGCTCAGACCCTCAGCCGAGATCGGTGCTGTTGAATAAGCCATGTGCGCGGCCATATGCGCTGACGTTGCACGGTAAACTTCTAAACCGGCAACATCACCGTAATCATCCAGCGCATCAGGCAGGTGTAAAACACGGTGTTCAATAAACGGGCGAAAATCTGCAAAATCTGCGCCGGTTGGTCGCAGGAAGAAATCACGCCCCCAGAGCGCACGCAAATAAAAGTTTAATTTACGCTGGGTTTTTATAAATAAAATGCCACGGCGTTCTTTTTGCAAAACCGCGCGACTGTCTGCTGACTCAAGATTAAAATAAGAAGTAAGATTATTAAAATCACGGCGGTAAGCCTGAGCACCGAAAGTTGCCCAGCGACGTAAACCGCTGAGTGTTAATTTCGATAACAGCTCATCAATGTGATTTAACATCGGTCGCACACCGCGCGATGCGGTTGATGCCAGCTGATGTATTAAAGTCAGGTAACCGCGAAAGAGCTCCGCATCACCCAGATTGCGTGCTGCCGTCGGCATACTGGAAAATAATAATGCCACCACTTCACCTGAGGTCATTGACGAAAGCTTCATCGCTGCTGTTAAGCAGTCACCAATAACATCTTCGCCACACTCTTTTGCCACCAGTGGCATTTCCTGCAGATAAGAAATGACCACACCCGAACCGCGGCCAAGATTTGATAACGTCTTCGCGCCGTCCATATACACCTGCAAACCTGGCGGCGACATCACACGTGACGCTTCCTGAAAAGTAGATTCCATTACATCACGAATTTCAGGCGCAACGTCTACAAGTATCTCTTCGTAATCTTCTAGCTTCATCGACATAATAAATTTCTATCGTTATCAGAACAACACACGACAGAAGAATTAGCGTAACGATTCTTCCGCGCACAGTTACGTTGAACTTGTGTTAGCCAAAAAATGTTTCAACTGCTGCATTTAAGGTATCACGCATATCAGGATCATCCGTTAACGGTGTCACCATGGTCATGCTACACGCAGCTAACGGTGCAACACCTTTGGCGATCAGTTGTCCTGCGTAAACCAATAAACGCGTTGAAATACCTTCATCTAAGCCATGACCCTTGAGGTTACGGGCTCGCTGCGCAATGTGTACTAACTTTTCTGCTGTGTCTTTATCAACACCAGACTCTTTTGAAACAATCGCGATTTCGGTTACTTCAACCGGGTAATCAAAGTCCATCGCGCCAAAACGTTGTTTAGTCGATTGCTTTAAGTCTTTCATTAAACTTTGATAACCGGGGTTATAAGAGATAACCAGCTGGAAATCCGGATGCGCCTGAATCAGCTCACCTTTTTTATCAAGCGGTAAACTGCGACGGTGATCGGTTAACGGGTGAATAACAACCGTTGTATCCTGACGGGCTTCAACGATTTCGTCCAGATAGCAAATAGCGCCCATACGTGCCGCTGTTGTTAACGGTCCGTCCTGCCATTTGGTACCGTCTTTATCTAACAGAAAACGACCAACCAGATCAGATGCCGTCATGTCTTCATTACAGGCAACGGTGATTAACGGTTTACCCAGTTTCCATGCCATGTGCTCTACAAAGCGTGATTTACCACAGCCTGTAGGGCCTTTGATCATCATAGGCATACGAACGTCATAAGCAGATTCATATAACTCTATTTCAGAACCCACCGGCTCGTAATAAGGCTCATCTTTAACTAAATACTGCTCAGCATCTACAACGTTTTCAGTAATGGACATGACCTGCTCTCTCTGATTCGATTAACTTTGTTTTAAAATATTTTTTACTTTTGTACTACAGCACCGCGCAAATAAAACAGTCAAAAACTGACTGCTTATTATCCTCATTTTGCCATGCTACTTTTCATCATCGGTTTCTGCTTCTCCACACCAGCCAGCAGCTTTTGCTTTTTCCACTGCCTGATCATGAATTCTCTGATGCTTCTCAAACAGTTCTGGCGGTAAATTACTCACCAGACAACCATATTTGTCCCATTCTTTGTTGACCTTATCCAGTAAGGCATCAACGCCTGCAAAGTTCCAGCCTTGGCAAGTTTCAGACTCTTCAATTAAGCCGAATACCCAGGCATCACGGATAATCTTGCCAATCGTGGTCATTCCACCATTTACTTCGTTATTCAGACCAACATATACATCAGGACGTGCCATATAAAACTCGTTTGTAGTTAATTAACTTGTGCATTATAGGCAAAAAAGCCTCTGACAGACATAAGTCCGGCAGAGGCTCTTAGTCTTGCTTTATGGTATTACCTTGTCGCTCTTAAACAGAAACGCCACGGTGAACAACCATTGCCGCACCAGCAGACTGAGCAAAGTTATCAAAACCTAACAGTCTAACGTGGTTTTTAGGGTGCGCTTTATGGCAGTTTTCGATCTCAGCCAGAATCACATCCACATTAGTTTCACCAAACATTGGCAGTTTCCACATATACCAGTAGTTGCTGATCGCATTTTCTGGCTCAGTGTGCTCAATACCAGGGTTCCAGCCTTTATCAACAATGAACTGAATCTGAGCGCGAGTAGACTCTTTGCTCAGAGGTGGCAGGTATGAAAAAGTTTCATATTTACGACTTGTAGCAGCATCGCTCAAGCTTGAATTGTAATCTTGTACATCACTCATGTGATTTACTCCTAATTTATTAAATTGAATTCAATAGCACGTGTAAAAGTGTTAGGTAGTGCGATCTGGCAAGGCGCGAAAGGTGAGTGTATTAAAATACACGATCCTTTTCAGCAGCGCAGCCAGAGCGCGCTAGATGACGCTTTTACTTATGAGCAACGTCGATTTTGTCAACCGTATCAAATTCAAATTTGATTTCTTTCCAGGTTTCCATAGCGATCTTAAGCTCTGGACTGTGCTTGGCAGCTTTAGTAAGGATATCCTTACCTTCTTTCTCCAGCTCAACACCCTGGTTACGTGCTTCAACACAGGCTTCAACCGCAACACGGTTAGCCGCTGCACCGGCAGCGTTGCCCCATGGGTGACCTAATGTACCGCCACCGAACTGTAAGCAAGAGTCATCACCAAAGATGCTAACTAATGCTGGCATGTGCCATACGTGGATACCACCCGATGCAACCGGGATAACACCAGGCATTGCGCCCCAATCCTGATCAAAGAAGATACCGCGTGAACGATCTTCTTTGATGTATGAATCACGCATGATGTCGATCCAACCCAGAGTCGCGTCACGATCGCCTTCCAGTTTACCAACAACAGTACCTGAGTGCAGGTGATCACCACCAGACAGACGTAATACTTTAGTTAATACGCGGAAGTGAATACCGTGGTGCGGGTTACGGTCAAGTACAGCGTGCATTGCACGGTGAATGTGTAACAGCATACCGTTATCCTGACACCATTGAGCCAGCTGAGTGTTAGCAGATAAGCCACCAGTCAGGTAGTCATGCATGATGATAGGTGCGCCGATTTCTTTAGCGTACTCAGCACGTTTCATCATTTCGTCAGAAGTAGGAGCCGTAACGTTCAGGTAGTGACCTTTACGCTCACCAGTCTCAGCTTCTGCTTTATGGATAGCTTCCATTACGAAATCAAAACGATGTCTCCAGCGCATGAATGGCTGTGAGTTAACGTTCTCGTCATCTTTAGTGAAGTCAAGACCACCGCGTAAACCTTCGTAGCAAGCACGGCCGTAGTTCTTAGCAGACAGACCCAGTTTAGGCTTGATAGTACAACCTAACAGTGGACGACCGTATTTATTCAGAATGTCACGCTCTACCTGGATACCTTGTGGTGGTCCATTACAAGTCATAACATAAGCAACCGGGAAGCGGATATCTTCTAAACGCAGTGCACGCAATGCTTTAAAGCCGAATACGTTACCCACTAAAGAAGTCAGTACGTTTACAACAGAACCTTCTTCGAAAAGGTCAATTGGGTAAGCAACAAAAGCGTAGAAGCAAGTGTCATCACCTGGTACATCTTCGATCGCGTATGCACGACCTTTGTAGTAATCAAGGTCAGTTAACAGGTCAGTCCATACAGTAGTCCATGTACCGGTAGAAGACTCGGCAGCAACAGCCGCTGCAACTTCTTCACGGGGTACACCTTCTTGTGGAGTGATTTTGAAACATGCCAATATATCAGTATCTTTTGGCGTGTAATCCGGCATCCAATATGTTTCGCGGTATTCTTTAACACCTGCGTTATAAGCTTTAGCCATTTCTAGCATCCTCTTTTGTGCTTTTATTAGCTGATGGAGCAAGCCCCTCAACCCAAAAAACTTGTTTGTTGACCCGACTCTGGATCATCGGGATTCGCCAATTTCTTAACGTGAACGAACTATAAAGACTAAAAACCATTAATAAAAATTAAAATTTGTTATAAAATACATATACATTTGTATATGGTAATCGAGATGCACTTTACTCTTCAGCAGCTAAAACTCTTTGAATCCGTGTTCCGCAACGGCAGCTACACCCGTGCTGCGGAAGAACTACACCTTAGCCAGCCCGCTGTATCCATCCAGATTAAACGGCTTGAGGAACAGGCCGGCTTACCGTTGTTTGAACTCATGGGTAAAAAGATTTTCCCCACCGAGGCAGGAAAAACCATCTATAAAGCCTCCTGCGACATTCTCAAAAGCATTGAAGAAGTAAAAAACACCATCGAAAGCATCAAAGGCGACGTAAAAGGCCCGTTGCGTCTGTCCGTGGTAACCACCTCCAAGTACTTTATGCCGCACCTGCTGGGCAGTTTTTTGAACAAATACCCCGATGTTGAACCCAAGCTGGTGTTTACCAACCGCTCCAAGGTCATCCAGCGACTGCAGAATAATGAGGATGATTTTGTGGTGATGGGTCAGATCCCCGAAGATGACAAACTTGAAACCTACCCTTTTCTGGAAAATATTCTGGTTCCGGTGGCACACCCCAATCATCCGCTAGCCGGTAAAAAGAACATCAGCCTGAAACAACTGGCCGAGCATCGTTTTCTTGTGCGCGAAGAAGGCTCAGGTACCCGTCTGGTATTTGACCGCTTACTGAAAAAAAATGAACTGGTCATCGAACCGTATATGCAGCTGGGTAGCAGTGAAGCACTCAAGCAAGCCGTCATGGCAGGACTGGGGCTGGCCATATTATCACTACACAGCCTGCGTCTGGAGCTGGCCGCTAATAAGCTGGTGGTTCTTGATGTCGAAGGCTTCCCTATCAAACGCCGCTGGTTCGCTGTGCACCTAAAAGGAAAACAACTCTCTTTAGTATCACGCACCTTTCTTGATTACATTCTTGAACAAAGCAAACACATACTGGATTTCGACTTTAAAGATTACAATACCTGATAAGCCGTCAATAAAACCCCGCTAAACTCCAGGCCACTTTGACAACAAAAGTTTGCCTGGCTTAAACTCACCGCCACTGACAATATAAGCGGCCTACTTCTTATGCATACAAACCTGACATCAATAAAAAACATCATCCGCAAAGCCGCTAAAGAAGAACTTCTGCCACGCTTTACACAAGTGAACAGTCAGTTAAAAGCCGATGGCAGCGTTGTCACCGAAGCCGATCTTGCAATGCAAAACAGACTTCAAACAGAACTGTTAGCACACTACCCTGATTCAATTTTGTTATCCGAAGAAATGACAGAGCAGGAACAACAACACGCGCTGAACTCAGACTCCCCCGTATGGTGTCTTGACCCGCTCGATGGCACCAGTAACTTTGCCGCCGGCATTCCTTATTTTGCTATTTCATTAGCATTACTCCAGCATGGCAACGTCATCATGGGACTGGTCTACGATCCAATTCGGGATGAGTTTTTTAGCGCAACCGAAAATGAACCGGCGTTAATTAATAATGAAGAATTGAAATGCAACCAGAAAATAACAGACATAACACGTGCGGTCGCCATTATTGATTTCAAACGGCTTGAGAGTGACCTGTCTGTGCGACTGGTACAACAACAACCGTTTGCCTCACAAAGAAACTTTGGTGCCTCCGCACTCGACTGGTGCTGGCTGGCAGCCAATCGTGGTCATGTTTATTGTCATGGTAAACAAAACATCTGGGATTATTCGGCAGGGCAGTTTATTTTTGAGAAAGCTGGCGGGCATTGCTGTACGCTGGATGGAGAGGCTATATTTGTTAATCGACTGGAAGGGCGGTCTGTTGTTGCGGGGGTTAATAAAACATTGTTTGAGAGCTGGAGGGCGTGGATTAAGGAATAAGGTAGGTTGGGTTAAAGCATGAAACCCAACCGTTTTTAAAGACAAGATCAAAGTCAAAGGCGTCAGTGGTTGACTGACAGCAACTCACTTTTCTGACTACAGCAAAGCTTCCGCGTCCTCGACAACTGCTCCTGCGTTGTTCTACTTACGGGCGTCCTGCCCTAATGCTCTCGCCTTACCTACATCCATGTAGGCAAAAAAAGTAACCAAAAAAGCCGCCCTAACACTGTTCGCCCTGCGGGTTCCCGTGCATTGTAAAGACAGCTTACAACTTACTTAAGTAGTTGACTGGACGAGCCTCGCTAACTGGTCGTTTTCATTATGAATCACATCCCTGTGATTCACCCTTCGGGCCATGCAAAAAGCGCATGTTTAAATTTGTTCCATACAAATTTATCGCATCACTCGGTAATTGCTCCTGCGTTACTCTACCTCCTGCACCCATGCAGTTGTGCTCAAGAAAACTAAATACGCCGTCCATGGCGTATTTACCCTTTAGGGAAACAATGCCCGGTAAACACTGAGACGAGATAGGTAAGTCAAAACCGATACGACTATATAAACAAGAAAAAGAGGAAAAAAATAAAATACATTGCAATAATCATAAGTTATTGATACTAATAGTAATAATAAAAAAACGACCATACCGCTCATCGCGAAAGCAAATACGACCATGGTCGCATATCTCAGAGCAGTGATCATATATGTGTGAATTATGGAAGTAACACGTTGATATTTATATAGATTTTCAATATAACTGAGTAAAGAAAAATAAAAAGGATATACGACCGTGGTCGTAATATATTACGACCACGGTCGTATACTTAAATGTTATAAGCTTATGATAAAA
>JAOULC010000123.1 GCA_029882215.1 Gammaproteobacteria bacterium | reverse complement strand
CATATCCTTTAACTTTGATAGCAGATACATATGCCCGCCTTTTTGCACATCCAGTGTCTTGATTAAGGCAAACAACAATAATGACTGGGCCGCATGTGGATCAGATTTGATAACCTGATGAACACTTTCTAACACATCATTCGACATAATAACTCTCATACAAAACAGGTATAACTGCAGCACTATCTGTCAGCAGCGGGGCATAAATATTAACAGATTATCCCTTAGCTGACGACTATAGTCTTTATTATTGCCCGTAATCTATTGCTACGCCCGCGTTTCTCAATTGTTTCTGTCTGGCATTTAGATACTGATTATAAGTAGCATATTCAAAGTACTGAGCACTACTCACATAACGCAATATTTCTTTAAAGTGAAAGTGATAAAGCCTGCCATCAGCCCGCGTGACTTCACTGCCTCGATCAAACAAGACTGTGCCAGGTCTGTAATCCAGCTTTAACCTACTTGCCCAGCGAGCCGCTGTTGTTTTATTACCATCTGTATCGATAATGACTTGATCTGAATAGGTATCAAGTCTTACCACTTTAAATTTAGACAGCTCTTTAAGCACATCTTTATGTTGCAAAACCTTTTGATGAAACTCATCGCAGTCGGCACAGTCTTTATCTTCAAATACAATCGCCAAAGGTTTCTTGTAATCAGAGAAATCTCTCATTTCGATGAACATCGGATGGCTCTTCAGACTATAAACAGGTTTGTTTTGTTTGCTGATATATTCAGCAAGTTTCATTTTATAATATTGCTGATCATTAACGTAGTTTAACGCGTGCATCAGTGTTTCCGGACTGCGATAACCATTTAACTGCAACACACGCCTGCCATCTTTATTCATAAAAACAAGCGTCGGTGTAAAGTGCACCTTTAGTTCTCTCGCCAGTGTTTTTTCAATATAAGAAGTGTCTTTATCCCAAGCTATTTCTCTGTCTCCGAGTATATTGATCGCTATAACCTGGAAATTATTCTGAATGAATATTTTTGTTTTTCCCTTACGGAAATTTTCATCCAGCATTCTAGAGCAATAAGGACAGCCATCAAGATGCATAAATAACATCAGGTGTTTGCTTTCTGCATACGCTTCTTCACTGTCGCTCTGTATTTCAAGAAAGCTGTCCTTAAACCAGCCAGGTATAGAGTAATTACCCGCGCCGATAGTAGTACTTTTTTCTTCTGCACACGCACTCACTGTTGCTAATAAAATACTTATATAAATAAGGGAAAACCAGTAATGCCTCATAACTAATACGACCTCCATTGATTATATATTTTGATTTCTATTCAAATTTATATAAAGACTGTATTTCAATTAAATAGTTCATCATGACAGTTAACAAAACTTGACATTATTGCAAGCCATTAACTTGTGAAAAGACCACATCTAAACTTCAGCATAGCTGTGGCACTATTTTTCTATATAACACTACTGCAACAACTAATCCTACCGATTCTTGAATTATTAATATATGATTTTATAATTACGTCAGTTTATCTGAATTTTTATATCATAACGGAGTTATATTAATGTCTTCTTTAAGTCTCTGCCAGGACGGCAAATCTCGTTGCAACTGGTGTGATAGCAGCGCTGAATATATTACTTATCACGACACTGAATGGGGCTTTCCTGTAAAAGATGATATTCGTTTATTCGAAAAACTCTGTCTTGAAAGTTTTCAGTCCGGTTTAAGCTGGCGCACCATACTTGCAAAACGAGAGAATTTTCGCACGGCCTTTTATGGTTTTGATTTTAACAAAGTCGCGAACTTTACTGAACGCGACATCACTAGACTGCTACAGGATAAAGGAATCGTTCGGCACCGTGGTAAAATTGAGGCTGTCATCAATAATGCTAAAAAAACTCAGGATATCATTAAACAATACGGTTCATTAGCTCGTTTTATCTGGCGATACGAAGCCGACATAGAACCACTTGCTAAACCACAAAGCATTTCAAGCTCTGCCGTTTCAACGGCCTTATCTAAAGATTTAAAAAAACGCGGATGGAAGTTCATCGGTCCAACCACTGTTTATGCCTTTATGCAGGCCATGGGACTGATCAATGATCATGTAGAGGGCTGTATTATTCGTTCAGAGGTCGATAATGCACGCCGTCATTTCATCCGGCCTTAATTAAACCACTCATCATTGCTGCGTCCAATATTATTTCTTATCTGTTACTGCACTTCTTTTTCTGGCATTG
>JAOULC010000005.1 GCA_029882215.1 Gammaproteobacteria bacterium | reverse complement strand
TGGGTGCATTTCTCCGTAAAACCAGTTTGGATGAGCTGCCTCAATTTTATAATGTCCTGCAGGGGCGCATGTCAATCGTAGGGCCAAGGCCACATGCAGTGGCTCATAATGAGCATTATAAAGAAGTGGTTGATCAGTACATGTTACGGCATAAAGTGAAACCGGGTATCACAGGCTGGGCGCAGGTTAATGGCTGGCGTGGAGAGACCGACACGGTGGAAAAAATGCAAAAAAGAGTCGAGTTTGACTTGTTCTATATTGAAAACTGGTCATTATGGTTTGATTTGAAGATCATTTTTTTGACGGTATTTAAAGGTTTTGTGGATAAGAATGCGTATTAGATCAAGTGGGCAGTTTGCAGTTGTTAGTAGATTGAGAAGGCTTCGATAAAAGTCGTAAGTCAGGCTTGTACGTTTAATGAAGGGTTTGGGTTATTCCATACGTGATGTTATAGATACCGTAAAACAAGTCACAGGCACAGATTCAAAGTGATTGAAGCACCACGGCGAGATGGTGACCCTGCCCGTTTAGTAGCGGATTCACAACGTCTACAGGCAGAACTTGGCTGGCAACCGAAATACCCAGATCTTAAAACGATTATTCAGCATGCCTGGAACTGGGAAAAGATGCATGAGTGGGCGTGATGACCTTGCTGTAGGCTTACTTTTGTGATTTGGGTACAAATTACAGCTAAATATCGAAGGATATAACAGGCGTATTTAAGCTGATACAAAAACGATAATATGGTATCTCTCTTAAGTATAATGTGCGTATACTGATGAGATTATTACGATAGATATGGAGTGTATCTCCACTGTTGTCTCTTGGAGAACGTACTTTGGCTACTTATAAAATAATAAAAAATAGAAAAATCCGCATTGCGATAGTTGGATGCGGTCGTATTTCAAAGAACCATTTCTCGTCAATAGAAAAACACGCAGACAATATTGAATTAGTGGCTATTTGTGACAATGACAATATGATATTAGAAGCGCATCATAAGAAATATCAAGTACCTAGTTATGAAAATATTGAATCCATGCTGGCATCTGAGAAAGTTGATGTAGTAGCGCTCTGTACACCAAGCGGTATTCATGCAAACCAGGCTGCTCTTGCAGCCACTTATAGAGTCAATGTGATAACAGAGAAACCAATGGCTACACGCTGGCAAGATGGTGTAAGCATGGTTAAAGCCTGTGATAATGCAGGTGTTCGACTTTTTGTCGTCAAGCAAAACCGTAGAAATGCCACATTGCAGCTCTTGAAGCGCGCTTTAGAAGAACATAGGTTTGGAAAAATTCACATGGTCCACCTTAATGTATTCTGGACTCGGCCCCAAGAATACTATGATCAGGCAAACTGGAGAGGTACCTGGGAGTTTGATGGCGGAGCATTTATGAATCAGGCAAGCCATTATGTTGATCTGCTTGACTGGCTGATAGGCCCAGTCGAAAAAGTACAGGCTATGATGAGTACTACGCGTGATATTGAAGTTGAAGATACTGGGGTACTCAATGTGCGCTGGCGCAATGGTGCTTTGGGTTCTATGAGTGTCACAATGCTGTCTTATCCAAAAAATATGGAGGGCTCTATTACTATTTTGGGTGAGAGAGGTACTGTCCGTGTTGGTGGGGTCGCAGTTAATGATATACAGCACTGGGAATTCGTTGATGAAAGGGATTACGATCAACAAATCAAGGAAGCTAACTATGAAACCTCATCGGTCTACGGTTTTGGTCATGCGCTCTATTATAATAATGTAATAGACGTTCTACGTGGTGAGTGTGAACCAGATACCGATGGCAGAGAAGGCCTTAAATCTCTGGAATTACTAATTGCAGCTTATCTTTCGGCAAGAGATGGAGGCACTATCTCTCTACCATTGGAATATTAATACTATGAAATACACGGTTCATGAAACGGCTATTGTTGATGATGGTGCACAAATCGGTGAAGGAACCAGAATATGGCATTGGGTACATATCTGTGCTGGTGCAAAGATAGGTAAAGGTGTCTCTTTAGGGCAAAATGTTTTTGTTGGCAACAAGGTTGTTATAGGTGATCAGTGCAAAATTCAGAATAACGTTTCAGTCTATGACAATGTCACCCTGGGTGAGGGAGTGTTTTGTGGGCCAAGCATGGTGTTTACTAATGTTTATAATCCGCGTTCACTCATTGAACGTAAAAATGAATATCGTAATACTGATGTGAAAAAAGGGGTGACGCTTGGCGCAAACTGTACCATTGTTTGTGGAGTAACTATAGGTGAGTACGCATTTATTGGTGCAGGTGCTGTTATTAACAAGGATGTACCATCATATGCATTGATGGTGGGAGTGCCAGCGAAACAGATCGGTTGGATGAGTCAATATGGAGAGAAACTAGATCTACCCTTGATAGGTGATGGAAGTGTGGTTTGTGAACATACGGGACAAAAGTACAGCCTGGAAAATAATGTATTAAATTTGGATGGTGAATAACTAACATGCAAATTGATTTTGCAAACTTACAGCATCAATATCAGTTATATAAAAAAGATATTGATGAAAATATACAAAAAGTACTGAATAAATCTAACTATATAATGGGTGAAGAGGTTGATCAGTTGGAAGAATTGTTATCTGAATTTTCGGGTGCAAAACATGCCATTACCTGTTCTAGTGGAACGGATGCTTTATTGCTTGCCATGATGGCAATGGATATCCAGCCGGGTGATGAAATTATTACAACACCTTTTTCATTTATAGCAACTGCAGAAACCATTGCCTTGATGAAGGCTGTACCAGTATTTGTTGATATTGATGAGCAAACATTTAATATTGATGCAAGAAAAATTGAAGCTGCAATTACGGATAAAACCAAAGTTATAATGCCAGTCAGTCTTTATGGTCAGCCATCTGAGATGGATGAAATTAATGTGATTGCAAAAAAGCATAATCTTAAGGTTATTATTGATGGTGCCCAGTCTTTTGGCGCAACCTATAAACAAAAAATGGAAGTGCATCATTGTGATATTTATACTACCAGTTTTTTTCCGGCAAAGCCTTTAGGTTGTTATGGTGATGGTGGGGCCGTATTCACTAATAACGATGAGTATGCTGAAAAAATAAAAATGATGCGAGTGCATGGGCAAAACAAGCGTTACCATCATAAATATATTGGTATGGGAGGACGTTTAGATACTCTACAAGCCGCCGTATTGTTAGCAAAATTGCCGCACTATCAAGAAGAAATTTATAGTAGGCAGGCTGTAGCTGAAAAGTACACTCAAATGCTTTCATCTGATTTATTCACTCCTAATGTTAAAGCGGGAAGTGATTCTGTCTGGGCGCAGTACACTATTCGTGTACAAAATCGTGATGAAGTTCAAAAAAGGCTAAAAGAAGCGGGGGTGCCCAGTGCAGTGCACTATCCGTTACCCCTGCATTTGCAGGAGTGTTTTGAGTATCTAGAGTATCGCGCAGGTGATTATCCTATTGCCGAACAAGCTTCAAAAGATGTGATGAGTTTGCCTATGAACCCTTTTATGACAGATGAGGAATTACTGGTTGTTGTAAAAGAATTAAATGCAACAATTTAAAAAATATATATCAGGCTCTAGTTTTGTAAAAAACGTACTGACGCTTGCATCAGGAACCTCATTGGCCCTTGTAATCCCTGTACTAATTAGTCCTATACTAACGCGCCTATTTACCCCTCATGAATTTGGTCTAATAGCTCTTTATGCTGTATTTGTAGGTATTGTATTAGTGCTTTCTAGTGCGCGTTATGAACAGGCGATATTGTTGCCGTCAAAAAAAGTGAACGCCGTAAATATAGTATATCTTGCTATGATGATTTCAACTTTTACGGTTCTTTGCCTGCTGGTTGTAATTCTCTTTTTCGGTGAATTTGTAGCTGAGTTTATTCTTGGTGATAAAGAGCTTGTTAAATTGCTCTATTTTGCACCAATGAGTGTTTTTTTTCTTAGTATATATCAGATCCTTAATTATTGGGCTATTAGAAATAGTTGCTATAAGTTAGTTGCAAAGGCGAAAATAAGTCAGGCTATAATTATTAGTGTTTTACATGTTGGATTTGGTTATCTTGGGTTTGGAGTGGTTGGTCTGGTTGTCGGTGCCCTTGTAGGTCAGCTATTTACAATGTTAATAATGTTATATAACTTAAATATATATAATGAAAAAGAATTCGTCAACACGATAAAAATATATGCAGTACTTCGTCGCTATAAAAATTTTCCATTAATGAATTTATTGTCTGCAATATTAAATACAGTGTCAGTTAAAATTCCTCTGCTTATGTTTGGAGGTGTCTATGGGGTAAGTGTGGTCGGCTTTTACTCTTTGGCTGAGCGTGTTGTGACTATGCCTGTTTCTTTAGTAGGGGCATCTGTTGCACAAGTGTATTACCGAGAAGTTGCGAATTTCAAGAATGATTTGAACAAAATAGCAGCTATAAGTATATCGGTGTTTAAAAAGATGTTTTTAATAGGAGTGGTTGGGATGTCATTCCTTGGCTTTTATGGAGATGTAATATTTGCCTTTGTATTTGGTGAAGACTGGAGGGATGCTGGTGTTTATGCGCAATATCTAACACCTTGGATGCTGTTGGTTTTTGCGGCCTCTCCTATTTTGCATTTATATGCAGTTTTAGAGAAGCAGAAGATTGCATTAGTGTTTAATGTATCTTTGTTTTTGTCTAGGTTTCTATCTGTTGTGTTGGCGGTGAGTTTTTCTAACAGCGCTATAGTTGGTGTTATCGCTTTTTCATTAATCAGCGTTGTATTTTGGTTGATGCAGCTTGGTTATCTTTTTTCATTAATTGAAGTATCAATGTTAAAAATTTCAAGCTTTATGGTCTTGGTAGTTTCAGTGGTTCTTATACCGCAATTGTTTTTATATAATTTGATTAGTTAATGCCTATGTTTTTTAAGAACTATTTGTTGTCTAAGGGGTGTTTTTTTCTAGGTTGAAGCTTTAAGTATTATTTAGGTTGTTTGTTCTGAAAAGGTAAGTGTATGTATTGGTTGAGGAAGATAATGTTTTTAGTTGGCTATATGTTAATGCGTAGTCAAGTGATTAAGTCATACTATTTAATTCGTAATAGTGCTGGTTCTTCGTTAAATCAAATGAAAACAGAACAAGATCAACAATTGCAAAGAATTATAGAGTATAGCTACAAAAATATACCATATTACAGAAAAGTGTTTGACCGTCTGGGGTTAAAACCTGATGAAATATCTAAAGTAGAGGATTTGATAAAACTACCTGTGCTAACTAAGAGTATTATTCGTGAAAATATTGAAGATTTTTATCCCAAAAATATTAAAATGCATAAATACGTTAATGGTGCAACAGGAGGGTCTACAGGAGCACCATTAAAATATAGAATGAGTGATGAGTGTTACTCGATGGGAGTCGCTTGCTTGTATAGGGGGTGGGGTTATGCCGGTTATAGGCTTGGTGATAAAGTTGCAGTAATTGCAGGCGGGTCTTTAGTTAATAAAGATACATCTTTTTTTTATAAACTAAAAGATTTTATGCTCAATTTCAGACACTATTCAAGCTATGGCATGGACGATAGCTTAATTAATAAATATATAGACGACATAGCTGGGTGGAAACCAGATTATTTAAGAGGTTATGCAACATCGATTTATGAAATAGCAAAATACTTAAATAAAAATAAAAATATAAATAAAATTAAAGTAAAAGCAGTGTTCACAACAGCAGAAATGTTATTGCCTAAACAAAGAGGCTTGATTGAGAAGGTGTTTGGCTGCGAGGTCTTTAATACATATGGTTTGAATGATGGAGGCGTATCTGCATATGAGTGTAGCTACCATGATGGTATGCATATAGATATGGAAAGATCTGTGCTTGAGGTAGTAAATGAAAAATGTAGTCAAGTAGTAAATGAAGAAGGGTTGATATTAGCAACGTCATTGCATAATACAAGCTTTCCATTTATTCGGTATGATACAAATGATATAGGTGTTGTTAGTGATAGTAAGTGTAAGTGTGGTTGTCAAAAAACGTTATTGAAATCTTTAAAGGGAAGGGTAACTGATTCGCTGAGGCTAAATGGAAGCTTGATTTCTAGTCCTGTTTTAACGGTGTTGATGGGTAGCTTGGATATTTTGAATTATCAAATAATACAGTTCGATGAGCGGACTCTTGAGGTACGGTTGGAAAAGGGAGCTGGATTTACAAGTGAGGATGAGGATTTTATTAAGGCGTCCTTTGAAAGTCATGTTGGTAAGTTGCATATTGTGTTTAACTATACGAGTTGTTTTGATTCAGTTGGAGATGTTAAGCATAAATTTATAATTAATAAAATGGATTTGTAGGTGTGCAACTATTTTTATATTTAAGGCATGTGTATTGATGTTGTTATATTCAAGAAAGTCATATTCGGTTATATTTAATATATAAATAGAGGGTGGTTTGATGGAGGTCTATATTTTTATGTGTACGGTTTTATTGTTGGTCATTTATAGATGACTTTTCGTTAAGTTACATGAACGAGAAAGTCTCTTTATTTGGTTATTATTTGTTGTTTCCAGGGTTTTTCTTTTATCATTACTTAGTCTCGGTAGGAGTCTTTCCTCCCTTCTTGGGTGGGTACTTTAGCTTGGTTTCGGTAGTGTTGTTTGTTTTTCTTTGTTGAATAGTAGTATAAAAAAAATCTATTCGTGCTCAGTTGTTGAAGCTCTGTTTTTTTGTTTTTACTTTTTACTCTGGTCTGTGCGATTGTGAATTATATATTTTGGGTTCCTTATGGGTTTGTGTATGATTTGTTCGTGTGGAGTGTTTTAGGTGTGTTGTTTAATTGGGTGTTATATTTTTTAGCAAAAGAAATTAAGTTTGACGTGGTTACTGTTAATTTGTTGTTGTTATTCTTCTTTATGTTTGCCGTGATTGTGCTTAATGTAGGTAGTCATGGTACTTTTTATGCAAAAAAAGATGCCGGGGTGCTAGGTGATAGCGTTGCAACTTATCAAGGCTTTGCAAGATCTTTAGTTTGTGTTTGGTGTTGTTGCGCCATACTGATCGTAACTCAATGTGCTTCTCAGTAGAAAGTCGGGTGCCTTTCTTGACACTACCTTTAGCCGAGCAATTTCTCTCTTTTCCGGAGGCTTTTTTGATTTCAGATAAGGGTGAAACAAAAAGTATATTTCGTGCGGCCATGAGAGGAATAGTGCCAGATAAAGTTTTGAATAGAAAAGATAAGGTTGGATTTCAAACGCCTGAAAAAGAATGGCTTCTAAATATGGCACATGAATTGCATCAGTGGTTGCAAGCTGCAGATATAATTCCATTTATAAATCAGGGTGCATTGATTAAAAAATTTGATTCAGTTGTTGCTGGTAAAATCCCATTTGATTGGCAAGTGTGGCGCTGGGTTAATTATGTTAGGTGGTACGATATTACAGTTAATCACTAACATATGCTTTTATACATAAAAGTCTCTGGTTTAAAGTAATAGCTATGGAGAATGGTAAGTGATCTTGACTGATGGGTAGTGTTTCTTTACATAAGTTTAATGATGTTTTTAAAATTTTTAACGCGTTTAGTTTGTGGGTGTGAGTTTTGACTGATATACCAAGATCGCCATTGCTTTTTTATAGTTTTTCAATCCTGTTTAGGGTGTTGTTAGATGTATCATATTACTTTGTTATATCTGATTTATTTAATTATGAGGGATATGCTTATGACTTCACAATTGAACAGTATTTCATATCATGGGTGTTGTATTTAGCTGCTTTTGTTATAGTGAACTGGCAATTAACCAAAGTTAGTGATTATTTCTTTGTGACAGCTTTGTTGTCAGTAGTTGCGCCTATCACTAGTCTGTATGGGCTTGATTTTGAACGACCAATTTTTCCTGTCGTTATAACAGTGATGTCAATTTATCTGGTTCACTTTGTAGCGCGAATTAAAATGATATCATTTGAAGATGCACCAACTGTAAAATATGGAAGAGAGATTGCAATTGTGGTTTCGTTTGGATTTGTTGTATTTTTGACAGTGTGGTATTTCATATCCGGCGTTAAATTGAATATTGATTTAAGTAGGATTTACGATTTTAGGTATGGAAATGCAGAAATTTCTACATTTGGTGTCCTTGCCTATACTAATACATGGACTTTTAAAATATTTAATATATTTCTAATGGTATTTTCTCTTTTCTATAAAAGATATTACCTTTTTGCAATTTTAGTTCTTGTTCAAACATATTTCTTTGCCGCCTCAAATCATAAAACGATTTTTCTTCTTCCTTTTGTCGTGCTGGGTGTTTGGTTTTATTTTAGACAAACAAAAAGTTTGATTGTTGTTCCAATCATTTACTCGGTAATTATTCTACTTACGCTTATATCTTATTTTTTGTATAATGACATTTGGCTGACAACGCTTTTTTCAAGAAGAGTATTTTATGTACCGGCACAATTAACGTTTGTGTATTTCGATTTTTTTAGTATGAATGCGCATGTTTTTTGGTCAAATTCAATATTGTCAAAACTCCTAGTGTATCCCTATGACTTAGGGGTAGCACAAGTTGTTGGCCGTTATCTAGGTAATGAATATATGAGTGCTAATAACGGATATATATCTAGTGGTTATGCAAATGCTGGTCTGTATGGCGTTTTTTTATACTCGGTTATTATCGGGATTATTTTGAGGTTTATAAATGATATATCGTATAATGAATTACCAGTTTGGTTAGCGGTGGCATTGACGATTGTACCATTAAGGGATTTGTTAATTTCATCCGATCTTTTAACTGTAATGTTAACGCATGGTTTACTTGTGGCGATTATATTGATGTATTTATCAAGAAAAGAAAGTTGAGTCTTTATGTGTTATTTTTTAAGGTTTTGTCAAAGTATTAATGATCTTATGATGAATAAGTGAAGTTGTATATTATATAATGTGGCTGTAGGTACATTGCTATCAATTATGTTCTTTAATCTGTAATATTATTGTGCAGTTAATTAGGTATTTAAAGATTAATACTTAAATAACCTGTACCAAAATGGCTGTCACATTATATGCTTAAAAAAAATATAGTTCATTTGACATCAGTACATCCACGATACGATGTGCGTATATTTCATAAAGAATGTTGCTCACTTGTTAAAGCAGGCTTTTCAGTATCTCTTGTTGTCGCAGATGGCAAGGGAGATGGTGTTCAAAATAATGTATCTGTTTTTGATGTGGGTCAGCCTTCTGGTCGCTTCAATCGTGTATTTCAAATTACAGAACAAGTATATCAAAAGGCCTGTGAAATTGATGGTGATACCTATCACCTGCATGATCCAGAATTGATTCATATTGGTTTGAAATTAAAGCGTCTGGGTAAAACGGTTATTTTTGATGCTCACGAAGATGTCCCAAAGCAATTATTAGGTAAGCATTATCTAAATAAACTGGTTAGATGGGGTCTTTCCAAGGCGTTTGATATTTATGAGTCCTGGGCGTGTAAACATTTTGATGCAATTGTCACCGCCACTCCTTTTATTCGTGATAAGTTTTTGTTGATTAACCCAGTTACCATTGATATTAATAATTTCCCAATACTGGGTGAATTGGTATCAGTTGCAAATAACTGGAACCAAAAGCGTAACTATGTTTGCTATGTGGGTGGTATTGCTTCAATTCGAGGTATAAGAGAACTTGTAAATGCGATGGAGAAAGTTACTGGCAAGGCCCGTTTGCAGTTATGTGGAGAGTTTTCTGAGAAAGATGTTGAATTAGAGGTTAAAAAATACGCTGGCTGGGAATATGTCGATGAGCTAGGTTGGCAGGGTCGGCAAGGTGTTAAAAATACTTTAGGGATGTCGAAGGCAGGGCTGGTAACACTTCACCCTACAATAAACTATATAGATGCGTTACCAGTAAAAATGTTTGAGTATATGAGTGCTGGGATACCAGTGATTGCTTCAAATTTTCCACTTTGGAGTGAAATAATTGAAAGTAATAAATGTGGGCTCTGTGTCGACCCACTGAATACGGGTGAGATAGCCAAGGCCATTATTTTTTTGGTTAGTAATCCCATTCAATCGGAGCAGATGGGGGAGAATGGCAAGACAGCAATTCAATCAAGGTATAACTGGGGGATTGAAGAAAAAAAGTTGCTTGATCTATATAAGAGCCTTATCTAGGTCAGTGTTAATTCGTATTCCAAAGTAGTTGATTGATGAAAGTTATTTTTATCATTATTTTATATATACAATAAATGTAGTTTAGAAGTTGAATAAATTTCCAGACAAATTGTTTGTGCTCAAAATAAACAATTTGTCTGTTTATATATCGATTCATTGATTGTCAGTGGAGTTAGGTAAAAATGAAAATCTGGTATATGAATCATTATGCTGGTGCTAGTGACAGACCTAGGGAGGGCCGATCATACAATTTAGCCAGGGGTATTATAAATGCAGGTTCTGAATGTGCTGTTATAGCCTCTTCATTTCATCACTTTCAGAGAAACAATCTGCCTGAGCAAAAAGAGACAGTTCTAACTAAGGTAATTGATGATATTCCTTTTCTCTGGCTTAAAACCCCTAAATATAAAGGTAACGGTTTATCGCGTGTTCTGAATATGCTTTCTTATGCCTATGCATGCTGGAGATACGATTTTGTAAAGCAGGGGCTTCTGGAAAAGCCAGATGTTATTATTGTTACTACAGTGCACCCTTTCCATATAGTGGCCGGTATTAAATGGGCAAAACGCTATGGTGCAAAATTAGTCTTTGAAGTGCGTGATCTATGGCCGTTATCTATTAACTTGCTTTTAGGTGTTTCTAAATGGCATCCACTTTCAATAGTTTTATCGGTGCTTGAGAGAATGGCTTATAAACATTCAGACTTGGTGACATCAGTGCTTCCAAACGCATTGATGTATATGGGAGATAAGGGGGTCACATCTGAGCGCTTTTTATATATGCCTAACGGCTATCTTGAGGACATTGACTGGGCTGACTCAAATTTTCATGAACAGATATTAACTAGAATAAGGAGTGCATATTCACGTGTTATCATGCACACTGGCAGCATGGGGCCGCCAAATGGGTTGGATATATTGATATCTGCTGCTAATCAATTTAAAGATAATTCAGATGTTGCGTTCGTGTTTATCGGGGATGGAATATTAAAAAAAGAATTGATAGAAATGACTTGCTCGTCGCATATATATCATCTGTCTCCAATACCTAAGGATCAAATGCAGTCTGCATTGTCATATTCGGATATTTGTTACTGTGGGTTTCAGGATTTACCTGAATTATATAAATATGGTATTAGTCCGAATAAGATTTTCGATTATATGATGGCAAAAAAGTTTATTTTACTGGGTTCTGACTCGCCTAACAATCCTGTTGAATTATCAGGTGCTGGTTTTTGTTTTAAACCGAGCCAAGATGTTGGTCTTTATTCAATCATTAAAAATATTATCAATTTTGATAATCAAGAGTTATATGAAAAAGGCTTGAGGGGTTATGAATATTTTAAAAAGGACCATGATTTTAATAAAATAGCAGCTGACTTACTTACCAAACTCACTTACTTAGAAATATTAAAATGAAGCGTATATTCGATCTGGTTTTTTCATGTTTAGCATTGCTTATTCTTACCCCCGTTTTTGTCTTTGTATCTTTAATAGTGAGAATTAATATGGGCTCTCCTGTTTTATATAAACAAAAGCGACCGGGGTTTCAGGGTGAGGTGTTTGAAATAGTAAAATTTAGATCTATGAAAGATGTGAACGATAACCAGGTCGAAATGTTATCAGATAGTGATCGTTTGACTTCACTGGGTAGAAAAATTCGTAGTTTAAGTCTCGATGAACTTCCGGAGCTGTGGAATGTTATTAAGGGTGATATGAGTCTGGTAGGCCCTCGTCCGTTATTAGTTGAGTACCTTCCACTCTACTCAGATAAGCAGAAGAGACGCCATGATGTGAAGCCCGGTATTACCGGGTGGGCGCAGGTTAATGGGCGTAATGGTATATCGTGGGAAGAAAAATTTAAACTGGATGTTTGGTATGTTGACCACCAGTCATTTTGGTTGGATATAAAAATATTATTAATGACAGTTAAAAAGGTCTTGGCACGTGAAGGTATATCTGAACACGGTCAGGTAACGGCACAAAAATTTGAAGGTAATGGGTGATGAAACGTCTGGCAGTTCTTGGCGCAAGTGGGCATGGTAAAGTGGTTGCTGACTGCGCTACCGTATCTGGCTGGGAAAAGATCGTGTTTTATGATGATGCCTGGCCGGAGTACAAGGTTAATGGTGTTTGGGCTGTGGTCGGTAATACCGATACACTGCTGAATGAGTTATCTCAATATGATGGTGTTATTGTTGCCATTGGTGATAACGCTACCCGGCTTAAAAAAATGACTGAACTTGCCAGTAAAGATGCGAAGTTAGTGAATATCATTCATCCATCAGCTGTCATGAGTCGCTATGTCACGTTGGGTATCGGTAGTGTTGTGATGCCAAAAGCCGTTATTAATGTTGATGCTGTTTTAGGTAATAGTTGTATTATTAATACAGGTGCAACGATCGATCATGATTGTTCATTAGGTGATGGCGTGCATGTTAGCCCAGGTGCAAACATTGCAGGGGGAGTTGTTATCGGTAATTGTGCATGGCTTGGCATTGGATCAAGTGTTCGCCAGCTTGTAAATATTGGCGAGCATACGGTTGTTGGTGCAGGTGCCGTGGTAGTTAATGATATTGAGGCTCACACTGTCGTCACTGGTGTTCCTGCCAAGCAGGCCGTGGAATAATATATATTATGATTGAGATAAAATATTGAAGAGTCCTTTCTCGAGCTGGCCTTCTTACACACAAGAAGAAGCCGATACCGTTTCTAAAGTATTACTGTCTAATAAAGTGAACTATTGGACGGGTTCTGAGTGCCGTGATTTTGAAACTGAGTTTGCTGCCTGGGCTGATACTGAGTACGCGATAGCACTGGCTAATGGAACGCTGGCATTAGAGTTAGCGTTAAAAGTAATAGGACTGCAGGCAGGGGATGAGGTGGTGGTTACATCGCGCACTTTTATCGCATCGGTTTCTTCAATAGTCAGCGTTGGTGCAGTACCGGTTTTTGCTGATGTGGATGCCGATAGTCAGAACATTACGGCACAATCTATAGCCTCTGTATTATCAAATAAAACCAAAGCCATTATTTGTGTTCATCTGGCGGGCTGGCCCTGTGATATGGATCCTATCATGGCGCTGGCGGCGGATAAAAATCTATACGTGATTGAAGATTGCGCGCAGGCGCATGGTGCCAGATATAAAGGACGCTCGGTCGGTAGTATCGGGCATATCGCTGCCTGGTCTTTTTGTCAGGATAAAATTATGACGACCGGTGGTGAAGGTGGCATGGTGACTACAAGCGATCAGCGGTTATGGTCAAAGATGTGGTCTTATAAAGATCATGGTAAATCATGGCAGGCTGTTTTTGAAAAAGAACATGCGCCAGGCTTCAGGTGGTTACATGATTCTTTTGGCAGTAATTATCGGATGACCGAAATGCAGGCTGCGATTGGACGACTGCAGCTACAAAAGCTAGCGCATTGGACTGAAAAACGACAGTCTAACGCCAAAAAAATCTGGGATTGCGGGCGTCAGTTTGACGCCTTGCGTGTCCCTGCTGTACCCGATCATGTTGATCATGCTGCGTATAAGTGTTATTTGTTTGTACGACCGGAGAAATTAAATAATGGCTGGGATCGTGATCGAATTGTCAGTGAAATTGTTGCTCTGGGTATACCGTGTTTTACGGGCTCCTGTTCTGAGGTTTATTTAGAAAAAGCTTTTGATGACACTGGCTGGCGTCCTCAGCAACGTCTGCCCACCGCGAAAAAGTTAGGTGAGACCAGTATCATGTTTTTAGTGCATCCAACACTGACCGATGAAGAGCTGCAGCAAACAACGGCCGCGATCAGTCAGGTAATGTTACAGGCAAGCCAGCAAGCAGGCGGAAACTGATATTGGTACAGAATTTTAAAACAGGTATTCGCCATGTATAAATTATTGAGTGGTTATTCACGAAATACTAAAAGATTGTTGTTGGTGGCGATAGATTTTATTGCGTTACCGATTGCCTTGTGGGCTGGTTTTGCATTGCGACTGGGCGAATGGTGGCCGCAAATTATTACTAATGAGTGGTTATTTGTTGTGACGCCATTTATAGCGGTACCGATTTTTGTACGCATGGGATTGTACCGCGCGGTGTTACGTTATGTTGGCAGCAAAGCATTGCTGACGATTGTTAAAGCCATGACGATTACTACCTTGATATTACTGGCGCTGGTGGTGATGACACAAGCCCAGACAGTGCCGCGTTCGGTGTTTATTATTTTCTGGCTATTGAGTGTGTTGTTTATTGCGGGAAGTCGTCTGTTTTATCGAGGATATATCCACTCATATACCAGCAGGAAAAAAAATAAACTGCCAGTAGCTGTGTACGGTGCCGGTTCAGCCGGTGCCGAGCTGGCCAAAGCCATGCAGACCGGCTGGGAGTTAGAGCCTGTGGTATTTATTGACGATAATCCGGAGATGCATGGCAGTGAAATTCACGGTATTAAAGTCTATCGCTTTGATGAAATGGCAAAACTAATCGACAAATTTGACGTGTCGCAGGTGTTACTGGCTATGCCGTTACTGTCGCATCAGCGGCGTCATCAAATTCTGGAAAAATTAAAGCGCTATCCGGTGCATGTGCGCACGCTGCCGGGTATTGCTGATCTGGTTTCTGGCAGTGCTAAGTTTACCGATATCAGAGAAATTGAAGCGGCAGATGTGTTAGGCAGAGTTGATGTGCCGCCTGTGCCTGAGCTGATAGAGCGCTGCATACGTGGCAAGAATGTGATGGTGACAGGAGCAGGGGGTTCAATAGGTTCTGAACTGTGTCGGCAAATTGTGAAGTTTGGACCGGCTAAACTGATCCTGTTTGAGCAAAATGAGTTTGCACTTTATACGCTTATGCAGGAATTTGTCGATCAGCATAGCGCTATTGAAATCATACCGGTATTAGGCTCAGTGACAAATTCTGAACGGCTTAAAGCGGTATTAAACAGTACTGCTGTGCACACGCTTTATCACGCTGCGGCATATAAGCACGTGCCACTGGTAGAGCAAAACCCGCTTGAAGGATTGCGCAATAATGTCTTTGGTACCTGGCGTACTGCCGAGGCAGCGAAAGCGACTGGTGTCGAAACCTTTGTCCTGATCTCCACCGATAAAGCCGTTCGCCCCACCAATGTAATGGGCGCTAGCAAACGGATGGCAGAGCTGGTGCTGCAGGGCATGGCAGAACACAGTGAAGGCACTTGCTTTACTATGGTTCGGTTTGGCAATGTGCTGGACTCGTCGGGATCGGTGATTCCGTTGTTCAGGCAGCAAATAAAAACAGGTGGACCGGTAACGGTGACTCACCCGGAAATCACGCGCTACTTTATGACGATACCAGAAGCGGCTCAGTTGGTAATACAAGCCGGTGCGCTGGCCAAAGGTGGTGATGTGTTTGTTTTGGATATGGGCGAGGCTATTAAAATTGATGATCTTGCGCGCAGTATGATCCACTTAAACGGTCTTGAGCTTAGCGATGAGACAACAGAAGGCGATATTTCGATTGAATACACCGGCCTGCGTCCCGGTGAAAAAATGTTTGAAGAACTACTGATTGGTAATAATGTTACCGGTACCGAGCACCCAAAAATTATGAGAGCGGCGGAAGAAAAACTATCATGGCAACAGTTACTGGCCTACAAAAGTGATTTTGAGCAGGCTCTCAGTCAGTTTGATACGCGAAGGATTATCCAGTTATTAGAGCAGGCGGTTGCGGGTTATCGGCCAGAAAAGCACGCATTGAATCGGCCCGCTAGCTCTTCATCGGCTAAAAATATTTTATCGTCTGCTGATAATGACAAGCAGCTGCATTAATGGCTGAAGTTCACTATTGTTAATCGCAGGCTGTTTTATTGCTGGCAGAGCTTAATCAATCAAAACGAAGGTATATCTGGTGTGTCTGCTGGCGCTGCTTTTTAATGAGTAGCGGCTAACTTTTTTGGCAGAGTCAAACCGACTCCGTCTTATTTTTTACAGGAATGTCTATGCTGCCCGTTGTTCTTTGTGGCGGGGCCGGTACCCGTCTGTGGCCTCTTTCTCGTCAGCATTATCCCAAACAGTTTTTGGCACTGGACGGTGAGCGCACATTATTACAACAAACTTTAATGCGGCTTGACGATCTGGATAGCCGGCCAGCTCTGGTTGTCTGTCATCACGAACACCGGTTTATCGTTGCGGAACAGTTACGCGAATTATCCGTCAGCGATGCTGATATTATTTTAGAGCCTGTCGCCAAAAACACCGCACCAGCGATTGCTGTGGCCGCTTTTCATGCGTTAAAAAATGACGATGATGCGCTGTTGCTGGTGTTGCCTGCAGATCATCTGATTAAAAATACAGAGGCTTTTCATGCAGCAATAGCGCAGGCTGAAGTACTGGCGCGAGATGATAAGCTGGTGACCTTTGGTGTTGTCGCCGATAAAGCGGAAACCGGCTACGGCTATATTAAAAAAGGTAATCGACTTGCGGACCTGGGTTTTGCGGTGGAGGCATTTGTTGAAAAACCTGATTTAGAGACGGCTGAGGCTTATTTGATAAGCGCTGATTATTTATGGAACAGCGGCATGTTTATGTTTAAGGCGCAGTGCTATCTGGCTGCGCTTAAGGCTCAGCGCCCGGATCTATATGCCATCTGTGAAGCGGCGGTTGAAACGATGACGACCGGCACTGATTTTTTGCGACTCGATGAGTCGGTTTTTTCGCGCTGCGCTGCAGAGTCGGTTGACTATGCGGTGATGGAAAATACCCGCGATGCTGTTGTTGTGCCTTTGGATGCACAATGGAGTGATCTGGGTTCATGGTCGGCCTTATGGGAGATCAGTGAAAAAGATCCGGCCGGTAATGCGATTATCGGTGATGTGACTCTGCACGATGTCCGCGATTGTTACTGTCATGCCAGCAGTAAACTGCTGACGGCTGTCGGGGTAGATAATCTGGTGATTATTGAAACCGCTGACGCGATTATGGTGTCATCAAAAGACCGGGTGCAGGATGTAAAACAGATCGTGGATAGATTAACTGAGGCAGCTCGCCCTGAAGCGACAGTTCATCGTCAGGCAGAGAGGCCCTGGGGTAGTTATGACTGTATTGATCAGGGTGAGCGTTTTCAGGTCAAGCGCATTGTTGTTAAGCCGGGTGCTGCGTTGTCATTACAAATACATCATCACCGTGCTGAGCACTGGATTGTGGTCAAAGGCACGGCAAAAGTCAGTCGCGGTGATGAGGTTTTTTTCATCACTGAAAATCAGTCGAGCTACATCCCGATGGGTGTTAAACACCGGCTGGAAAATCCCGGTGTGTTACCACTGGAAATGATCGAGGTGCAGTCAGGCAGTTATCTGGGTGAGGATGATATTGTGCGCTTTGATGATAGCTATGGGCGTTACTGAGCTGAGCAAAACATTGTAGAGTCAGGACATCACTCTGGCCATCGCTGGCGAGAATGATGCGCAGAAAGTTTTGCTTGGCTAACTTGCCAGTTGTTTTGTACTCAATAACTTTTTGCCAAATTGATTGAGGTCGATTCTATTGCCGCAAAAAGCTTTGTTTCTGGCTAGCAGATAATAACCCCCCAAAGCGATGATCAGCAGATAAATGCTTGACGGCTCGGCAACAGCGCTAGCAGGCAACTGCGTGCTGCCGGCTGTGCCGGGTGAGCCAAAGTCACCGGCACCATAGCTAAAGACTGTGCTCAGTTGATAATCGGATATCAGCATCTGCGGGTCAGTCAATTCCATGCTCTGGCCGCTGCTGACAAAACCGGCTTCATAACTGATTTGCAGGCTGTTTCCCAGCAGGTCGCTTAAGATGATTTCATCGTCACCATTGGCTAACAAAAAGTGGTCGTAAACATAATCCGGGTTATAGCCACCGTTACTGTTGCTGTCGCCATTTCTGCCAAAAACAAAATAATCGCCTGGCTGGATAGTTAATGCATCGCTGGTGTCGATAAGATGATAGTCAGAACCGTTGTCCGACAGAATCAGGCCATTAAAGCTGAAGGCCTCTGCAGTGGGGTTATATAGTTCAAACCATTCACCGTTGCTGTCGCTAACGGCTTGCGGGTTAGCCATGATTTCAGAGAGGTATAAGTCGCTGATAACCAGCGCATGGCTGAGGCCGGAGCTTGTGAATAGGGCGATGCTGAGAATGGAGTGGCGGTAAGTTTTTAAAAGTCGAGTAAGCACCCGAGGATCAGATATCTTCATGTTGATGTCCTTATCAGTTTAGTCACATGTGGTAGCGTCATTGCTTATGTGAGTGGTCATATAAAACCACGAAAATACTCTATCAAAACCTTTGGTCTGCTGCAAATGGTTTTGAAGTTAGAAGTCATTCTCGCCGTGGTTATTCGGGATCCAGAGACTTAAATTGTGGTGGTGCTAAGGGTAAATGCTTATGTGCTTTTTTTGGATTTCTTCTTTAAATGATTCTGGAATTAAGTCCCAGTCCATTACATCCACAAGAATCGGAATGTTGCTGTTTTTTATAGCATCTTTTAAATCAACCAGTTTGTCGATAGAGTGTTTTTTTTGCTGAATTACAATGTCCAGGTCACTTGTGTCATGGTGGCTGGGTGTAATTCTACTGCCATATGCCCATACGTTTGAGTCTGGCATATATTCTTTAATTAATTTAACCAGTTCTTTTTGGTATTTGGGTGGCAGATCAAGACTTGGCATTATTGATCACTTTAATTAACTGTTTGGTATCTTCAATAAATCTGGCTAATAATACTAATGTTTTTTCAGCAAAGTCTTTGCCGTAATCGTGAGCTGTATTGTTATGGTTACCACGATATTCAAACCAGCGTTCTATTTCCCCAGTAGTAAGGAGATCATGTTTGCCGGCATAGCGGAAAACGTCTTTGAAGATTAGTCTATCCACTTCTTTTGAAGTTGCAAAATACGGTTTGATGGCCTTTCTTAGGAGCTTTCCTGCTGTTTCTAGGGAAATCTCAAAGCCTTTTACTGCCGCATATCGAAAAAATATCGTAGTCGATGCTATCTCTTTCACTTTTTTCTAACTGAATGAATGCATTTTCTAGTGTCCGCAAACAGCGAGAGAGATGGTCTGTGTTGATTGTGCTCATATTTAATAACTTGGATTTATTTAATTGTTGATATAGGTGCATATTATGCACCTTACATTGAGATATGTTTAGGGAGAGGAGGAGGATTAGTTTTAAACTAATCACTTGCCTTATTTTCATGTAAAATAGCTTTTTTTAAATATTTACAGGTTTTATCTATGAGCCTCGACGGTTCCGATTCAGCTAATAAGCCCTCTAATTTTATTCGTCATATTATCGATGATGATCTTGCTGCCAATAAGAACGCTGGCAAGGTGCATACGCGTTTTCCGCCCGAACCTAATGGTTTTTTACATATCGGACATGCTAAATCGATATGCCTGAACTTTGGCGTCGCCAGAGATTATCAGGGGCTTTGTAACCTGCGATTTGATGACACCAATCCCAGTAAAGAGAAGCAGGATTATATCCATGCAATTCAGGAGGACGTGAAGTGGCTGGGTTTTGACTGGGAAGAGCGGCTTTTCTACGCTTCAGATTACTTTGAACAGCTCTATCAGTACGCACTGGAGCTGATTGACAAGGGACTGGCTTATGTCTGTGATTTAAGCGCCGAGCAGACCCGAGAATACCGTGGTACCTTAAAAGAGCCTGGTAAGAACAGCCCTTATCGCGATCGTAGCGTAGAAGAAAATCGGGACCTGTTTAAGCGCATGCGAGCCAGTGAGTTTGTCGATGGCAGCCGCGTTTTACGAGCCAAAATTGACATGGCAGCGCCCAATATGAATATGCGCGACCCGACGCTATATCGCATTCGCCACGGCGTGGTGCATCATCAGACCGGTGAGGAATGGTGTATTTACCCAATGTATGACTTCACCCACCCAATTTCAGACGCACTTGAAGGCATTACACACTCACTGTGCACACTGGAATTTGCTGACCACCGGCCATTATATGACTGGGTATTAGATAATATATCGATTGACTGTCATCCCCAGCAGATCGAATTTTCGCGTTTAAACCTGCAGTTTACTGTGATGAGCAAACGTAAATTAACCGAGCTGGTCGATGAAGGCCATGTTGATGGCTGGGATGACCCGCGTTTACCCACTATTGCCGGTTTACGCCGACGTGGTTATACCGCGGCATCCATTGTTGAGTTTTGTGAACGCATTGGTGTGACCAAATCTGATAACAGTGTTGAAATGGGTATGCTTGAAAGCGCGATTCGCGATGATTTAAATACCAATGCCCCGCGTCGTATGGCGGTGTTAAACCCGCTGAAAGTGGTGATAGAAAACTACCCGGAAGATAAAGTCGAACAGTTATCGGCGGCCAATCACCCGCAAAATGAAGCAATGGGCAGTCGTAGTGTAGCCTTCAGCCGTGAAGTTTATATCGACCGTGATGATTTCCGCGAAGAAGCCAATAAAAAATTCAAACGACTGGTATTAGGCAAAGAAGTGCGACTGCGTTATGGCTATGTGATTCGCTGTGACGAGGTCATTAAAGATGCGCAGGGTGAAATCATTGAATTACGCTGTCATTATGATGAAAACACGCTGGGTAAGAATCCAGAAGGTCGGAAGGTTAAGGGCGTCATCCACTGGGTTTCAGCTCAATATGCGCTGGAGGCCGAAATACGGCTTTATGATCGCCTGTTTAACCACCCGGTACCCGACAGCTCTAAAGACGGTGTGGATTATCATCAGCGTTTAAACCCGGACTCATTACAGATTCTCAGCCGCTGCTATATCGAGCCTGCGTTAGCAGATGCCGCACCGGGCGAGCGCTTCCAGTTTGAGAGAGAGGGTTATTTTTGCCTAGATAGCGCCAGCTCAGACAAAATCGTCTATAACCGAACGGTGACGCTGCGAGACTCATGGGAGAAAATCGAAGAGGAAATGAGTGAAGGATGAAGAAAGGGTGTAGCTGAGTTTACAGTGCTCAGTTTGCAGCAAAAGACGTAAGTGTGTGGTTGACATGGGATTTACAAAATTCAAAATTTTCTGCCCACTGCTTTTTTTCTAAAAATGAACAAGAATTAACCAAATGACAGCAGGCTCGCTTATTGAATATAAGAATTACCTAATTTTTATAAAAAAATGCGAAAAAGGCCTAGACAAGATCTGAACGATTCCGTATTATTGCGCCTCCTTTGAACGAGAGGCCCACTTCTCGAAGTGAATCGTTCTCATAAGGCTGCGTCCCCATCGTCTAGAGGCCTAGGACACCGGGTTTTCATCTCGGCAACAGGGGTTCGACTCCCCTTGGGGACGCCATTACAACTTAAGAAGCCGCTGTAAAGCGGCTTTTTTTGTGCCTGTCATAAAATATTGCCCGGTCTGTGCTGGCAGTGAGACACATAGACACTTCCATTTCTTGTCGTGGCCTGCAATCGCCACTCAGTTATCTGTTTTGTCTTTTGCGATAATCGTTGGCCAATCATCCTGCATAAAATACCACTTGCTTTAGTATTGAGCTACGGCGTTATGGTTAAGGTATCTGCTGACTGGCTGAGCGGTTTTATTATTAGTATTTGTTTTAAATCATCCGGTTGATCAGATATGTTTGCTATAGAACAGTTAAGGCGAGTTTAACAAAAGGGATTGTTTGCAAGTGCTCTGAGGAGGAATCAGGATGGCAAGTTTAACTTTTTATGGTGCGACAGCAGGTGTTACTGGATCGGCTTATCTGATTGAAACGCAGAGCAGTACAATTTTGCTGGAGTGTGGGCTGGTTCAGGGCGGACATGAGGCAGAAAAAGCCAATTCTGAAGCCTTTCCATTCGACATCGCTAAACTGGATGCTGTTTTGTTATCGCATGCGCATCTGGATCATAGCGGCCGTATTCCACAGCTGGCGGCGGAGGGTTATAACGGCCCGGTGTTTATGACGTATGCAACCTGCGAGTTGCTGGAAATTCTGCATAAGGACGCGGCGTCGTTACAAATGCGCGACGCGGAATGGGAGAATAAGCGTCAGCGCCGTGCAGCAAAGCCATTGATTGAGCCGATCTATGATCTTGACGATGTTGAAAATGCCTTAACACTTTATCAGGGTATCCCTTATGGTCGTCGTCAGCCTGTGGCTGATGGTATAGAGGTGTGTTTTCGTGATGCGGGTCATATTCTTGGCTCTGCGATAGTAGAGCTATTTTTTACTGAAGATGGTGTAGAGAGGAAGCTGGTATTTTCGGGCGATCTTGGCAACAGAAATGCCGCTCTTTTGCGTGACCCTGAAACAGTTACAGAGGCTGATGTGGTGTTGATGGAGTCGACTTATGGCGACCGAAATCATCGACCAATTGAGCAAACTCTGGAGCAGTTTGAAAAGATCATTGTGGAGGCTTCGGAGAATGGTGGCAATATTTTAATTCCTTCGTTTGCAGTCGGGCGCACTCAGGAAATTATTTTTTATCTTGGAAAGCTCTATCAAAAAGGCCTGCTAAAACAGCAGGCAATTTATCTGGATAGTCCAATGGCGATTGCCGCCACCGAGGTCTACCACCGTTATCAGAATATATTCAACAGCGAGGATAACGCGGCACTGCGACAAGGTGAGTCGGGCAGCTTGCATACCTTTTTGCCAACGTTGCGTTATTCGGTGACCACGGCAGAGTCGATTGCTGTTAATCAAATTAATGCTGGCGCGATTATTATTGCCGGCAGTGGTATGTGTAACGGTGGCCGTATCCGGCATCACTTTAAACATAATCTGTGGCGACATAATGCTCACGTGGTTTTTGTCGGCTATCAGGCTTATGGAACGCCGGGGCGCGCGATTATTGATGGTGCTAAAACCTTTAGAATAGGTGATGAGGAAATAGCGGTAAAGGCGACTATTCACACACTGGGTGGGTTTTCAGCGCACGCCAGTCAGTCACAATTAGTGGATTGGGTCAGTAATTTTAATACAGCGCAGCCTCAGCTATACCTTGTGCATGGTGAAGCTGAAGCAAAAAGTATGCTACAAAAGCGCCTGTCTACGGATGGCTGGCAGGCAAATATTCCTGAGCATGGTGAGTGTATTTCAATATGAAGAAAAAGCATGCACGGCATGCCTAAAGATAACTAAATAAAAATACCGAATCAGCTTTTACGACAGTCAACAGAGTGCTGCAGGACTCCGGTCTTTGACACTTTAAGCCTTATACCAGTTGCCGTGCAGATAGATGGCGATCAGCAATACAAGGAGAGTCATTATCCAAAATACAATATAAATAATGATTGACTGCCTGGCTTTACGTTTTTCCAGCCAGGTGCGGGGTTTAATGCCGCGCAATAGAAATACTATTTTTGCTGACAGATTGACGCAGACAATATTCACGGCGAGTAAAAGTCCTGCGCCAAGCGCTAAATTCATTTCACCTGAACCGAGCATCAGCCCGACAGTCGCGGCCGGCGGTAATAATGCAACAGCGACCATCACCCCAACCAGCACACTCGACAAACCGGTAGTAAGTGACAGGACAGCAGCAGCCCCAGAGGCTAGCGCAAGTACAACAGAATCCAGCCCGACATAGGTGCGAGACATGAGTTCATGGCTGTCAAGATTAATGGGTAATAGCCAGCCCAATATCAGTGACAAAGTAAACGCTAATGTAAGACCTGCCAGGTTTGTTCGCAGAGACGTCAGCATTAGTGGTATGTCACCTAGCGCAGCAGCGAGTGCCAGCGCAATATTAGGAGCCAGTAACGGCGCGATAACCATAGCACCGATCACCACCGCGACGTTATTTTCAATAAGGCCGATAGCCGCCACAATAGTCGATAAAATAACCAGCAATATAAAATTGCTGTTTAACTCAGCATTTTTACTAATGCTTTGAAATAGTTCTTCACGTGTGCTGGAGCCTGAGCTGCTTTTGTTAGTGTCTTTGTTTTTATCGTCTGATTCAGAAAGAGGCAGGGACACTTCAACAGGCAGTACCACAATCCGGCTGCTGGTATTTGTGCTCAGAATATTCTGAAGTGCATCCATAATGATTTGTCGTTGTGGGTCGTCAACAAGTAAGCGCACAACCTGACGTTCTTCGTCATCTGAGTTAGCAGCTGTCCACTGGTCAATAGCACCATATTGTTCAGCAATACTTTTTACAGAGCTAATATTGCCGCTATGTGTAATGACTTCTATTATTTTCATACGATTTTATTTCTTATTGGCCAGCCTGACAACGATTGCATTGCAAGATATTGGTTGTTGCTAGCAGCAGACTGATGAGTTTCATAATGATGACAACCATATAGATATACAATTTATCACGAATCAGCAAGACATACAGTATCTTTAATTTCACATTCTAATAATGATTGGTTGGTGTGTTATAACAAGGAGAAGATGGTTGTAAGAGAGGGTTAAACGAACCGTTGTAAAAATTTATAGATAACGAGTTTAATGTTTTGATCTTGTTGTTACGTGCTGGCGGTTATTATTGTGGTGTTATAAACGAAATATATTTGTCTGTAAATCTAATGGTGTTAAAGTCAATTAAGGCTTGGTTAATAGCCATGGCTTAAATATTATTATTGTAAAATACCGCGTTGTTTTAAGTGTTGTATGAGTAATTCTACACTGTCTTCCAGAGATAACTGATCGGTTTTTATTTCTATATCAGGGTTTTCGGGCGCTTCGTATGGCGATGAGATACCTGTGAAATGAGGAATGGCTCCTTGTCTGGCTTTTTTGTACAGGCCTTTAACATCGCGCTGCTCGCAGGTTTCGATGGATGAGTTACAGTAAATTTCAAAAAAATCACCATGCTGCATTAAGTTTCGGGCTATTTGTCGGTCTTCTCTGAAAGGGGATATGAATGCAGTAAGAATAATAACCCCTGCATCTAAAAATAATTTTCCCACATTAGCGATGCGCCGAATGTTTTCTTTGCGATCTGCATCACTGAATGTCAAGTCCCCACATAGGCCATGGCGTACATTGTCACCGTCGAGTACATAAGTGCTGCAGCCTGTTTTGTGTAAGCGATCTTCTAAGGCATGTGCCAGAGTAGACTTTCCTGAGCCAGATAAGCCGGTAAACCATAAAACAATGCTTTTATGTTGATGAAGCTGCTCGCGTTTGTCACGAGTAATTGTCGCGTGATGCCAGACGGTGTTTGAGCTGGATAGCTTTTTATCAGACATTCTGTTTTATGAATTCCATTTAATGACAGTATAGAGATACTATATCATAAGGTGTTTTATGATAAATGATAATGTGCGGGTATTTGATTAGTGATGAAATATGATGTTTTTAATGGTGATGCGGATGGTATTTGTGCATTGCAACAAATGCGGCTGGTTTATCCTGCTGACTCTGAATTAGTAACAGGGGTTAAGCGCGATATTCAATTAGTTAAAAATGTGCAGGCTGGCGCTGGTGATCAGGTCTTGGTGCTGGATGTTTCGCTGGCTAAGAACACAGAGGCGGTGCGTCAGTTACTGGCTAATCACTGTCAGGTTCGTTATTTTGATCACCATTTGCCCGGTGAAATTCCGCAGCATAATTTGTTTACCTATACTATCGATACCTCTGCCGATACCTGTACCAGTTTGCTGGTTAACGATTACCTTAATCATCAGTATGTGCTGTGGGCGATTACCGGCGCCTATGGCGATAATATGATTGCCAGTGCAGAACGGCTGGCGAACCAGCAAGCTTTGAATCAGCAGCAAAAAACATTGTTACGTGAGCTGGGTGTATCCCTTAACTATAACGGTTATGGTGCATCACTTGATGACTTGTATTTTAATCCGGCTGATTTGTACCGGGCGCTAAAACCCTATCACTCGCCGTTTGAGTTTATCGAGCATGAATCAGTCTTTGCTACGCTGAAGGCTGGCTATCAGAGTGATATGGCTAAAGCTGCAGATCTGCAGCCTGATACGATGGATTCGCAGAGCGCCGTGTTTATTCTGCCGGCTGAGAAATGGTGTCGCCGGGTTAGTGGTGTATTGGGCAATCATTTGTCGAATCGTTTCCCAGAGCGGGCGCATGCGATCTTAATAGAATCAGAAAACAACAGCTATCAGGTCAGTGTTCGTGCACCACAGAATAATAAAACCGCTGCCGGGCAATTATGCAGCCAGTTTGAATCGGGTGGCGGGCGCGAAGCGGCAGGTGGGATTAATGCATTGCCTGAGGCAGATAAGGTGCACTTTATTGAGGCGTTCAGAAAACAATATTTAAAATAATCTCGGTCGTTATCGTCGTTAAATTTTGGTAATATGTGATTAACTCTAATTAATAAGTGCAGTGAACAGATGAAAAAAATACGTAAAGCCGTGTTTCCGGTTGCCGGTTTAGGTACCCGCTTTTTGCCAGCAACCAAGGCAAACCCCAAAGAAATGCTGCCGATAGTTGACAAGCCGCTGGTTCAGTATGCCGCTGAAGAGGCTGTGGCTGCCGGTATTGATACGCTGATTTTTATCATTGGCAGAAATAAAAGGGCGATTCCGGATCATTTTGATAAAGCTTATGAGCTGGAAAAGGAACTGGAAGAAAACAAAAAAATGTCACTACTGAAGTCGGTGCAGGAAATTTTGCCACCTGAAGTGAATTGTATTTACATTCGTCAGTCTGAAGCGCTGGGCTTGGGGCATGCGGTGTTATGCGCCGACCCTGTGATTGGCGATGAACCGTTTGCGGTGATTCTGGCAGATGATTTAATTTATAACGAGAATGAAAACTGCCTGCAGCAAATGGTGTCTGCTTATGAAGAATATCAGTCCAGCATTATTGGTGCAGAACTGGTGCCGCATGATGAAACACATAAATATGGCATTATGGCCGGGCTTGAAATCAGCGAACGTGTTATGCGTGTTGATGAAATCGTGGAAAAACCGACACCGGAGGATGCGCCTTCTGATCTGGCGGTCGTTGGTCGTTATATTCTGACACCGGGTATTTTTGAAAAATTAAAAACCACGCAGAAAGGGGCCGGTGGAGAGATTCAGTTAACCGATGCCATCGCAGAATTGCGCCGTGATGAAAAAATTTATGCCTATCATTTTGAAGGTAAACGATACGATTGTGGCAGCAAGCTGGGTTATTTACAGGCAAATGTTGAATACGGTCTGATGCATGAAGAGCTGGGGAAAGATTTTAAAGAATATTTAAAGTCTTTAGAAATTTAATCATAAAACAATAAAAGACAGGATGTTATATGTCACGCTACAACGAAATAAAAAAACAATTATCCGATAATCCTCAGAGCTGGCTAATTACTGGTGTGGCCGGCTTTATCGGATCTAATTTATTAGAGACGCTGCTGTCATTAGATCAGAATGTGACGGGGCTTGATAATTTTTCGACAGGTCATCAGCATAATCTTGATCACGTTCAAAAAGCTGTTAGTGAGGAACAGTGGAACCGCTTTAATTTTATTAACGGTGATATGCGTGATATTGATACCTGTCATCAGGCCTGTTCCGGCGCTGATTATGTGTTGCATCAGGCAGCACTGGGTTCGGTGCCGCGTTCATTAGAAGACCCGATCACAACGAATCAAAACAATATTGACGGCTTTTTAAATATGCTGGTAGCCGCGCGTGATGCCAAGGTGAAGCGCTTTGTTTACGCGGCGTCTAGCTCCACTTATGGTGATCATCCTGGTCTTCCTAAACTCGAAGATCGGATCGGCAATCCGCTTTCGCCTTATGCAGTAACAAAATACGTTAACGAATTATACGCCAGTGTGTTTGCCCGCAGTTATGGCTTTAAATCCATTGGTCTACGTTATTTTAATATTTTTGGTAGACGTCAGGATCCACAGGGAGCATATGCGGCTGTCATCCCTAAATGGGTTCAGAGCATGATTAACAACGAAGATGTTTTTATTAATGGTGATGGCGAAACCAGTCGTGACTTCTGTTATATAGAAAATACCGTTCAGATGAACCTGCTGGCTGCAACAGGCTCTGATGAAGCGGCAGATCAGGTTTATAACGTGGCGCTGGGTGACAGAACAACTTTGAATGAGTTGTACGAATCGATTAGGCTATTACTTGAAGGGCGCTTCCCGCACCTGAAACAGAGCAAACCTGTTTATCGTGATTTTCGGGCAGGCGATGTGCGACATTCGCTGGCCGATATCAGTAAGGCCAGAGACTTACTGGGTTATGAGCCCAGTCACCGCATTGATGCCGGTCTGGAAGAAGCTATGGACTGGTATGTGAATGATCTGACTAAATAATTAGCAGGTCTTTAGTCTGCTGTTGGGCAGACTAAAGATATCCGTTTTGTGCTTGCTAAAGTCTCGCGTCTACCTTGTCCTTGGGTAGCAGGCTTTTAACATCATAGAGAATATGATCTTTGTGACCTAGCGTGCGGATTTTGTCGACACCCATCTGAAGAAACTCATTATGTCCAACAGCCATGATTATGGCATCGTAGTGATCAGTTTTGGGACTATCGATGGTTCTGACGTTGTATTCGTGCTCGGCTTCATCAGGGTTGACCCAGGGGTCATAGATATCGACGTTTGCATGATAGCTGACCAGTTCGTTGATTATATCAACGACCCGGGTGTTACGTAAGTCCGGACAGTTTTCTTTAAAGGCCAGTCCCAGCATTAAGATATTGGAGCCGACCACATGAATTTTTCGCTGAGTCATCATTTTAATGACTGTTTCAGCTACATAAGCGCCCATGCCATCATTAATTTGCCGGCCTGATAGTATGACCTGAGGATGGTATCCGACTTCCTGTGCTTTATGTGTTAGGTAAAAGGGATCTACGCTAATGCAGTGACCGCCAACTAGGCCGGGTCTGAAAGGAAGAAAATTCCACTTTGTACCGGCGGCTTCTAGCACCTCCAGCGTATCGATGCCTAGACGATTAAAGATCAGAGCCAGCTCATTTATCAGTGCGATATTGACATCGCGCTGAGTGTTTTCTATGACTTTTGCGGCTTCGGCGACCCGAATACTACTGGCCTTATGTGTACCTGCGGTAATAATGCTGGCATAGAGTTGGTCTACAAATTCGGCGATTTCCTCGGTGGAGCCTGAGGTGACTTTTAATATATTCGTAACCCGGTGCTCTTTGTCTCCCGGGTTAATCCGCTCAGGACTGTATCCTGCAAAAAAATCGCTGTTGTATGTCAGACCGGATAGTTTTTCCAGTATCGGGATGCAGACTTCTTCAGTAGCACCCGGATAAACGGTTGATTCGTAGATAACAATGTCATCTTTTTTTAACACCGGTCCTATCGATTCACTGGCTTTTATTAGCGGTGTCAGATCAGGTCGCTTATGTTTGTCGATGGGCGTGGGTACTGTCACAATATAGATATTGCAGTTTGCAATGTCATTGATCTGGCTGGTAAATGTCAGCTGTGTGGCTGAAGCTAAGAGTTCAGGTTCTACTTCAAGAGTGTTATCTATGCCGTCTCTCAATTCTTGAATTCGTGGCTCATTGATATCAAAACCGGTTGTTGAATATTTTTTTCCAAATTCAACAGCTAAGGGTAAGCCAACGTAACCTAAACCGATCATGGCGATGTTGGCCGAATCAAGGGTGTGCATATAAAAACTCCAATTTTATTATTAGCAATCGATGATTAAGATTAATTTTTTGTTTATTGTATGCAAGTTTGTAGTGAATAGTTATATAATTTCAAAAAATATTCAAATACGTCAGTCCTTTTTACAGTTAATCTAATAGATTTAAAAGTCATGATGGTTTGAGTATATAATAAACTGATAATAAACAAGTAATAACAGGGATTCAGGATGGTTCGCGTTTTCAGGCACTATATTCCAAGCAGTATTATCTGGTTAATCATGATCGAAACGATTTTATTATATGTTTCTGTTTATGTCGGTGTTGAGTTGCGCTTCTCAAATTCAACCGAGCCTAATCTTGCCGTTGAAGCTGATCTATGGATTAAAGCCTTAACTTTTACTCTCATTATGGGGGGGGCACTGACTGCAATGGGCTTATATCAGCGCAGTCACATCAGTGATTTTGCCAGCATGATGATTAGGTTGTTTATTGGCTTTGGTCTCGGCTTTTTGTTGATTACGCTGGCATTTTATGTCTTACCTGAGTTGTTTTTAGGTCGTGGTGTTATCGGGTTTGCTTTGATGGTTGCTTTTTTCGGTATTATTGTGAGCCGAACATTTTTTCAAAAAGTAATGAGTTCCGAAGGTTTTAAAAGCAGGATATTAGTTATTGGTTCAGGCAGGCATGCTTCGCAGGTGGAGGAATTAAGAGACAAATGTAATGAGAACGGTTTTGAAATTGTTGGTTATTTACCAATGAATGACTGCGAGATTCTTGTTAATAAGGCCGATGTTATCAAGACTGATGATAGTATTTTTGACTTTGCATTAAACAATGGTATTGATGAGATCGTCGTTGCTGTAGACGACAGGCGTAAGAGGTTTCCTGCAACAGATTTATTAAATTGTAAAATGGAAGGGATTTATGTCCGTGATATGGTTAGTTTTTTCGAGAGAATTACTGGTCATATTCAACTGGATGCGCTTCACCCGAGTTCACTGATTTTCTCAACCGGTTTTTCTCATGCGGTCCTGCAAAGTTCAAGCAAACGAATATTTGATGTTGTGGTATCAGCCATTATTTTAATTCTGGCAAGCCCGATTATTTTACTGACGGCTATTCTGATTTTTTTGAGTAGTTTCGGAAGAGATCCTGTTTTTTATCGGCAGATCAGGGTTGGCTTGGATAATAAGCCTTATGCGGTGTTAAAATTCAGAAGCATGAGAACAGATGCAGAAAAGGATGGCGCGCAATACGCAAGCAAGAAGGATTCGCGTGTAACAAGAATCGGTTCCTTTATCCGTAAGACGCGTATTGATGAGCTGCCTCAGTTATTTAATGTATTAAAAGGTGATATGAGCTTTGTCGGTCCACGCCCTGAGCGCCCTGAGTTTGTCTCTGGTTACGATAATACAATCACACACTATTCACTAAGACACAAAGTAAAACCTGGAATCACTGGCTGGGCTCAGATCTGTTATCCGTACGGTGATACAGAAGAGGATACCAAACAGAAGCTGCAGTATGATCTGTATTATGTAAAAAACTATAGTTTGTTTCTGGATTTTACGATTATGTTCCAGACTTTGCAGGTTGTTTTGTTTGGTAAAGGTGCGCGCTGATTATTAGCGGCTATCGTTTCCAGTAGGGCTGGTGTGTTTTTTCCGGTTTTTCTTCTGTATCCGAACGGGATCGGTAAGTAAACCCAGAGTTTTCGGTGATTTTAACTTTTAGAGGAAACTGAGGGTGTCTGAACCAGCTTGATACAGCGCCGTCAGTAAAAGTCACAGACGACTCACCATAATACCAGATGTTTCCTTCAACTCTTGTTGGTTGTCCCTGGGTTGTAATGACTTCTCCTAAGCCTGATCCAGTTGTGAAGTATTTTTCCTGGGTTGGATGAGTCGCTATGGGCTTGTGCTCAATATTTCTTTGATTATGTAAATGATGTTCAGGTAATATTTCTGGTTTTACGCTAGTAGATAATTTTTTTTGCTCTGATACATTGTCGTTAAAATAAAAGCTAATAAAATAGCTGACAAAAATGAGAGCGGATATAAAGATAAATTTTACTGGCGTGTTGTATGAGCTGGATTTTTTTCTGACCCTAATATGCTCATGATTAACAGAAGGTCTTTTTTTTCTTGGTTTTGGAGCGATGATATTTTCATCACTTTTATCGGCTAAGCTGGGTGGGAGTTTCTGATTAGCCTGATAAAAGTCGGCTATCTGTTTATAGGCTGCATTGTAGCTGCGGATAAGGCTTTGGGCTGACTGTTGCTCAGCTGATCCTGCTTCGAAGCGATCGGGATGAGATCGTTGGATCAGGGTTTTATATTTTTTCCGCAATGTGGGCCAGTCACAATCATCGTTGATATCCAGTATTTGGTAACATTCTAAAAAGCTAAGTTTCACAAAAGCCTACAGTGTTAGTTAAATAATCGCGCCTATTTTATATTATTAATGTCTGTAATTGAAGGAATGGTCGGCGTTCTGTTGTAGGGTGTCAGAATATTTGACACATAGAATTAGATTTAATTAATATGGTTCACATTTTTGTATAATAGATTTTATAAGTTCTTACCTAATAGCGCTTTGTCGGATAGAATATCGGGCTAGATTGGTTACTATGCATTGACCAACAATATAGTGGGTTAGGTTTTAGCTATATACTAATATAATGGAGTATTTGTTTCGTGAAGTTTTCTTTACATCTTTCGTTTTTATCAGTTCTGATTTATCTTATTACTGCTTGTTCTAATAATGACCTGACTGTAGTCAGTGACTACATTCCTGAGACTGTAAGCCACTCTATCCCTGATTATCACATCGGTGTCGATGATGTTTTGGCTGTAAATGTCTGGAGAAATGCTGACTTAAATGTCACTGTGCCGGTGAGACCTGACGGTAAGATATCAGTGCCTTTAGTTGGTGATGTGCTGGCGGGTGGTTTAACTTCTGAGGAGGTATCTAAGAACATCACCAAAAAACTAGCGAAGTACATCAGAGATCCACAGGTTACCGTTATTATTACCGACCTACGGAGTCATGAGTTTTTGACGCGTTTACGGGTGACAGGTGCTGTGCGAAATCAAATTTCAATTAAATACAGGCAGGGAATGACGGTTCTGGATGCGGTTTTATCAGCCGGCGGGGTTAATGATTTTGCTGCAGGAAACAGAACTAAGGTCTATCGAAAAGAAAATAATTCAACCATTGTTATTCCAATATATCTCGATGATATCTTATTTGATGGCGAGCTTGAGACAAATATTATGTTAAGGGCTGGGGATATTGTTACCGTCCCGGAAAGACTATTTTAAGGAAATATAATGATTCAATATTCAACTCAGGAGCTGATTAGTTTAACGATAAAGGATAGTTTCCGGCATCGTAATAAAATCGTAATTGTCTTTTGTATCATCAGTCTGTTAACGATGATGGTGGGTGTTAACTGGCCAAAACGTTACCGTGCCGAGTCTTTAATATATGTAGATAATAGAAATGTAATAACACCTTTAATGAAAGGTACAGCTGTTACAGCTGAGTCTAAAGATATTGCGAAAAATGCCAAACAAATCATTCTCGGTACTAAAATCATAGATCAGGTTCTTGAGTACAGTGGCTGGCTGGAAAAAGGCCCTGATGCCGTTGAAAGGGAAAATATCATTGATTCGATTAAACAAAGAACCGAGATTAATAAAGTAGGTGACAGTTTAATAAAAATTGAATTCACCGATGCGGATCCTAACCGGGTATATTTGACCACGAAAAACATGGCGGAACTGTTTGTAGATATAGGAAAAACAAACAAAGTTGAAGAAAGCCGTTCAGCCTATGAGTTTATTGAAAAACAGGCTTCAGAGTATTTGGATAAACTGACTTCTGTTGACGAAAAAATAAAACGTTTTGTTACAGATAACCCGGATGCAAGGCCTGGTACGCAGGAAAAAGTAACCGAGCGAGTCACTAATCTCAAGCTTAAATATGAAAATACAAAATTGGCTCTTAGAGAAGCTCAGATTAGAAAAAAATCGTTTCAAAGACAGCTCTCTGGTGAGGCGGCAATGACGATAAGCCAGTCAAAGGAAGGTAAATACCGAGTTAAGATAACTGAAATGGAAAATCAGCTTGAAACACTCTTGCTAACTTATACACCAACTTATCCTGATGTTGTCAGGATAACTCATCATATTGCTGATATGAAGGCAATATTAGAGTCAGAGGTGAAGGCGAGGGATGAGGCCATACGAAATGCTAGAAAAGAAGGAAAAACCTATCTTGATAGTTCAATAGCAACCAATCCCATTTATCAGCAACTGCGATCAAGTCTGTCGGAAACAGAAACTGAAATTGCCACACTTGAAGCCCGCTTAGAAGAAATGAAGACCTTGCTAGATGCCGAGTTTGACCGTATGCGGCGTATTGAGGAAGGGGACTCAATGATGCAAACATTAACCCGAGATTATGATGTAAATCAGGGGATATATCAGGATTTATTAAAAAGAAGAGAGAATGCCAGAATATCAAGGAGTCTTGATTCACAACAAAAAGGTTCTACATTTACCATTCTCGAAAGTGCAAAAATGCCGATCAGACCTTTTGGTATACGCTTTATGCATTTTCTGATTCTTGGAATCCTGTTGGGAATCATTATACCTGTTGGTGTTGTGTTTGGCTTGATACAACTGGATGGGAAAGTAAGGTCTGCTAACAGTATAACTGAAGAGTTGGGTGTGCCAGTTTTAGCAGAAATCCCGCATTACTGGACGGATCGGGACAGGAGCGCTTTGCATAATAATTATCGCGTATTAATAGTTGTTTTATCTCTTGTGGTTGTTATTTACATAGCTGCCAGTAGTCTTAAGTTAATGGGTAAAATCTAGTGAGTAGAATTGAAGAGGCATTAAGAAAAGCCAAGGAAAGCAGATCTAACCAGCTTATATCTGCATCAAGTGATGGGGAAGTGCAAACTCCAACAGCTGTCACTGGTGGTGCTATCAGTGTGGTTAAGCAATCATCATCTTCATCGTTAATTAAGCTAATGAAAGAAAATGTTACGATCGATGATGAAAAACTACTGAGTCAAAAGATTATTCGTCCTGGTTCAGAAAAGTCGAGTGTTACCGATAGTTTTCGTTATTTACGAACCCAGCTGCTGCAGAAGTCTAAGGACGAGAACTTTATTGTCTTAGTGACATCATGTGGAGATGGTGTAGATAGTTCGTTTGTATCAATGAATATGGGGGCTGCCTTTTCATTTGATGAGACCAAGACATCTCTGGTTGTAGATTGTGATTTTCAGTCGGACACTCTTGATACAATGCTGGATCTTGACTATGAGTACGGCCTGCTTGATTTTCTTGATGGTAATGCAGAGGTTGTCGATATTATCAAAGATGTAGGGATAAAAAGACTGCGCGTTATTCCATCAGGTTTAAATGCTGGCAGATCAAGTGAAAGTTTTACCACGCTTAGAATGAAAATGTTACTGGATGGTCTTGTTGAGCGCTATCAGGATCGTTATGTTGTGCTTAATTCACCAGCGGTGAGTGAGTCGGTTGATACCAGTATCCTGATCGATCTTGTTGATTATGTTGTTGTAGCTGTGCCGTATGGAAAGGTAAAGAAGAAAGACCTTGAAAATACGTTAAAGAGGATAGATAAATCCAAGCTAATTGGTGTGGTTATGAATGATGTGCCTGAGTGGGTGTGATCTCAGTTTTTGATGTGTTCTTATTCGTATGAAAATATTTTTATTGGTTTCTTTGTTGTTATTTTGGGGGGATTTACAGGCTCTGGTGCTAGATGCAGGGGCTAAGCAGTCGTACGAAACCACATCAAATATTCTAAAAGTACCTGAGGATGGTTCAGGAGCAACGGTTCCTGTAGAAGAAAGCATCAGCATAACAGGTATCTATTTGAAGGTTAATGAAGATGCGGCAGGTTTAACTGCAAATCTGGAAATTAACATCAATTATATGGATTTTGTCAACAACTATGCCAGTGATGTTACAAGAAGTTCGTTAAAGACGGATGCAAACTGGATAATAAGAAAGGGGCGGTATTCCTGGTATTTACGGGATACATTTTCGCAAACAAGGATTGATACATCGTTGAACTTTAATGAAAATAATATTCAGGATGTGAATGAACTTGTTACGGGGCCTGTGTTTGACTGGGAGGTTTCCGGGAATTCACTTAAGTTAAGTTCTTATGTTTACGCTTATGATTATAGCGAGACAGATAATGATAACTCTAGCGTTATTACAAACTTAATCTGGTCTAGGAATATGTCTGCTGGTAAAGAATTGTATCTCAAGTACACAACCAAGGTAGTGTCTTATGAGAGTAACAGTCTGTTAAATGATTATGATCAGTCAACACTAGGTGTCGGCTTTAAGTATTCAAAAAGAGTTGATGCATTTGATGTTTTTTTTGGCAAGTCGGCGTTAAGTGGTGATGCTGGAAACGACTACACAACCTCATCTTTTCTGTATAAAAGGAAAACAACCAGACTAAGTAATATAAGTTTGGGTTATGCAAAGACTTTGTCGGATAACAATAATGCTATAGATTCACTGGGTACACCGCTAAACGGTGTGTATATCGAAAAAGTATCATCTATTAATTATCAAACGAACGGTATCACTACGGGTTATGATCTGAGACTTGAAGAAAAGGTAAGAGAAGATACAGTTGAGGATGATGAAGATATCAGACTCACCAAGACATTTACTATGTACATCAATATATCGGATAAAAGTAGGTTGGATCTCAGTTATATTGACTCGGAAAATCAGATTGACTCAGGTAGTTTGCAGAATTACCAAAATAATATGTACACGTCAAAACTTAGTTATATAAAAAGGCTTAATAATAAAATGTCCTTTGTAGGTTTTTTGAGTGAAGAGATTGTGGTGAGTACTATTGCTCAGTATCAGTATAATGATAAACGTATTGGCTTTACGTTTTCTATTTCAAGGTAAGATATTATGTATTTAGACCATTTTAACCTTAAGGACTTTCCTTTTAGATTGACCCCTGATACAGACTTTTTATACATGAGTCCAGCACATTCCAGAGCAATATCATATATGGAATATGCTGTTTTTAATCAGGAGGGGTTTGTTGTTATAACCGGTGAAATCGGTTCAGGGAAAACAACTCTGATACAAAAATTGTTGTCTGAAATGGATGTGAATATAAATGTAGCTAAGATTTTTCAGACCCAGCTAGATGATGTTGAATTTCTGCAGTCAGTTCTTGTTGAATTTGGCATGAATCCATTCAGTGCAAAGAAAGTTGAGCTGCTGAATATGCTGAATCAGTATCTCGTTGATAGTTATATGAATAACAAACGGGTAGTCTTAATCGTAGATGATGCGCAGAATCTCTCCAAGAAAGTACTTGAGGAGATATGCATGTTGTCGGGTGTTGAAACCCAAAAGGAGAAGATTCTCCACGTTATCTTGGTTGGTCAGCCAGAGCTGAACGCAGCGCTTGAAGGTGCTGATATGGAGCAGCTATTGCAGCGCATTAGTCTTCGCTATCATATGAGAACGTTAACAAAAGAAGAAACCAGAAAATATGTTGAGCATAGAGTCAATATTGCTGGATCAGATAAGGATTTGTTTGAGGATGTGTTTGATACTATCTATAAATATACCGGAGGAACTCCGCGCCTAATTAATACATTATGCGATACTGCACTTACTTGCTCATATGCCGACAATGTTAATGTTGTAAGTCAAGAGGTGATAGACACTGCTGTTGAAGAGTTGCAATGGCCGGAGTTTGCTAGTAAGTCACGCAAAGATCGTAGTGAGTTTCGTAATATATCTGTTGATGAGTTGATGGATGAGTCATCGGGTGGTGATGACTACTCAACTGAGTATGATAAAGACTCTTCAAAAATAAGCTCGCTGGCATTAGTGGAAATTGCGCGGCAGTTAAAAAGAATAGCAAATGTACTCGAGGAGAAGGGTAAATCAGAATGATTACTAGGAGAACTATTTCATAAATTCTTTGGTTGCTAGAATACGTTCTATATCTTCTGGTAAGGTGTTCAGATCAATAACTATGTAGCAGGCTTGGGTGTGAGCACCAAAACAATGGATAGTGTTCTGGTGTGTTTGGTAAATCCGGCTAATATAATCAATAAGTCAGTGTATGGGAATAAAATTTGAAGACTTGGTTCTGTATTAGAAAAAACAAATTCGTATCTTTGCTTTACCAGGTCTGTCGCTAGCAATATGAATCATAATTATTTATTCTGGCAATCGCTGGCTGGCCCTAGTGTTGAAAATGTTCTATTGATATCAAATGATAGCAGAAACCTGTCCAAAACATTATCTGAATACTATAAGCGGCTACGATGTGTTGAAGTGTCTGACTTTACTTTTAATCTTCTGGATTCAGCGACTACCACTTATGATCTGATAGTTATAGACAGGAGTCTAAAGAAGTTGGTGGATCACTCAGGTTCTGACCTTCTTGTTCATTTCATGAGTTACTTAGCAGATAACGGGGTATTAATTGTTCTTGAGAATAACCGATACTATTATAAAGGTTTTTTGACAAGAAAAAATGATCATGCATTAAGTGTTTCCTATATGCGTAACATGATGCGGGACGTTACTCCTGAAGTTGCCACTATGTTCTTGTCTCGCTTCTTATTTAATGATGATCTCAAGCCTTTACCGGAAATTTATAACGTCAAGAGTGTCAATAGAGATCAAAAGGTTGTCGGTGATTTTTTACGAGGCATCAGAGAGAAATTATTATACACTACTGTAGGTGGCTATTTCTGGGCAGGAGCGTTACTGTGTGTGCAAAAGAAGGATGATAGTCTTTTTAAAGATTTGATACGTTGCGATCCGTTTTTTTCAAGTAAACCAAAAGTTAGTGTAACGGTCCAAAGGATTGTTGCCGGTAATTTTGGTGTTCAGGTAGTTATATTTTCTGACCAGAATGATAATCAGTATGTGCTGAGGTTATTTCTTTCACAGCTCAGTGTGAAGTATGCAAAGATAAATAGCTCAGCATTAAAACGATATAACAGAATGGTTCCCGGATTGGATCTTCCTGAGATTATTAGTGAGTATTCGTACAATGGCTTCGAATATACTATCGAAACCAAAGTGAAGGGAAAAGAAGTAATATACATTGGCCGCAGCAAAGGCAGGGTTTTCCGCCGAGCTAATGAAAAGTGGTTTAGGTATCAATTAAGTCAAAGTAAAGAATGTAATGCCGAATATATTGAAACTTCACTGCTTGAACCTTTGCGATCATGTTTGTTAGAAGTATATCCCGGAAAGAAACAACTTATTTCGACTTTGTATCAAGCATTAATAACAGTTCTAGATAAAAGCGATAATTACAGAGTTATGCCTGCTCATGGCGATTATAAGCTTGGAAATATATTATTCGAAGGAGATGAGGTTGTTAGTTTAATAGACTGGGATCACTGTTTTGATAATTGCTTACCACTCTACGACCAGTTAACATTTATTCTCTATTATTTGTCAAAAACCAAGCAAATGGATATCAGTGAGGTTTACAAATCATATATTTTACCATGGCATGTTGATGGTTATATTTCCCGCTATTTCACTTTATTAATGAATAAAATGAATATAAGTCATCAGCAGTTCGAGTTTCTTAGAGTCATATTCTGGGTGATGTTACTGGTTCACAGATTTGGTGACAAAAACGTCGATAATATTCTCTGGGTAAATTCCATGGTTGATGATGTTTTGTCTGCGATTATAAGTCATTTGAAATATGAATCTGCTTAAGAATAGTGTCATATATTTCATAGGTAACATACTAAATCGTGTGGGCGGCTTTCTGTTATTGCCGCTATATACAAAGATGTTGTCAGTTGAGGAATATGGTGTACTGGAGTTTTCCTACTCTGTTAGCGCTTTTGTGGCTATTATTCTTGGGGCTGGTCTGGCACATACTACATTGCGTTTTTACTTCGACAGAGCAGATGATGCTCGTGGGCGAGTTATAGTAACTTCATTCTATCTGATATCATTTTACGCTGTTCCGATATTGTTTTTAGTTTATTACTTTTCTGGTTATATTAATGGATATACGCTTGAGGTCGTTAATGGTGATTATTATATAAGACTATTGGTTGTAATTATCTATATAGAATTATTGAATGAGATCTTCTATGCCTACCTCCGTGCATCCGACAGGGCACTGACTTTTATTATTGTTTCGTTTGGGAAACTTATCTTGCAGGTGTCCATTAGTATTGTTGCACTTAGCTACATGGATATGAAGATCGATGGTGTCTTATACGCTAATATGATTGGACTTCTGTCCATATGGTTATACTTGATTTCTCTTGTTGTAAAAAATTGTGGATTTCGCTATGAGAAGGCTGTTGTCTTTCCGATGCTGCGCTACTCTTTACCAATAGCGGGCTCGTCTTTGCTCGGTGTTGTCATTGTCAACAGTGATAAGATTTTTCTAAAGGAAATTATAGGTTATGCTGCTGTTGGCATATATGCGCTGGCCTCTAAGTTCGCGCTAATTTTATCTTATTCAATCTACGAACCTTTTCAGAAGGCCTACGGCCCATACAGGTTCTCTATTATGAATGATGAAGATGCTGGTGAACAGTACTCTCGAGTTAGTTATCTTTCAATAGTTTTGGCTTGTATTGTCATGGTGCCGATCAATCTATTTTCTCAAGAGGTGATTTATTCTCTGGCGACGGTTGATTACCATGAGGCTCATCAGTTTATCTTGCCACTTACATTGTCCGTTGTGTTTCAAATAATGGCTTACAATTTTCAGACGCCAATATTGATTCAGAAAAAAACGGGATCGATTCTTAATATTACAATGATTTCGGCTGTTTTTAATATCTTCGCTATGTATTTTTTAATCAAAACATTCGGAATTATGGGTGGTGGTCTGGGTATGTTGGTTACAAATGCATTAATTGCCGTTCTTACGCTTAAACTTGCAGTAAACTATATGGTAGTTCATTACAAGCATATTAGAAGCATGATTGTTATATTTGTAGCAGTTGTATTCAGTCTGCCTGTATTTTTTATGCAGCCTGGATTAATTGCCAGTCAGCTTGCTATAAAGCTGTTCTTAGTTGTTCTGTTTTTATCAGGCTTATTCTTTTTTGATTCTGATATCAGGGCATATTCACAAAAGCTTTTATTTAATAAGCTAATTAATAAATGTCAAAAGGTGTGACATAAAATGAAACGAATTGCATTTATCTTTGGTACTCGGCCTGAAACCATTAAAATGGCTCCGGTTATTCATGAAATGATGAAAAGAAAAATCTTTACACCTCTCGTGATCGTCACCGGTCAGCACAGGGAGATGTTGGAACAGGCTTTGAGTAATTTTGAAATACAACCGGATTATAGTTTAGATGTCATGACTAGTAATCAGACTCTTTCTAGTTTAAGTGCAAAAATACTGTTAGAGCTTGAACCTGTAATTAAAAATGAAACAATTGAGTGCGTTTGTGTACAGGGTGATACCACATCTACATTTATCGGGGCTTTAGTTGCATATTACCACCAGTTACCAGTGGCTCATATCGAAGCAGGCTTAAGAACCGGAGATAAATATAAACCCTTTCCCGAGGAAGTTAACAGAATGATGACAGGAGCAATCGCAGATGTTCACTTTGCTCCTACTCAAGAGTCAAAACTGAATCTTATTTCTGAAAATCATAAAGAAAATACTGTTTTTGTTACCGGTAATACATCAATTGATGCTTTGCTTTGGGTTTTAAAGAATAAATCAAATACACTTGAGACGGTGCTTAATAATCATGATATCGATATAGAAAATGATAAATTTATTTTATTAACAACTCACAGAAGAGAAAATTTTGGGTTACCTATGGAGAACTCTCTTAATTCGGTAAGAGAGCTATCAGAAATGTATCCTGATTTGAAAGTAATTATGCCTGTGCACTTTAACCCTAATGTAAGGGAAAAAGTTGATTCTATTTTGAAAAATCATAAGCGTGTAATTCTGATTGAGCCGCTGGACTATGTTAATTTTTGTCATTTAATGAATAAGGCGCACTTAATTATTACTGATTCTGGCGGAATTCAGGAAGAGGCTCCCAGTCTGGGTAAGCCTTTGCTGGTTTTGCGTGAAAAAACGGAGCGCCCTGAGGGTGTTGCTTCAGGAACCGCAATATTAGTAGGTACTGATAAAGAGTTGATTCTTAGACATGCTAAAAATCTGCTTAATAACAAAGATGAATATCAGAAAATGTCTGATATAAAAAATCCTTACGGTGACGGGAATGCATCTGTTTTAATTAATGACCAACTTGAGAGAATGTATAATTAATGAAAGTTTTATTTCCTTATATGGCACGCTGGCATGCGGTGAACTGGACTCGGTATCACTCTTTAATTGAGGCCCTCGGTAAACAGGGGCATGAGATTCATGTTCTACAACCACCTGCCATGAAGTCGGATGAAACAAATTTTATAGAAATTGACTCTAAAGAAATGCCTGGTGTGGTTTTACACGATGTGCCAGTCTCTAAGTTTCTTTGGGAGAGAAAGTGGCCACTTGATAAGATCGTAAAAAAGGCAGTTTACTCAATCATTGCATATAAAACGGCGAAAAAGTTAGTGAAAGAACACGGCATTGATCTACTGCTGCTGTATAACATACCGCAGTATCAATATATTCATATAAAGAATGTAAAAATAGCATTCGATTTTGCTGATGATTATGTCGATATGCTCAAATATGAATTAGGTCGTTTCGCTTTGCCACCTGTTTTGCGTCTGGCAGATGTTCTATTAAAGCGTATGATGAGGAAATCTAGTGTTGTTCTAAGTGTTTCTCATGAGCTGGCAAAAATGGCTGAAGGTAATGTCAAAGTATTAGCTAATGGTGTAGACACGCGGTTCCTTAAAAAGCAGGCTGCTAATGTCCCGGATAAACTAACAATAGGGTTTATAGGTTCATTCGAATATTTTATTGATTTTGAGCTTATATTGAATTCTGCTAAGTTGCTGAGCCAGCACCACTTTCTTTTAGTTGGTTCAGGCCGACAGTACCAGTCACTTCAAAGTCGTATTAAAGAAGAAGGTATTCATAATATAGAACTAACTGGCGGTGTACCACATGATGATATCTTCATGTATATTGATAAAATGGATGTGTGCCTGAATATATTCAAAAAAATACCGGTTTCTCACCGAGCGTGTCCGATAAAGTTGTTTGAATATTTGTCCCGTTGCAAACCCGTTATATCGACCCGATTAGATGAACTGGCCTATATCGATAAAGACTCGATACTCTATTATGCTGATTCGCCTGAAGAGCTCGTCAATGCTATAAACGAAATCAATGAAGATTCGGGAGTGATAAAACGAATTGATGAGGGTTTTGATCTCGTTAGTAAACACTATACATGGGAGCACTTGTCTATGGATTTGATAAAAAGTGTGGAGTAGTGTTGAAGTTATATCAGTATATTGAGCTTTCCTGATGAGTGGCAATATCCTGTGCGTAAGTGGAGCGAAAAAACAGAGAATACATACCATAATTACTCGTTATGGTTAAACGTGTTTCAACTTTATTGTTTAGCCGATAAACACGACACTCTGTAATGTATGATAAAGGATTTAATTATGAAACCCGCTTTTAGGTACCTCTCTCTTCTTGTTTTTGTCTTTATTTCTGCCTGTTCCACTGATTCGCTTGTAGGTGTGGGGGGCAGTGTACCGCCTGAAGGCAATGAAACGCCAGCGATTACTCTACCAGCATCAGATGATAATGTGATGCCGACAATAATTGCAACATCGCCATCGGATACCACGACAAATATTCCTCTGGATGCGGTTGTGTCTATCTCATTGAGTGAGGAAATTAACCCGCTCTCAGTGACGGCATCAAATGTTTATATTAATAATGTGGCTGCAGCCATCAGTTCTTCGTCAGACAGTATTACCTTGACGCCTAATAGCCCTTTTACTGCAAACACTATGTTTACTGTTTTTGTTGAAAATATTGAAGATTTGTCAGGTAATAAACTGGCAAGTCCCTACAGTTTTACCTTCACTACGGGTTCCGTGGTGAGTGATGCCGGCCCTGTTGCTTCTCATAATATCTACTATGTTTCTACTTCGGGTAATAATTCAAATGACGGCCTTTCCATTACATCACCGGTACAAACTCTGGCAAAAGCTGTTTCATTGGTTGAGCCGGGTGATGCTATTGAATTAAGAGCAGGTACTTATGCTGGCGCAGTTATTAGTCGTCCTGCCAGTGAAAATGCCTGGATAACAATTCGTCCATATAAAAATGAAAGCGTTACCATCGATGGTGCCGGCAATAGTCAGGCTCTTTATTTTTATCATGATTCATGTGATCCGTATGATCCAGCTTATGCTATTCCTTGTCAGTCAATGTACTGGACGGTTGAAAATCTAGAGATTGCTAATGCTGATTATTACGCTGTAAAAATAGATACGCCTTATGTGAAGCTGCTTAATAATAAAATTCATGACTCTGTCTATGATGTTATTAAAGTCGTGAAATCAGCGAACTTTGTTACTATTTTTGGAAATGAGATTTATTTCACCGGCGCTAGTGCAGTTACACCACGTAATGCACAAGGTGTGGATATTGTAGGTGCTGATAACGTCTGGGTTGCTAATAATTACGTCCACGATATTCCATCAGTGGGTTTGTATGCAAAAGGCAATGCCAGAAATATTGTTTTTGAAAATAATATTGTAGAAAACGTTACAGCACGCGGCATTATGCTAGGCCAGTCTACAGATGCTGATAAGCTGATAGATGGTAACTATGAGTCGTACGATGGCATTATTCGAAACAATCTGATAATTAATTCGGGTGAATCCTGCCTGGCAACTTCATCTTCTACCGATGTTCATATACTGAATAACAGTTGCTATGACGCTGCCTCGGGTCTTGGAGGTGTTAATCAGCACGGTGCAATTTATATTTCAAATGAATCCACTGTTAATCAGGCGGGTAATAATATTGAAATACGCAATAATATCATTCATATAGCTGCAGGCGGTCCTGCGATTAAAATTGGATCTAACGCATTAGAAAACGGCAATGCTTCAATAAATATTAATAACAATATTTACTGGACTGATGCTGGTGCGGCAGATGTGAAATTCACCTGGGGCGATAAAGGACAGTATAATATTGCTTTTAGTGACTGGAAGGTATCTACATCAGGTGATGCAAACAGCCTTATTGCAAACCCAGAGTACGCTGATCCGGCCAATAATGATCTGACTCTTTTAGCAGGTAGTCCGGCTATTAATAATGCGGCTACCACTGATCTGGTGTCACTGGATTATACCGGAGCATCAAGACCTTCTAGTGGCCGTGATATTGGCGCGTATGAATCGGATGCTATCATTCCTACCTACGGTAGCCGTGCTATGCCTACGGATGAGGGCAAACCAATGTTATTCCGTTACCCCTATTTACAGACAAGCCACCCTACACAAATGAAAATCATGTGGGGTGTGAATCAGTCTGGGAATGGTATGGTTTATCTGAGAAATACGGTTAATAACGATCTGGTCATGGCAACGGCAACTTCTCAGTTGTTTAGTGCTGCTAATACGTCATTGAGCTCTGATTTCTATCAAATGAAGGCTGAGTTTAATAATCTGTCACCAAATACAGAATACGTGTACGAGATTGTTCATGATGGGGTCTCATTAGCAAAAAATGTTTCAATGAAAACAATGCCGCTGTCAAACGGAGATACTGTGAGATTTATTGTGCTGGGAGACTCCGGTACGCAGTATTCACCACCACGAAATGTAAGAAATGAGATCAGTAGAAAGGTAAATGGCACACAGCTTTATCCTCATGACTTTATTCTTGGTGTCGGTGATATTGCATACAACAGTGGAACATTTAAAGAGTTTAACACTAACTTTTTCTCTCAGCTAAGTGGATTGCTTGATTCAAAACCGGGTAATGGTATTTTGGCTACACGGCCATTCTTTCCAATGCTGGGTAATCACGAGTATGCAAATAATAAACAAAGCCTTGCGCAGTCTTATCTAGATTCGTTCGATTTACCAACAGATCCAGCGATTTCACCTGAAGACAGAGAGCGCTATTACAGTTTTGATGCTGGTGACGTACACTTTGTTGCCATAGATTCGATGAAGTTCTCAGGTTCATCAACCGTTGAAGCTGAAACCAGAGTAGATGAAATGCTTGCTTGGCTTGAAAATGATCTGCAAAAGACCAGCAAAACTCGGAAATTTGCATTCTTCCATCATGCTATTTTCTCACATGGTGCACATGGTACTTATGGAGATATTGGTGATAACAGATCGATGAGGCAGAAAATGGCACCAATTTTACAAAAATACGGTGTTAAATTAGCCATGTTTGGACATGATCATATGTACCAAAGAAGTGTGCCTTTAAAGGTGGGCGCTAATGGTGATGGTCGAATTGTACGAGACGCTAATGGTGTTATCGATCAAACGGATGGTGTTGTCTATGTATTGACTGGTCATGGTGGCGCTGATTCTCATTCTTCTGTTGCTGCCGTCACAACGTATGGAACAGCGGCCTGGGATCAACAAGTAGCAGATTGGGGTATTGGTTATGACTTTGTTGCAAAGGAAAACAATGTGCCAGTATTGTTTGCAACTAATACAGATCCTAGAATAAGACATGGTTTTACGCATGTTGAGGTAACACCGACACAAGTTGTTATCAAGGCATATAAGCTAAATACCACCGATTATACCGGTGAGTTGATGGACCAGACTATTATACCAAAACAATAGCTTTAGCAGATTACTAACATCGGGTAATCGCATTGCTCGGTTTTCTTATCTGTATATTAATTATATTAATGGCTGTCCGGTATCGGGCAGCCATTTTTTGTTGCGATTAAAGCAGGTAAATCATTTCTAAAAAGTATAATTAATCTACTGGTTTGGTGTTAAACTTAAATAACAGACTCAAACTAGATAATATATATGCTGGCTATGATTAGGAATTCATTCCCGTTAATTATAAAAATATTTTCAATTATTGCATTTCTGGTGTTATCAAATTTACACCTCGATCTTAAAAGCAGGATTGATCTTTTATGGCATAATTTTGGTGGTCTTACTGGTATATTTTTGTTCCTTTTAATCTGGTTTATTTGCGTAGCTAGTTTTGTTTTCCTATGTTTTTCGAAAAACACCTTTATAAAATATCTCTTTGTGGTGCTAATATTATTGGCGACAGCCCTTGATATTATTTATGGCTATGTATCGCATTCACATTTAAACTATGATTCGTTTGCCATATTATTGGAGGCCAGAAATAACCTTTCAGATGCAATAAGCTTCTACCTAATATATATATTGAAAAGTTTGTTTATTATCTCACTTGGTCTGTTTGCCATATTTTTTAAGTCTAAATCATTTTCTACATTCGATGTAAATAAAAGTCATGATGCGCTGATATTACACCCACTCAGTAAGCTGTTAATATTCTTTATGCCAATAGCTGTAATTTTTTCATTGAGCGTTGTTCGGGGTGGATATGGTACTGATGGGTTGCCATCTCAATACAGATTACTTGGGTTATATCCTTTAATATCAATTAACAATTATGTTAGTTCCAAATTCATAAGATCGACGCCACCTGAAATTTCCACTTCTGAAAAGAAGTTAAATATCGTTCTAGTTATGGATGAAAGTGTTAGAGGTGACTATTTAGATATAAATGTATACAAAGGTATTACACCATACCTGTATAACAATAGGGATAAAGTAATTAATTTTGGCCTTGCTTTGTCATCATCAAACTGTAGTTCCGGTAGCAATTATATAATGCGAACAGGAGCGAGTCCGTTCAACTTTCAGAAATCAATAGTTTCAAACCCACTAATCTGGGACTATGCAAGAAATGCTGGTTATGAATCACACTATCTGGAGATACAGGAGTCTGAGGGTAAGCTTAATAATAAAATGACGTTATCAGAAAAAAATAAAATTGAGAATTTTAAGTATTTTACAGGTGTCTCCAGGCTTGATAAGGATTTGAAATCTATTGACTATATAAAGTCACAAATAAGTAGAGGAGATAACTCATTTATTTATGTACAAAGAGCTGGTGTGCATTTTCCGTATGAAGGGTCGTATGATTTAAGACGTGCAAAATATCATCCACATATGGGTTTTGATATTAAAGTAAAGTCAAAGGAGACTATGGTGAATTCATATAAAAATGCCATAGCATACTCTGTTGATCTGTATTTTAAAAAATTGTTTAATGATCTTGATCTCAAAAATACATTAATAATATATACATCTGATCATGGGCAAAATCTTTATGACAATAAAACCTGGTTGACTCATTGTTCTGTTGAGAATACAAGCCGTTATGAAGTTACTGTTCCGCTGATGATAATAACTGAAAATCAAGAGATCAGAAAACAATTTGAAAAATCTGCCATATTTAATAAAAATAAAACATCTCATTATAATATCATACCTACAATTTTAGAATTGATGGGTTATGAGAAGGAATATATAAATGCGAACCACTATTCAGGCTTACTTGATCATCAGATTAAAAAACCATCTGCTAAGCTTGGTATTGTTTCTAATTATCGCTTTTCATTTTCTGGTGATGATTACAATACCGCGTACAAAGTATCGTTTGAAAAATAAATGCTAGCGCCTTTATATTTCTTTATAGTTTTTTTAATTATACGTCCACAGGACTGGTATCCATTATTGCTGGGTTTGCCAACAGCTAACATAGTTATTCCTATCGGACTAATTCTTGGCTATCTGAATATAAAGAAAAGCGACAGAATTCATTATGTAACGCCAGTTAACACTCTTCTTATTATGTATCTGGCGGTTATCTTGTTTTCCACGTCAATAAATGTAGGTGTGACAACAGGTGTTGATGAATTCGTTAAGTTTTTTAAAAGATACTTAGTCTTTCTGCTTGTTCTATGGAATATAAATACTCTAAAAGAGCTTATAAAAATATACAGTTTTTTACTGTTTACTATTTTGGTTGTGGCATACAACTTAATAATTCAGTCTTTATACGGGCAGGCATGGGGAGGTCTGGTACCCTATTTAACAAGCGACGGAGAAAACAGAGCAGTTTGGTATGGTCAGTGGGATGGTCCAAACGTGGTTTGTTTGATATTGTTAATTGGTGCAGCAATTTCACTTACTAAAATTTCAGATCCCGATAAAAATAAAATTATAAGAGTTCTAGGTATTGGAGCGTTCTTAATCTGTGTCGTGGCTATATATTATACAAATTCGAGAGGAGGGGTTCTCTCGTTGCTCGTAGGAATGGGGTTTTATTTCAGGCAATACTTCTTAAGACCAAAACTGATTATTATCGGTGTTGCTGCAATAAGTGTAGTATTAACAGTAATGCCATCTCGTATGTCAGAAGTATCATCAAAAGAAGCATCTGCACATGAAAGAGTATATCTCTGGGAAACTGGACTGACTCTCCTGAGGCAAAATCCGTTTTTTGGGATTGGGAGGAATGAATTTAAAAATAACAATGGTTTTGGGCTTATAGCTCATAACAACTATGTTCAGGATTTTTCTGAGCTTGGAAGTATCGGTTTTTTGATATACCTAGCGATATTTTTCTTAATGTTTAAGTGGCAATATGCTATTAGTAAGATTTCTCAAGATAAGGATCTTACACTGATTCTTAATGTTAATATGACAATTTTAGCAATGTATGCGACCTGTACATATTTTATTGTTTATGAGCATGGGTTGTTGTTTTTTGTGATTGGTATCTCTGCTTCAACCATATCGATGGCGTATAAGACGTATCCTCAGGTTAAGGAAGTTATAGAAATCAAGGCTTCTGATATATTTTATGTATTTTCGCTGTTCTTTGTTGTGCTATTTACCGTCTACTTAGCTGCAGTAGTTAGGATTCTTTGAATAAATACTAAAATATATATTAATAATGAAAACAATCTTATAGTTGATAAATTTTATGGATAGATATACAGCTAATTTATATAAGTTCTGGGCCATTTTGTTAATAGTTTTGCATAATTTTTTTAATTCAGTGGAGATGCGACCGCATCTTGGGATGAATGAGTTTTCGTTTTCTAGTAATCGCCTTCTGAATTTATTTGATATAGTTATTCATGATGCATTGAGCTCCATACATGCGTTTTTTATTTTTTTTGGTCATTATGGTGTTCAGGTCTTTGTTTTTGTGTCAGCTTATGGGTTAACTAAAAAATTCAGTCAGCAGGACAGGCTGGGTTATTTTAGATTCCAGCTGTCCAGATTAAATAAGTTATATCTGCCATTTTTGCTTGCTATGATTCTGTATGTGTTGTCTTTAGTCGCTCGTATTGTTTTATATGGTGATGTGGTTTTAGATGAAACTCTCTGGGTTTCGTTGTTTCTGAAATCTACACTTGTCTATAATCTGGTTCCTAATGAAGTATTTTCATTGGTTGGCCCCTGGTGGTTCCTTTCCTTTATTTTTCAATTTTACTTGATATATCCATTTATATATAAGCTCATTAGTGGAAAGTATATTAAGTTAGCGATAGCGATTTTTTTGTTGTTATTTATAAATGAAGTGTTATTGACGGATTTTCTGCGTGAGAACGGACTGTATATTAAGACGACTGTTTTTGGTCAATATCAGGTTATTTACTTTGGAGTTATTGCAGCGTTGATAAAGTTTACACCTGGTCTTTATAGTCTGGTTGTAAGTGTTTGTATGCTTGTATTGGGAAATATGTTTGAACCATTGTGGTATCTAAGTCACTTCTTTTCGTTAATCACTTTTCTTTCACTAGTTGAAATCCTAAGGAATAACTTGGTTAGTTTTAAAATGCCTGAGAAACTTGTGAATTATATGGCCGCAATATCTGTTTATCTTTTTCTAGTAAATGGTTTTACTAGAGCGCCGTTTAATAAATGGGCATATGATAGCGACTCGCCGATTTTTACTCTTGCGATGGCAGGTGTGTCTCTCTCGTTTGCGGTTATCATGGCAGTATTTCTCTATAAGGTAGAGAAATTACTGCGTTTGTACTATAGAAAGTACCTATAATTTAATTTATAGATGCTTTGACGTGAGATGACTTCTTTCCATTGAATGCATAGCTGAAGTATTTGTATCTGGATATAATGAATTTATGTATTAAGACGGATAATAATGTTGTTAATGTAATAAGTATGATAAATCCCGTCAGTGCATCTGTGTTTGTTTTTGTCAATATCAGTGCTATTGAGATTACTATTATATGATGAAAAAGATAAACGGTGTACGAGGCATCTGAGAAAAACATAAATATTTTCGATTGTAAATTAGCGTAATTACTGAATATATAAAAACAAACAGATGCGCTAAACCATATGCTTGTGGTATGTAAGTATTCTTTTGCGATGGTCTGTAGTAAGCCTGCTTTTGGGTCTATTTTTCCTGAAATGAATAAAAAGATAGTGATAATTATTAGACTTACGAATATATTTAATTGGCTAAATTTTCTTAACTGGCCTGGGTGGGCTCTTAGCCACATGCCAAATAAAAAAAATGGGAAATAAAACAGCAGCTCATATACATCTATGATTCCTAAAATATCCATGTATATAGGTATGCCAATCTTACTTGATGCCTTAATTGTCAGCCAAACTAATGGTAATGTCATAAGCGTTAAGAATACTGGTGTTTTGTTTAGCAGGTGGTTTGCTTTTGTGTAAGTGAACGATGGTATTTTCTCTGATATAAGGGTGAAAATAAATATAAGGCTAAAATAAACAATAAGGTTTATCAGAAACCACAAATGGGACACCCATTCACCGGTTAGCAAATAGTTGTTTAAATCGAACTGTTTCCAGCCAGTTGATGTGAGGATGAGAATTTGTAGAGTATTTAGCGTTAGTGCCGTCACTATAAACGGGATCAGGATTCGTGTTAATCTGATATTAATGAAGCGATATGGTCCGTACCGCTTTATGGTTAATAAGCAAAAATAACCAGATACGATAAAGAACGCTGGCATTCTGAATAAATGAATAATATGAACCAGATATGTCAGTATCACATTAGAGGTGTTGCTATAAATGACCCACGTTCTTTCTGGATTGTAGACCTGTGCTGAATGTAGCAACACACCTAGCATCATTAAGACGCCTCTCATAGCATCTAAATAATAGATTCTTTCATTTACTTTTTGCATTTTATATTAAATTCCCTTGTTAATTCACGATAGCCTTCATGTGAAAGATGAAGCTGGTCTGTTAAGTAAAATTTTGAGTCATTAAGGATGTTGTTAGATAGTTTAGATGAAAAAAACATTGCATTTTTAAGTGTGGCTGCGTAAGCGTTAATATCTTTATTAAGCTTTATGTATGCCTTTGAAAAGACTGTTCTTTTCGGTGAGAGTTTGATGGCAAATATGTTTATCATGGCTTTTGGGTATTTAACAGAGAGCAGCCCAATAAGCTTCTTAAAGTCAACGAGCGTTTGTTTTGTGTTTTTACCGTATGCTATATCGTTTTCCCCTGCATATACTAGGATAGATTTTGTGTTATGTGAGAAGGCTTGGTGTTTTATGTATTCAATAGAATGTGATATGACTGAAGATCCAAACCCCCTGTTGCGCCATTTTCCACAAGCTAAATATCGCTCATGATCCATTCGTTCAACTGTAGATGATCCTATTGAGATATTTTTAGCAGACTTGCTCGACTTGTTATCCATAAATGAATATATATATGCCAGTAACAATGGCTTGTAGTGTCGCCTAAAAGTGTCGCTTTGCATATATAAAAACACCCCTAAAGCAACAGTTAATATTAGTAGAGCTGATTTATACGGACGTCGGACAGGGTACTCAAGATCAGTCATTATGTCGTTATTATATATAGGCTGTATTGTTGAATAAAGCTTCTAAAGTTTCCATGTGTCATGCTCTCGTCTTATTCGTAATTATGGCTCAATAGTTTTTTAGATGTTCCTTGTTGACCAGTCGTCTTTATCTTTTTTAGGTTTTAAGTGATTTACCAGAGAGTCTATATCATACTTTAAACTTGTAATGTCGTCACATAATTAGTGGCGTATCAGTAAGGAGTAATTGATTTTATTTGCATTAGCATTGAGCCAATATTCTGAAGAATAAAGTCACATACGATACTGCTTGAGTTATAATCTTAAGATAAAGTATTTGGGTTCGGTTCGGTCGCAAATAAAACGTCCTTTTTTTTTACACATTTATCCATTGTTATGCTCAAATCCTTTGAAGATTGGAGGTGAAAGTGAAATATATTGATTTGAGTTATTGAAGTGTATTTTGTATGTATTAAAATGTAAATATCTTCACTATAAAGGCGTGACAAGGATGGAAGGTTTTAATGCTTTATTGCAAGTGCTTCAATAGTCGGCCACTTTTCATTTATATGAGTGCGCCATGTGTTTTAAAGTTAGCTGTCGTCAGGTATTAAGCCGAGATATTAGGGAAATGGATAATAATAACGCTAAATATATTAATACTGTTATTAACGGTAAGGCAATATCTGCTCCAGAGGATTTGTCAGTTATACAAGCCTTGTGGCACTCGGGCTATCCCAGAATAAAAAGTGTAGGATGCCTTGAGGGTGTTTGTGGTGCTTGTTGTGTTATGATTCGCCGAAACGGCGCGCCTGGAGTCTCAATGGAGCTGGGTTGTCAGGTGCTTATCGAAGAGGGTATGCAGGTTGTTTTTTTAGCGTTTCCTACTCCAGCAAAGCAGTCGTACAAGCTTGAAGATATAAAGAATTCCTGGGAAGTTCAGTCTAAGTTTCACGAAATATTTCCAGAGGCCGAATCATGTCGGCACTGTGGTGGCTGTAACTCGACATGCCCTAAAGCTATTGATGTTGAAAGAGCTGTCATATTGGCAACTAAAGGTCGTTTTCGTGAAGCCGGTGATTTGTTTGATGAATGCGTACTGTGTAATTTATGTCAGAGCGCCTGTCCTGAATCTATAGCTCCAAATTATGTAGGTATCTTTTCTCGCAGAGTTACTGCTCATCTACATACTCGCCCATCAAATTTAATAAATCGTCTTGAGGACTTACGTAAAGGTGAGTTAAAAGTTATTTTTTAAGAGCACAAATATAAATATGGAAAAATCTATATCTTTTTCGGACGCAATAGAGATTTATCGGGCTACAAAAGAAAGACCGTTGCCCGACGTCAGTTATGAAAATTTGTTAGAGAAATATCATCCTGATTATTATCAGGACTCATGCGTAACTCTGAATGTGGGTGTCAATAAAGGGGAAATATGCCACGCACAGTTAGCAGAGTTGCTGCAGGCAGATGCACGTATCGATGAGGCAGATCTTGCAGGCGCTCCGGTTGTCGATACTGATCTCCTTGTAATTGGAGGAGGTGGGGCGGGTTGTGCAGCAGCTCTTACAGCAGCTGAATCAGGCATAAGTGTAATGTTGGCAACCAAGCTGAGGCTGGGTGATAGCAATACAATTATGGCAGAAGGCGGAATACAGGTATCTATCAATAAAAACGATACTCCGCAGCAGCATTTCGAAGATACAATTAAGAGCGGACATCGTCAGGTTGAAAATAAGCTAGTAGCAGAGATGGTGATGAGTGCGCCAGATGTTGTGCGATGGTTGATACAGCAGGGTATGCAATTTGATCTTGATGAGTATGGCGATCTGCTAACGCGACAGGCTGGTGGAACTAGTGTTCCAAGAGTTGCTTATTTTAGGGATTATACCGGCCTTGAAATGATGAGGGTGTTAAAAGAGGCGGTGAGAAGTAGCAGTATCGAAGTTCTGGATTATACACCGACAGTGGAATTATTAACAAATGAAGATGGGCATTGTACAGGCGCAGTCCTCTCATCCTTGCAAGAAAACCGATATAAATTAGTAAGGGCTAAGGCGGTTGTTATTGCAACAGGAGGAATTGGACGATTACATATAAATAATTTTCCAACTTCAAATCACTTTGGTGCTACAGGTGATGGCTTGACTCTGGCTTATCGACTAGGAGCAAAGCTTCGTGATCTGGATTCCTTTCAATATCACCCTTCTGGTCTGGCCTATCCTCAGCATCTTTCAGGGTCTTTAGTGACAGAAGGTGTGCGCTCTGCAGGAGCGTATTTATTGAATGCAAAAGGTGATCGGTTTATAGATGAATTGTTGCCAAGAGATAAAGTTTGCGCTGCGATTATGCGTGAGTGTGCTGAAGGACGAGGTATTGATGCAGGCGGCGGTAGCAAAGGTGTCTGGCTGGATACACCAGGGCTTGAGCTAAAGAGCCCTGGTATATTTGAAGCGCGATTCCCAAAGTTAATAAAGCTGGGGCACAAAAGCGGAGCTGACCCAAGAAAAAAACCATTGTTGATATATCCTACTTTACATTATCAGAATGGTGGTGTGGTGATCGATGAACACGGAAGAACGAATGTTAAAGGATTGTACTGTGTCGGCGAAGTTAGTGGTGGTATACACGGCAGGAATCGCTTAATGGGAAACTCATTGCTAGAAATAATTTGTTTTGGGAGACGAGCTGGAGCACATATAGCAAAAAATTCATCAAGAATATCTCATGGGAAAATTACAATAGAGCATCTTAGCCGTTTGCGTCGTGAATTAACACTTGCAAATATGCCGATGGATAAAAAGTGTCCCATATTATTTCCTGATTATGCAAAGTTTGAGACAGACTCAGATTATTCCGGTCTGCATAAGAATATAAAAGACTTATCATGAAGCACGAATTGAATCAGGTATTGTTAAATAGTAAGAGTCGAATAGGGGCAGACATATCACGTTGGCAAGAAGGCTGGGGAGGTGATGGTTTAAAAGTGGCACTCGAAGATCCCACTGCAATAATACCAATGATAAAAGATGCAGGTTTATTGGGTCTCGGAGGTAGCGGTTATCCTGCATATAAAAAATGGCAGGCTATATCCGAACAGACAAGTAGTGAAAAATACCTGATATGTAACGGTAATGAGGATGAGCCGGGAACATTTAAGGACAGAGTGTTATTGGAAGAAACACCTCTGCAAGTCATAGAGGGCGCGTCGATAGCGGCTATTGCGTGTGGTATTACAAATATAATATTTTATATTAATCCTAATCTAGATAGTTGCATTAAGATGATGGAAACAGCGGTAGAGAAATGGCAGCAATCCGGCTTTTACGAAAGTATTCAGGGCGCCGGATTGCTGATGGACTATAAGGTGGTTGCCAGTACTGGACATTATATAGCTGGTGAAGAAACCGCCGCTATAGAAGCAGTAGAAGGTAGCTTCCCATTCCCAAGAGGAAAAGAGCCGCGTCCAACTACCGCCGGTGTGTTTGGAAGACCTACGCTGGTTAATAATGTAGAAACATTATCTAATGTGCCGCATATCATGCGTAACGGTGTTAAATGGTTTCATGATCTGGGTATAAAGGATGCTAGTGGTACTAAACTATACAGTTTAAGTGGTGATGTATTGTCGCCGGGTGTTTTTGAGCTGCCGATGGGTACGACGCTTGAGGATTTAATATATACGTATGGTCAGGGTTTGTTAGTTGGTAAAAAATTAAAAGCTGTATTTACAGGTGGGCCATCAAACACAATCCTTACCGGAGAGAGTCTTGATGTAAATCTGGACTTTAATTCTGTACAGTTAAAACGCGCTGCTCTAGGTACTGGTGCAATGATTGTTGTGTCACAGGGCACGGGTATCGTTAAACGGGTTGCTCAGTATATGGATTTCTTTGCAGATGCTTCATGTGGTCAATGCCCGTCATGTAAAACCGGTACCTATTATATGTCGCAATTGCTAAACAAAATTGATACAGGAAAAGGCTCAAAAGCAGATCTTGATAATCTGGTAAATCTTTGCAGTATATTACCGGGTAGTGGGCGATGTCATTTACTGGAAGGTGCCGTTAAAGTGGTTGATAGTTCCCTGTATCACTTTTTTAATGAATATACAGATGCGCTAAAACATGAATTTAATCAACTCGATAATGCACAGTAATACATTTACGCTTATGGAATGGTATATCTTACAAAAAAAAGCAGACCACTTAATCGCAACCTGCATTAATAGGGGGTAATTATGGGTAAAATGGAACTGGCTGCCGCCCTGATGTATAGAACATCTATTCTTAATCTTCTTCGAAGATTTCGGTCTAGTGACTTAAAAATTTTGGCATACCACAGAATAAAAGATATAGGGAGTGAGAATGACTACGAATTTGATGCTGAATTAATAAGCGCGAGTGTAAGTGATTTTGAGTGGCAGGTTGAACATGTAAAGAAATTCTATAATCCAACTACATTTGAAGAGATTGTATCTGATATTGAAAATGGAAGGCGTGTAGCTAAAAATAGTGTGATTATTTCATTTGATGATGGCTTTGATGATAACTATATAAATGCTTTTCCTGTGTTAAAAAAGCACGGGGTTCCGGCGACATTTTTTATTGCAACTGATTATATAGGAACGACTAATCCATTTTGGTTTGATTATGTGTCGTACATAATAAAAAAAATACCCGAAGGAAAATATCATCTGGATAACAATAATTACATTATTGATATTACAAAAGATAATAAAGAGTCAGAGCTATGCAGGCTATTGAAGTTTTTAAAAGGAATTCCGGATGATAGCAGAATAAAGAGAATTGAAGAATTAAAAACTCTTTATGGTGTAGATATACCGTCAGATGGATACAATGATTGTATGCCCCTGACCTGGAATCAGGTTGTTGAAATGTCAAAAAATGGGATGGAAATTGGATCCCATACGCGATCTCACCCTGTGTTGTCACAACTTGATAAGTCAAAGCTTGAGGATGAGATTGTTAATTCAAGAAACATTATTAACGATAAAATAAACAATAATTGTGTGGCCATAGCATATCCGGTCGGTGGGAAGCAAGATTTTAATAACGAGATTAAGGCGATGTCTGAAAGTGCGTACAAAATAGGGTGCTCGTATATTGCAGGATCAAATTCTATTCCTGATGATGATCGTTTTGAACTTAAACGACTTCATGTTGAAAGATATACAAGTAAGGCGCTATTCGCAGCGATGCTGGCTGCTCCAAATTATTTCAGACAAGGTGCGGATGAGTGTTATGACTAAGCATTTAAGAATGTATTTTGCATTTTTTTGTTCAAATATTGTTTATAGTTTTTTATCTGTTTTGCAGTAAATCAGCGAGTCAATTAAAGCAGTGGATAAAAAACCAGAATTTGTATTTTACGAATTGAATCCTTTTTATGAATTTGAAAAGGTGAAATCTATTTGGTTGTTTCTTCTAAAAATATGTCCGCATAGTTTTTTCTTGTCGTGGGAGTGGATTGGTGCATGGATTAAGTGTCTGCCATCAACACAGGATGTCCGGTTTGTTTATGTTGAAGACAAGTCAGGCGTTATCTTTGCTTTTTTTGTGGGTATAAAAAAAGGATTTGAAAATAGCTTTATTTATTGTAGTCGTGGTTACTTGAATTCAATCGGTGAAGATCTGTTTGATGAGATTACAATAGAATATAATGGGTTTCTATTGAGCCCGGTGGTGACGAAATACAATTATAGTAAGCTTCTGTCATATTCAGTGAAGCGATGGGGAGAGTTTCATTGTCCAGCAGTAGGCGAGGAGTGGGTAAGTTCTCTAAACTCTGTCGAACCAGAATTAACTGTAAAGTTAATAGAGTCAAGATCGTCTTTCTATATAGACTTAAATCGTGTTCGCTCTAATGGCAATTCTCTATTGCCATTATTAAGTAAAAATAAGCGTTCACAAATAAATAAAAGTATCAGAAATTACGAGACAGATACTAAGCTGACGGTTGAGCTTGCAAGTACTCAGGAATTAGCACTGGATTATTTGGCTGGCCTGGAGGCTCTTCATCAAAAAAGCTGGGAATTAAAAGGTGAGCCAGGCTCCTTTTCAAGTCCTTTTTTTAAATCATTTCATGATAAAATGATAACGGATAGTTTTACTCTCAATCACCTTCATCTGTTCAAAATAGCGAGTGGGGCTGAGTTGATTGGCTATATATACTGTTTTGCTTATGATAAAAAAGTATATTTTTACCAAAGTGGTCTTAATTACAGGTCAGGTAATGACTTTCGACCGGGGCTTGTCTGTCATTTGATGGTGGTTAACTTCTACGCCGAGATGGGAGGGTACGAAAGTTACGACTTTATGGCTGGTGATAGTGCTTACAAGAAAAGTTTATCCACTGATTGCGATAGGTTGTACTGGATAAAAATAAGAAGAAACAAGTTTTATTTTAAAATCGAAGATTACTTGAAGACGGTTAAAGCATATTTTGGAAGGACTGTCTAGATTTAATATGAGCAGAACTAAAGTTATTAAGATAAATATGGTATTGCCAACAGTAATGTTTTTTTGACTACCACATAGAATATGATGCAGCGATTAAGTTATGGACAATAAACTACACTGGAAGTTTTATATAAATGAAAGACCGCCTCAGGATATTGTTGCCAAGTGGAATGATATTTCAGAGCATAACGCAAGTAGTTGTGCTAGTTCTTTCCCTGATTTTGCATTGTCATCTTCGTTACTGTTAGATAAGTATAAGCTGGTATATGCGTTTGCATTTGTTGATCAAGACCTAGTACTAGCCGTGCCTTTGTTTATTAAGGTTAAGCGTATTTGCTTTCTTAAGGTGTCTGTTATTCAGGTTAGCAATCATGATCATCTCGATGTTTTTGTTTTTGCTGGGCAGAATAATTTCAACATAAATGATCTTGTTGGTGAGCTTAAAATGTCTTTGTCAAAAAATATATCAGGATGGGATTATTTTCAGGCTCGCAATATTATTGCCGATTCAGGTTTACATAAATCTCATATGGTTCCTTTTTATCATAAAGAGTCAGCATATTTTGATATAGAATCGAAGGCTACTGTTTCCGATGTGATATCTAAAAAAATGTTTAAAAATATTAATCGATTAGAAAAAAAGATGCTTGCGAAGGATGATGCATTAGACCTCAAATGTTATACCTCTGAAAATGAAGTGGCTGATGCGATGAGCCAATTTATTGAGCTGGAGGGTTCTGGGTGGAAGGGTAAGTTACAAACGTCAATTTCATCAGATCTGTGCACTACAAATTTCTATAAAAAATCATGGAAAGGGTTTTCGAAACATAAAAAAGCACTAATATATTTGCTTTATTTAAATGATAAGTTGATAGCAGGTGCTATTTCTTTCAGGCATTGTTCTAACCTCTACTTACATAAAATATCATATTCAGAAGACCTTACGCAATTTGGTCCCGGCTCAATACTGGTTAAAAAAATAATTGAGTGCGCTTTGCTAGACACAAGTATTACTACGATAAATTTAAATACAAGCCCCAAGTGGGCGGAACGCTGGCATCCGGAAATTATTAATCTACGAGCAATAGAGCACTTTAATTATTCAGTTAGAGGCTTGATATTAAAGCTTGTTTTTTCAGTATATCGTTCTATGAAATTTATAAAAAGAAAATTGTTTAGAGGTATCAGTAATGACCATGCGTAAGTTTATGGTTTGCCTGTTCTGTCAGCGCTATAACGATACTTGTGTTGTTAAATTTAATTGTTATACATGGTAATAAATGATTAAAATCAAGTTTTATTTCTAACTGGGTGTCATCGTAGGTAGTAAATTGGTGTACTATGAGTGCATTTATAACTAATTAATTTTCAGTATACTTAAGGGAAAAATGGGTATGATTATATTGGGATTGAATTTTCATTTTCACGACTCAACAGCATGTATTGTTAAGAATGGTGTCCTTATAACTGCTATAGAAGAAGAAAGGTTAAGCAGAAAGAAGCACACTTATGAGTTCCCGGAAAATGCTATAAAAAGATGTTTGACAGTTGCGAATATAACGGCAGATCAGATTGATCATATTGCAATTTCAGCGGACTTTAGTAAACACAATATCAGAAAGCTATTATACGCGATTAAGATGCCGCGACATGCTTTGAAGTTTATTAAAAATGAGTTTTATCGCCCATATTCAAGGGAGAAAAGATTTAAAAACTGGTACAACAGTTTTTTTCGAAAGACGACACCTAAGGTGCATTATGTCGAGCATCATCTGTCACATATTGTTGGTAGTTTTTATGTGTCACCCTATGATGAAGCTGCGTTACTATCGCTTGATGGGTCCGGTGAGTGGTCTACGGCTTGGACAGGCCTCGGTGAGGGTACAAATTTTACGCGTTATTCTGAGACATTTTTTCCGCATTCATTAGGCTCGTTCTACGAGGCAGTAACAGAGTTCTGTGGTTTTCGTCCTAATTATGATGAAGGAAAAACCATGGGTTTGGCACCGTTCGGTGATTCATCGGTATTTTATGATGAGGTTAAGGAGATTATTTCACTCGACGGAGAGTCACGTATACAAGTTGATTTAAGCTACTTTAATTACCAATACGGTGATTCTCAGCGTTGTGGAGAAAAATTCTATGAAGTCTTCGGCGAACCAAGAGAATATAGTAAAACGGCAGAATTTAAGAAGCACCACTATGATACTGCTGCTGCATTTCAGAAAGTATTGGAGGAGGTTGCGATTGAAATATGTAATCGCTTGCATGAAAAAACACAAAAAGACTATCTTGTTATCGCAGGTGGTGTATCGTTAAATAGTGTAATGAACGGTGAGATACTAAGGAATACAAATTTTAAGGATGTCTATGTAATGCCCGCTGCTGGTGATAATGGAACAGCTATTGGAGCTGCTTTTTATGTTTATAATCATACTTTAAACCAGCCGCGTTCATTTGTTCATAGTAACCCATTTACCGGTACTGAATATACAGATGCAGATATCGAAACAGAATTAAAGAAATATAAGCTTAAGTACGTAAAGAGTGATGATATTTGTAAAGATACAGCCAAGGAGCTTGCTGATGGTAAAATAATTGGCTGGTTCCAGGGTAAAATGGAGATTGGCCCGCGTGCGCTAGGTGCGAGATCTATTCTTGCCAATCCAGTTTATGGCGATATGAAAGCTAAAATCAATGCAGAGGTGAAATATCGTGAACCATACAGGCCCTTTGCCCCATCTATAATTTCTGAGAAAACGACTGATTACTTCGATCTGAATGTTTTTGCTCCTTTTATGTTAAAAGTTTGCCAGGTTAAAGAAGATAAAAAGTCAGTTATTCCAGCAGTAACTCATGTAGATGGTAGTGCCCGAGTCCAGACAGTACATGTTGAAACAAACCCTAAATATCATCAGCTAATAACTGAGCTTGGTGAAATATCAGGTGTCCCTATTGTTTTAAATACAAGCTTTAATATTATGGGTGAGCCAGTTGTTGAGTCACCGACTGATGCGATAAAATGTTTCTATACTACGGGCTTGGATATCCTTTCTATTGGCAGCTTTTTAGTATACAAATAATTATGTATAAGTGGTGCTGATAGAAGACATGATGGTCATGTATTTCTTGTATAGTGATTCAACTCGCTGGTAAAAAGTTGACGATCGTTTTTCCAGCAGGCTCAAAGAACAGAGTCTGCTGGCAGTTAGGCGGTTGATGTAAAGTGATTCACATGCTGCCAGAATTTTCACATTTAAGTAAAGATTGGTATTCAGCTATTTCACTGGATGACGCATACCTTAAAAACATTTTTTCGATCCAGGATAATTTTTTGAATCGATGAACTTTATTGATCTGTGCAAGACTACGTTCCTGCTTAATAAGATATTTTCGCGATTGCTTGTATTCTTCAGAATAGGTGCTTAGTTGTTTGTAACCGGGTAGAGAAGTTATATAGGTATTTATTTTGAGTGCGTTTTCTATGTCCTTTTTAGGATCCTTCTTAAGTAGTGTCAGGTTAATCAGTGGAAACATGTCTTTAAGGTTTCTAATTATTTCTTTTTGTTTTTGTGAGATTTTCTTTTCAATGCGGTATGTTTGATATCTTTGTTCATTGACACTTGCTCTCAGTTTGCTGTATTTACTGTTAAGATCCTTTGTATCCGTTTTTAAGGAGTTGTGAAGTGCTATTTCCTTTGCAATAGTCCAGTAATAACTATCAGTATTCTCGACAATAGCACTCCACCTCAGATACCATGGTAGCCATTTCTCGAGGTAGGCCTCACTGGTGGATCGTGAAATATCTTTGCTTATTGCGTATTTCAAAGTATAGATATGGGCTTCTCTATAGCTAACCTTGTTGTCTGAATTAAGGTCAGGGTTGCTGATAAGATTTTCCCCGTTTCTATCTTTGTTAACTAATGCAGCGAAAAAATAGGTTGTGTAGTCTCTGAATTCTTCTGAGTTAGTTTCCAGTGTACAACCTTCAGCTTCTTTGGTTTCGCTTACAGACATGAACCCGCATATTTTTTTATTTTTGGCAATTATACCAGGCTTTATCAGGTTATAAAAACCGCCAGAATAGCATTGTGGCAATATGAATCTGATTGTTGAATTATCAGGTGTTTTAGCGAGTATGTTACTAAGTTCACTAACCGACAATTTTGTGTCGTTCCATAGCTTTAAATAATTTTCTTTTTCATTGTCGTACCTATGGCCACCGTGACCGTTATAGATAAGAGTAATGTCTGAGTCGTTTGGCAGGGATTCAAAATCTTTGGCTAATGATCTTAATAATGCTGTCTTTTCTGTTCCTCCGTCGGTCTTTATGATGCTGTGTCGTCTGTAACTAATACCTGTCTGGGCGTTCTTTGAGTAGAGCATCTGCAATGCTGATAAATTGTTTGTTTCTGGCCTGGATGTGTCTATGTATTGTGTGTCATCTCCGGGTTCTTCACCTATTCCGTAATAGAGTCTGTAGTCGTTCTGGTAACCTTTATTATGTAGTATTTGTTCAAGCCAAATAACATTTTTTTCAATCTGTTCTTGTGAGTTTGTTAGTTTATTTCCGCCACCAATCAGCCAAAAATTCTGATTTTGTGAAAAACTAGTGGCTGAGTAAAGTATTCCAATAATTATTATTAATTTGGTCTTCATTTTGATGTCATTTGTTGTGTTGGTGATAAAAGATATGTCGCTGCATAGGTGAATAGTAAGATTGCTGCGAGAATTTGTGATTGTATAACCAGTGCAATAAATAGACACAGTAATAATGTGCATAATATAATTATATTATTGTGGATTCGGTGAGAATGTTTTCTTAAAAAATGGAATATGATGTAGAGAATTATTATAAATGGCAGTGCTTTTAACCAGTCTGAAACGAATAGCAAGATAAACTTTCTTCTGCTTAATTCATCGAATACAAGCTGTAGGCCTTGGTTGTCTATAATCCAGGAAAGGAAGAGCAATAACGCGCTACTTAGCGGATAGATCGTGATGACTCCTAGAGCAGTTTTAAGATAGTTTTGAAGTTGTTGGCTATGCATTATCTTGCTTTTCCTTGTGCCTGGTGTTCACTTGGTTAAGAGAAAGTTTAGGGGTATATCGACTTTGTTTCGGGGATAATTATATGCTTTTTTTCACTTATAGAGAAGATCTGAACTAGCAAGTAATGTACAGATTTTAGAGCAACGTTTACATATGGTGCGAGTATTCAGTGCGTTATATGATTTGTTGTGGTGTTTTTGGCATCTCAATCTGAGAATATTAATAAATTCAAACATATTGTTATGCCGTATATAGTTCCAATTTAAATTAACAGGCCTTCGCTCTATCTATTTTGGTGTTTACTTATAGGCATTAATTTCTTTAACTTAATTGGGTGCTGAATATATAGATTAATATTTGTGTATTTAACGCCAGTCATCATAGCTTGTTATTTGGTGGTGTATGTGATGTTTACTCTGCTTCAAATGAGTAGTGCTCGGCACCGAGTCTTGTTGTGCAGAATAAATGTTGTTATCAGCGCAATACATTATCGAAACAGAGCAGTAGGCTATATGATATGTTGTGCTAGTGAGGGGGGGTAGCAAGTTGCTATTAGTGTGCTATATTGCAACTTTTATTATGAACACTGGCTTTGGCTGATAATCATGCGATCTCTTATAAAAAATACCATTCTTCTGTTTTTTGTGTTGTTAATATTGCCAATACTTATTAGTACGAAATCTACACTGTTATTCAATATTAATAGTGCATTTGTTTTCTTTGGTAAGTTCCTGTGTCTAATACCCGGAGTGTCTGGGATGTATATTAGAAGGGCATTTTATCAAAATACTCTGAAGCATTGTGGTGTTAATCTATCTATTGAGTTTGGCAGCTTCTTGACTAAGCCTGATATTGAAATTGGTAATAATGTTTATATTGGAGCGTATTGTATTATTGGTAATGCCGTAATTAATGATGACGTGCTAATTGCAAGCAGAGTGAGTGTTTTGAGTGGTTCAAGGCAGCATTTAAAACAAGAAGAGAATGAGAGTTCGATTCAGAAAAAGCCATTGTTTGATAAAGTGTTAATAGGTAGTGGAGTTTGGGTTGGTGAAGGTGCCATAATTATGAATTCGGTTGGTGCCGGTTCAATAATAGGTGCGGGCTCAGTAGTAGTTAAAGAGATATCTGATAATGTAACCGCGGTAGGTAACCCAGCCTCTGTTGTCGCTGGGGTCTGACAATAAATCAGATATGTAAATACTTATTAGCGGTATTTGTCATAAATTAATGCGTATTGCTGCAGCATTTTAGTCATCGAGAATTCTGATTCGACTTTTTTCAGGCTGTTGTTACCCATTTTCTTTCTTAGTGTGTCATCCTTTAGGAGGGCTTCAATCTTTTCGGCTAGTTCATCTGCATTATTGGATTTGATAATGAAGCCATTATATTTATTCTCTACTAGAGTGGAGTTTCCACCAACATCAGTTGCTATAACAGGTAGTGAGTTGGCCATGGCTTCGAGTATAGAAATAGAAAGGCCTTCGCTGAATGAGCATAGAACATAAATATCGAGACTGTTCATCATGGATGAAGCGTTTTTTATTTCGCCGTGAAAGTTGATAATTGAGCTGATACCTAGGTCGTTTGCTTCATTAACAAGTGAATTCATCATCGGGCCGTCTCCGATGATATCTATACAAAAATCATTTTTTTTGTCAGCGATTAATTTGGTGGCTCTGAGAAGGAGGCTGTGGTTTTTAACGTCCGCTAGCCTAGCTACGATACCTATGTGAACTTTATCATCAGATCTGTGCGGGGCTGTGGTATCGATGTGTTGAATCCCGTTATAAATTATGGTGGTCTTGTTTTCTTCAAATAGCCCTGTCTTTGATAGTTCTGAGAATGCTTCTTTGCTAACGGTCACTATGTGTGACGTGGCATGAAGCATTATCCATTGCATAATTTTATTAGAGGTATTTACTCTCGATATATCAGAATGTTGCGTATGAATAACTTTAAGTTTAGGTATAAGTAAAGCCGTAATGGAGCCATAGAACCAGGCGAAAAAATTATGCGTGTGAAGTATTCTTATATTTTGTTTTCGCAGTAGTTTGTAAAGTCTCAATATGCTAAATATATCTATACCCGGTTTCTGGTCTAATTCGTAAACCGGTATATTGCTGTCGATAAAGGCTTTGTTTAACACGCCGTCTTTACTTAATGAGCAGACTGATGGGTTGTATTGTCTTTTATCTAATGATTGAAGAAAATTGAGTATCATAATCTCAGCACCTCCCATGTCCAGTGAATCATTCAGGTGCATTATGTTTAGAGGGTTGCTCATGGGGTTATTTGTCTAGGCATGCCGGTGGCGCGATGATGTGGTCGCGGTAGTCATTAGGGTTTCCTTGCATGCCTTCCTTTGCCGCCATAATAATATTATAAAGCTCTCTAGAGCTGGCATAATGAAGTGAGGTGTTGGTGTTCATGCATAAGTCGTGCAGTATTTTGTGCATTGTGGTTGATGCGCTACCAAGGATTGTCTTTGAGTTAAGTTCATCGGCTCCGTGGGAATGAATTTTTATATAGATCCAGTCGCCTTTGCCTGTTACATGTATAGCGCTTTTAAGCCATAACTTTATCCGTTCAGCTGTTGGTGTGTTGGTATAATCGAACTCACCGTTCTCGATTTTAGGGGGGAGGTGTGGATGGCTTAATTTTCCCCAGTTAAGCATTAATGGTCCCTGAATCATTAACAGGTTGTCAGACTCATTCATGCCTACGTGAACATCCTCTCCTGTATCATGACACTTAGCTGTGCCGTTATATGGTGAGCTGTAATAGATGCTGTTGATTTTTGATGTCTGGGTGTCGCTTGGGGCTGAAGGCATGGTTAAGTCAGCGTAGCAGCCTGTCTCAAGTAAAATGTCGTGCTCATTATCAACCCCGCACCAGTGGCCATCGGGACGAGAATTGTTGAGTGCCCAGTTGCCGTGTATAAAAGCGTATTTAACTCTGTTGTCCCGCTTGTCTATCCCTAGCATGCCATGATCGTTATGTAAGATATTTGTAAAGTTTGTTAGTTTGCTGCGAAGCCCCTCGGGGGTGTCGTTGTCATGATGCAAGTGAACTTCTACTTCTCCGAATCCCTGTTTGCATAAGCTGGATAATTTGTTTATATGTTCTGGGCGATATTCTTCTTCAGGAAAAAAAAAGGTATGTTTAGGGTGGTTGCCGTCGCTGTCGCGAAATGGTGTTGCCATGCCCGGGTAATTTTGAAGCCAGTAATCAACGCGTTTGTGCTCAGTTGACTCATCTACTTTTCCATGTCTTGGTTCATAGTGATCGGCAAAACAAAATACGACGTGTTTGTGCTTTTTGGGGTTAAATTTTAATGACTGTTTTAAGCGGTATTTAATGTACGCTGAAATCCAGAGGTGTATATTTCGAGGAAGTTTAATCATATTTTTATAATGGAAGAGTTGAGAAAGTGAGTCCGTTTCTTTCAATGCGACAAATTATATCATGTAATGCATCCGAGGTATGTGTGTAATCGTCATGAAATAATAAAATATCACCGGCTACAGGCGTTATCTTGTCGATTTGTGAAAGTAACTCGTCGCTGGTACTGGTGTATGAGTCGTTACTGTCTTTTGACCACATGATTATTCGGTAGCCAAGACAGACTAGTATTATGCTGGGTAGCAATCCGAGATAACCATAGGGTGGTCGAATTAGTTTTTTATGCTTTCTGGCTGGGACTATTTTTGAAAGGATTTTTTCATTTTCAATAATTTCTTTGATGTACTTTATTCTGCCGTCTTTATTTGGCATCAAATGAGTGATGCTGTGATTACCAATAATGTGCCCGTCTGTGTGAATGCGGAGCAATATTTCAGGATGCTTTAATGCTTGGTTTCCTGTTACAAAGAAGCTGGCTTGTATATTTAGTTTGAGTAATGTGTCGAGAATTTTTACAGTGTTGTCGCCGGATGGGCCATCATCAAAAGTCAGTGCCAACTGATTGTGTTGAGTGTTGTGGTGATAGGACCATAAGATTCTTCTAAAAAGGAGCAATTCGGTCAGTGTCTTGGCGTAGCCTTTGATCAGCTTAATAATATTGTTCATATTTTTCAGGTTTGGTTATTTATTGTATTATACATCAATGTAATGATGCATCTATTGTTGGTTATAATGTATTATTATGAGTTGGCTAGAGCTTATAATCTACCTTTTAATGGAATTACCGTAAGGCTTTTGGAGAAAATGTGTCATCATTCACTGTTGTTCATGTAATTAGCGCTGAGGATGTGTTCGGTCCGGAAAAAACTACTATAAATGAGTGTTTGTGGCTTAATAATAAAAACTGTCGCTGCATTGTTATTAATATATGGAATGATGAGAATGTGCCGATAAGGGCCAAGGCAGAAAAAGCCGGGGTGGAATATATCAGTCTGGTATCTGTGCGTCGTTTAGATCTGAAGCTTATATCAAGGCTAAAATCATTACTGCAGTCGAATAAATGTCAACTTGTTCATAGTCATGGCTATAAGGCTGATTTATTTACCTACCTGGCTACCCGGAAAACCTCAATAAAACGTGTTACAACAATTCATGGCTGGACCTCGGAAGATGTCAAAGTGCTTGTTTATGAATGGTTGCAGTCAAAGGTGTGGCGGCTTTTTGATCGGGTTTATGCTGTATCACAAGGGTATTTCGATATAGCTATTAAGAAAAAAATATCATCGTCGAAAATGCGGCTGATCTACAATGGTATTATTGTAGATAACGCCAAAGAGTTCATGCGGCCAGATAAGAAGCAGGCCAAAGTTTCGTTTTCTCTTGATCCGGATAAATTTCTGGTTTCAATTATAGGTAGGCTCAGTATTGAAAAAGGTCACGACATGTTTGTTAGTGTGGCGGCTGAAGTTCTCAGTCAATCTGACAATGTTCAGTTTGCAATAGTTGGAGATGGTGTGCAGCAGGCTGCGCTGAAAAAACAAATTGAAAGTCTCGGCATCGAAGACCATGTGTTTTTCCTTGGGCATTGTGATCAGATGCAATTGTTATATGATGCGACCGATGCTGTCGCAATTTGTTCGCATCGTGAAGGGCTGCCTAATGTTCTTCTGGAGGCCATGCTAAATGAAGTTCCGGTTGTTTCTTTAAAAGTGGGCGGTGTCCCTGAAGTTATTGAAGATGGAAAAAATGGTCTGATTGTCTCGGGCGGGAAAATTGAAGAGTTTGCAAGTAAGCTGAGGCAGCTAATAACGGACAAGGAGTTTTATATGTCGCTTAGTCAGGATGCGAGAAAGAGAATAATAAATAATTTTTCTTTTGAAAAGAGAATGACGTCTATTTATGAAGAGTACGTGACATTGATTGGTGGTGTTTAGTTTATGTATTATTTTCTTTTGCTATGTCTTGTGTATATGAGCGGTACAATTATTTATCTTCTTGCTTTGTCATTGTTTGGTTTGCGTGTAGTAAAGGACGGTCCTGTCGATAAAGAAATGACATTTAATGTAATTGTGCCGGCGCATAATGAAGAAGCTGTCATTGCAGGAGTTATAAATTCGATAAAGAATGCGAATTATCCGGCTGAAAAAATAAATGTGACTATGGTTGCTGATTTTTGTACAGATGGAACTGCTGCTATTGCTCGCGACTTGGGTTGTGACGTATTTGAGCGCGCGTCGGGCGCGCGGGGCAAATCTGCAGCGGTAAGTGAAATGATAGAAAAACTTCGTCCTTCATTGGGCTCATCGAGTGTTGTTGTTGTTTTTGATGCGGATAATCTGGTAGGCAAAGATTTTTTTGAGAATATGAACCGGCGTCTGATAAATGGGGCTGATGTAGTTCAGGGGAATACCGGAATTCATAATTGGTCACAAACTGTTTTTACAAAGCTAAACCATGTAAATTTTGCAGTAACTAATCGGTTTAAGGAGCTGGCAAGAAGTCAGGCGGGTCTAAGTTGTCGTTTGCGCGGGCATGGTATGGCTTTCACGGTGAACGCGATTGATTCTGTGAGCTGGGATGCTTCCAGTCTGGTTGAAGATCAGGAGCTAACGCTTAAGTTTGTGCTTGCTGGTTTTAAAGTTTCCTGGGTTCATGATGCGCATGTGGATAGTGTTATACCTGCAACTGCTGCTGAGGCAAGAGTTCAACGGCAGCGCTGGGCGGGTGGTAAATCTGAAGTCACCTCTAATGCTGTTTCCAAATTACTGACAGCGGCATTTAAGAATAAAAGTCTAGCGGCTTTTGATCTGGCGGTTGACTATATAATGGTGTCATATGCGGTGCAGTTGGCCATAACTGGATTAAGTCTTCTATTGGCGTTGTTTTTTCTTGGCTATAGTAATGTCTTAACGCTGTCTCTTTTTGCGATTAGTCTGGTGTATTTTTTCTATTATCTCCTGGCTTCAGTGCTTGAGGGAATAAGGTTTGGTGTTTTTTTATGCTTTTTCACAGCGCCAGTGTTTATTATGTGGAGGCTGTGGATATTCGTTGTTAGTTTGCGTGGCGCAAAGGCCTGGCATTAATTTAAAGTTCTGAAATTCAAGGGAAAAAGATGTTTTCATTACCAAAAAGTGTGTATGAGTATATTTCTAAGCAGAATCGAAACCTGCCTTTGGTGGGGTTGATTACGTTTGGTTTTCCAAAAATATTTGTTCGTTCTATCTATCAGCGCAATAAAAACAGGGATCTCTGGAATGGGAAAAAAGCCTGTTTTACACTGTCTTTTGACTGTGATTATCCTGAAGATGTTATCGCGTTGCCAGATATCGTTAAAATGATGTCAAAGTATAGTTACAAGGCGTCATTTGCTGCTGTAGGTCACTGGGTTGAAAAGTACCCGAAAGAACATGAGTCGGTATTAAATGGTGGGCATGAGCTGATGAATCATACCTATTCGCATCCTGATAACGAGTTAATTAACCCAGGGCGAAAGTTTAAAGATATTTCTCGCGAAGAAAAAATGGAAGAAATAACCCGTTGTCATGATATTTGTAAAAACTTGCTGGGATATGAGCCTATTGGGTTGAGGATTCCGCATTTTAAAAATCTGTTTACAGATGAGATTTACGGCATATTAAAAGAGCTGAATTACAAATATTCATCGTCCACTTGGTTAACCAACACAACTACGGCAGGTCTACCATTCATCGAGAAGCACGGAATTGCTGAGTTTCCATTAAGTACGTGCCCAAAGCATCCATTTACTGTTTTCGATACATGGCATTCACTAAATGCGGAGCGCCTTTCGCATAAACTTTTGCACCGTGGTCCCGAGAGTTACGTTGATCTGTTCAGAACGCTGATTGAATACGGTAAAAAAACGGGATCTTATATAAATATATATATCGACCCTCTTGATGTGCCCAATATCCCGCAATTTGAAGAGATGCTAAGTATTCTTGATGATGATGAGCTGGAAGTGGTTACATACGAGGAATACATGAACAGGGAAATGCATTTTGAGCATGTTGAATAAACATTCGTGGGTTTTTGGAGAGAATGATAGCTCAAAGAAGGTTAATTTATTTTGGCTCATATTAGCCATGGATAATTTATAAGTTCTAAAGTAAAATTGTGACAACGAACTTATTAAAAAAACGGGGGTCTGGCTTAGCCATGCTCCCGTTTCTTATATCTAACGGAGGTCATTTTGAGGCAATCGGCACTTTTGGCGCTGGAAGATGGGAGCCTGTTCTGGGGCGAATCCATTGGTGTAGAAGGCTCTACGACAGGTGAAGTGGTCTTTAATACTGCAATGACCGGCTATCAGGAAATCTTAACGGATCCTTCATATAGTTGTCAGATTGTTACTTTGACTTATCCGCATATTGGTAATGTTGGTGTTAATTCGGGCGATGCTGAATCCGGCTCTGTCCATGCTGCCGGTCTGGTTATTCGCGATCTGCCGTTGCTGCATAGTAACTGGCGGGCTGAACAAAGTCTGGATGATTATTTAATTGATAATAAAGTCGTGGCCATTGCCGATATTGACACCCGTCGTTTAACCCGAATTTTGCGTGATAAAGGTGCGCAAAGCGGCTGTATAGTGGCTGGTGATAATATCGATGCCGATGCGGCGATTGCTCAGGCTAAAGCTTTTGCTGGTCTTAAAGGCATGGATCTGGCGAAAGAGGTGACGGTAGATAGCCGCTACGAGTGGAACAAAACCAGCGTCTCATTAGAGACTAATTCGGATCAAGAGATTTCCTCGGGTCAAAAATACCATGTTGTGGCGTATGATTTTGGGATTAAGCACAATATTGCCCGTATGCTGGTAGATCGTGGCTGCAAGGTTACGATCGTGCCGGCGAAAACAACGGCAGCCGATGTTCTGGCAATGAACCCAGACGGAGTCTTTTTATCGAATGGGCCGGGTGACCCGGAGCCATGCGATTATGCAATCGCGGCGATCAAGCAAATCCTAGAGACAGAGATCCCGATATTCGGTATTTGTCTGGGGCATCAGTTATTGGCGCTGGCTTGTGGCGCGAAAACAGAAAAAATGAAATTCGGTCATCACGGTGCGAATCATCCTGTGCAGGATCTGCAAAAGGGTCATGTCATGATCAGCAGCCAGAATCATGGTTTTGCAGTAGACGAAGACAGTTTGCCGGCTAATCTTAAAGCGACTCACCGCTCCTTATTTGATCAGTCGCTGCAGGGAATTCATCGTACAGATAAACCTGCCTTTGGTTTTCAGGGGCATCCTGAAGCCAGCCCGGGGCCTACCGATGTGTCGCCAGTGTTTGATCATTTCATTGAACTGATTGAATCGGCTAATAAATAAGCGCTAACTAATTCTTTAATTTTGTGGCATTACGCTCGACTAGAGGGCGTTACCACAAGACATATAAAACCAGAGAACTATGCCAAAACGTACAGATATAGAAAGTGTCCTCATTATAGGTGCCGGCCCGATTGTCATCGGCCAGGCGTGTGAGTTTGACTATTCCGGTGCTCAGGCGTGCAAAGCCCTGCGCGAAGAAGGTTATCGTGTCATTCTGGTGAACTCAAATCCGGCAACGATTATGACCGACCCGGAAATGGCAGACGCTACCTACATCGAGCCGATCAACTGGCAGACGGTTGCACGCATCATTGAAAAAGAACGTCCTAGCGTATTGCTGCCAACCATGGGTGGCCAGACCGCCTTGAACTGCGCACTTGATCTGGACCGAGAAGGCGTACTGGCAAAGTACAATGTTGAAATGATCGGTGCCAAGAAAGAAGCGATCGATATGGCAGAAGATCGCCAGAAGTTTAAAGTGGCAATGGAAGAAATTGGTCTCGATATGCCGCGTGCTGCAATTGCACACAGCATGGAAGAAGCCTATCAGGTGCAGGCACAGGTTGGCTTCCCGACCATTATCCGTCCGTCTTTCACGATGGGTGGATCAGGTGGTGGCATCGCCTATAACAAAGAAGAATTTGAAGAAATCTGTAAGCGTGGTCTGGATTTGTCACCGGTTAGTGAGCTGCTGGTCGAAGAGTCGGTGCTGGGCTGGAAAGAATATGAAATGGAAGTGGTGCGTGATACTAAAGATAACTGCATCATTATCTGTTCGATTGAAAACCTCGATCCTATGGGGATTCATACAGGTGACTCAATCACCGTAGCGCCGGCGCAGACACTGACTGATAAAGAATATCAGCGTATGCGTGATGCCTCGCTGGCCGTGCTGCGTAAGATTGGTGTCGAGACCGGCGGTTCGAATGTACAGTGGTCGATTAATCCGGCAGATGGGCGGATGACGATTATCGAAATGAACCCGCGGGTATCACGCTCCTCAGCACTGGCTTCAAAAGCGACCGGCTTCCCGATTGCCAAGATTGCAGCCAAGCTGGCAGTGGGTTATACGCTGGATGAATTGCAAAATGATATTACCAGCGGCGCAACCCCGGCCTCGTTTGAGCCTTCGATTGACTACGTAGTCACTAAAATTCCGCGTTTTACTTTTGAAAAATTCCCAGAGGCAGATAATCACCTGACGACACAAATGAAGTCGGTGGGTGAGGTGATGGCAATCGGTCGTACATTGCAGGAATCTTTACAAAAGGCTCTGCGTGGTCTGGAAACCGGCATGGACGGTTTCTCAGAAATAATTCCGGCGGAAACACCGGATGAAGAAATTGATGATCTGATTAAAAAGGAGTTAATTCAGGCCGGCCCTGAACGACTCTGGTATGTGGCTGAAGCGTTCCGTCAGGGCTATAGTCGCGAGCAATTATTTGATTTAACTAAAATCGATCCGTGGTTTCTGGTGCAGATAGAAGAACTGATCCAGATCGAAGAAAACCTGCGCGGTACGGTTCTGACCTCAATCGATAAAAATCAGATGTACCGTTTAAAGCGTAAGGGCTTCTCTGATAGCCGTCTGGCATCGCTGATGTCAGTCTCAGAAGAGCATGTGCGCAAACACCGTCATAGCTTAGATATCCATCCGGTTTATAAACGTGTTGATACCTGTGCCGCCGAATTTGCCACATCAACCGCGTATATGTATTCGACTTATGAAGAAGAATGCGAGGCGGATGTTTCAGATAAAGAAAAAATTGTTGTTTTAGGTGGTGGTCCAAACCGAATCGGTCAGGGTATAGAGTTTGATTATTGCTGTGTGCATGCCGCTTTTGCGATGCGTGATGACGGTTACGAAACCATCATGATTAACTGTAATCCGGAAACCGTCTCAACTGATTACGATACGTCTGACCGGTTGTATTTTGAGCCATTAACCTTGGAAGATGTGCTGGAAGTGCTGCTGCTCGAAAAACCAAAAGGCGTGATCGTGCAATATGGCGGACAGACACCATTGAAGCTGGCACGTGCTCTGGAAGCTGCCGGTGTACCGATTATTGGTACTTCGCCAGATGCAATAGATCTGGCTGAAGACCGTGAACGCTTCCAGCAGTTAGTCAACAGTCTGGGTCTGACTCAGCCACCTAATCGTCTGGCGTCATCAGAAGGTGAGGCGGTTAAAAATGCGGCCGAGATCGGTTATCCGCTGGTGGTGCGTCCGTCTTATGTGCTGGGTGGACGAGCGATGGAAATCGTTTACAGTGAAAAAGATCTGCTGCGCTACATGAATGAAGCTTTTAAAGTGTCGAATGATGCACCAGTATTACTTGATCATTTCCTCGATAATGCGATTGAGGTCGATGTTGATGCGATTTGTGATGGCACCGATGTACTGATCGGCAGCATTATGGAGCATATTGAACAAGCCGGTGTGCACTCGGGTGATTCGGCCTGTTCCTTGCCGCCATACAGTCTGTCCGAAGAAATTCTGCAAGGTTTGCGTACGCAAACCCGCCAGTTAGCGCTGGGGCTGAATGTGATCGGTCTGATGAATATACAGTTTGCGATTCAGGATGATGTAATTTACCTGATCGAAGTGAACCCGCGGGCTTCACGTACTGTGCCGTTTGTCTCTAAAGCCATCGGTCGGCCGCTGGCCAAGATTGCTGCACGTTGCATGGTTGGTGTATCACTGGCAGAGCAGGGCATGACGGAAGAAATTATTCCCAAACATTTCTCTGTTAAAGAAGCGGTCTTCCCGTTTGTGAAATTCCCTGGCGTTGATCCATTGCTGGGACCGGAAATGAAATCGACCGGTGAAGTTATGGGTGTTGGTATGAGTTTTGGCGAGGCCTTTGCTAAGGCTCAGTCAGGTGCCGGTGCAGAACTGCCGACAAAAGGTAAAGTCTTTATCAGTGTCAGAGAACGAGATCGGCCATCGGCCGTTGAGCTCGGACGTGAACTGGTAGAGCAGGGCTTTGAACTGGTAGCAACGCGTGGTATCGGCCGTGAACTGGCAAATGCCGGGGTTGATTGTGAATTAGTTAATAAGGTTTATGAAGGCCGTCCGCATATTGTCGATATGATCAAAAACGATGAAATCTCGTTAATTATCAATACGACTGAAGGCAAAAAAGCCATCGAAGATTCCTTTACTATTCGCTCTTCGGCTTTACAGCATAAAGTCAGTTATACCACTACCATGGCAGGAGCGCGTGCTACCGGTCAGGCGATTAAGCATTTAGAAGAAAACGATGTTCGCAGGCTACAAGACCTGCAACAGGGGTAAAAAGATGACAAAATATCCACTAACAGTTGAAGGTGCTGAAGCACTGGCCGCAGAGTTAAAAAAACTCAAGCAGCAAGACCGGCCAACAGTTATCGCTGCAATCGCCGAAGCGCGTGAACACGGTGATTTGAAAGAAAATGCAGAATATCACGCAGCGCGTGAACAGCAGGGCTTTATCGAAGGCCGGATTCAGGATATCGAAGGCAAACTGAGTAATGCTGTGATTATTGATGTGTCCAAGCTGACCCAGAATGGCAAGGTAGTATTCGGTGTAACCGTTGATCTGGTTGATGAAGATAACGGTGATGAAGTCAGTTATAAAATTGTTGGCGAAGACGAGGCCGATATAAAAATCAATAAGATCTCAATTGGTTCGCCAATCGCAAAGGCGCTTATTGGTAAAGAAGAAGGTGAAGTGGTTGAAGTTAAAACACCGGGCGGCACACGTACCTTTGAGCTGCTGGAAGTCAAATATAACTGATATAAGCAGGTGCCTTTAAAAAGGCATCCTGAACTCAGAGCAGCCTAATCATCTCACAGCTGGTAGTTTATCCGGCTGGAAACTCAATAACGGGTTTTTCTCTGTTGCGACGAAAAATAGTAACGGTCTTGCCGATCGACTGAACCTGTTCGGAACGGGTTTGTTGACAGATATCGATGATCAGTTGCTCACGTGCTTCGCGATCACCACCTGAGAGTTTAATTTTAACCAGCTCGTGACGATCAAGCGCAATATTGAGCTCGTTCAACACCGCTTCTGTGAAACCGTTCTGACCCAGCATAATGACCGGGTTCAGATCGTGTGTGAGTTTGCGCAGGTGTTTGATCTGTGTTTTAGAAAGCATAATATTGCCTGATGAAGTGGTCTGGCAGATGTGACCGGATTAATAAAACGCGAATTTTAACATGCAGCCGGTAAATCACCTATAAACGTATGAATCTATATTGTAAAAAACTGATGAAAAATAGTCATGGCCAGAAGTAAAAGCAGCTCGCGCTGGTTAAAAGAGCATTTTGATGACGAATTTGTCCGCCGATCTCAGGTAGAAGGCTATCGCTCGCGTGCCGTGTATAAGCTCAAAGAAATTGATGAAAAAGACAAGCTGATCAAGCCGGGTATGACAATTATCGATTTAGGCGCGGCTCCCGGCGGCTGGTCGCAGTATGCGGCGGAGACTTTAAAAGGCAAAGGGCGGGTGCTGGCGCTTGATTTACTGTTGATTGAGCCAGAAATTGAAGGTGTCGAGTTTATTCAAGGGGATTTTCGGGAAGACGCTGTGCTGGCCGAATTAATGGATTTATTAAATACTGACAAAGCAGACCTTGTTTTCTCAGATATGGCCCCCAATATGAGTGGTGTAAAGACTGTAGATGTTGCGCGGGCGATGTATCTGGCTGAATTGACGCTGGAATTATCCAAAGAAACGCTGAAGCCCGGTGGTGCGATGCTGGTTAAATTGTTTCAGGGTGAAGGTTTTGATGTTTATCTGAAAAGCCTGAGGCAGCAATTTGGCAAAGTGAAGATGCGCAAACCGAAAGCATCAAGAAGTCGAAGCAAAGAAATCTACGCATTAGCAACAGGGTTTAAACTGCTGTAAATTCGTCTATACTTTTGCAAATACAAGCGGTCTGGATAGATATTGGCAGACTGTGTAGGATCCGTAAGGTAAGAATTTTTAATCATTGCCCATGCCAAAAGCCCGAGCAGTGAAAACAACGAGGTACACGCTTGAACGATTTACTTAAAAACTTGATATTATGGGGCGTCATTGCGGTTATTTTGCTGTCGGTTTTTAGTAACTTTAACCAGCAAAGTGTCAGTAATCAGACCTTGAATTACTCAGAATTCATGCAAAAAGTCCGGCAGAATGAAGTCAGTTCGGTAAAAATTGCCGAACGTGAAATCACCGGGCAGTTAACCAGTGGCATGCAGTTCAATACCTATAGCGTTGAAACGGATAACCGTTCGATGGTGGGTGAATTGCTAGAGCATAATGTCAATATTCAGGGTGCCGCGCCGGAGCAGCAATCTGTTTTATTACAAATTTTCATCTCCTGGTTCCCGTTCCTGTTGCTGATTGGCGTCTGGATTTTCTTTATGCGTCAGATGCAAGGCGGTGGCGGCGGTCGTGGCGCGATGTCATTTGGCAAGAGCAAAGCACGGCTGATGGGTGAGGATGATATTAAAGTAACGCTGGACGATGTAGCCGGTGTTGAAGAAGCCAAAGAAGAAGTCGGGGAACTGGTTGATTTTTTACGTGATCCGTCAAAATTTCAGGCTTTGGGTGGGCAAATACCACGCGGCGTGCTGATGGTTGGTTCACCTGGTACCGGTAAAACCTTGCTGGCGAAGGCGATTGCCGGTGAAGCTAAAGTGCCTTTCTTTACGATTTCGGGCTCTGATTTTGTCGAAATGTTTGTCGGTGTCGGTGCGTCTCGGGTGCGAGATATGTTTGAAACCGCTAAAAAACATTCACCTTGCATTATCTTTATCGATGAGATTGATGCAGTGGGTCGTCAGCGTGGCGCAGGTGTCGGTGGTGGTCATGATGAGCGTGAGCAGACACTAAACCAGTTATTGGTAGAAATGGATGGGTTTGAAGGCAGTGAAGGCGTCATCGTGATTGCTGCGACTAACCGTCCTGATGTGCTGGATCCTGCGCTGTTACGGCCGGGCCGATTTGATCGACAGGTTGTCGTGCCATTGCCGGATATTCGTGGTCGTGAACAGATTCTAAAAGTGCACATGCGAAAAGTGCCGTTAGGTAAAGATGTGAAACCGGCGATTATCGCCCGTGGCACCCCCGGTTTTTCAGGTGCTGATTTAGCTAATCTGGTGAATGAAGCGGCGTTGTTTGCGGCCCGTGAAAACTTCAAGTTTGTCGAAATGTCACATTTTGAAAAAGCCAAAGACAAAATCATGATGGGCGCAGAGCGCAAATCAATGGTGATGAACGACGATGAGAAAAAGCTGACGGCCTATCATGAAGCCGGCCATGCGATTGTCGGTCGTCTGGTACCGGATCATGATCCGGTCTATAAAGTCAGTATTATTCCGCGAGGCCGAGCCTTAGGTGTGACCATGTTCCTGCCGGAAGAAGATCGGTATAGTTACAGTAAGCAGCGCTTACAAAGTCAGATCTCAAGTTTATTTGGTGGTCGGCTTGCTGAAGAGCTGATTTATGGTGCTGATAGCGTCACCACCGGTGCGTCAAATGATATAGAAAGAGCCACCGAAATTGCCCGCAATATGGTAACAAAGTGGGGGCTGTCGGATCGTATGGGCCCGCTGGCATATAGTGAAGACGAAGGTGAGGTCTTTCTTGGACGTTCGGTTACCAAGCATAAGAGCGTATCAGATGATACTTCACATGCGATTGATGAAGAAATTCGTGACTTTATTGACCGTAATTACAAACGTGCAGAAACACTGCTGAATGATAATATGGATATTTTGCATGCGATGGCCGATGCGCTGATCAAGTACGAAACTATCGATTCAGTGCAGATAGACGCGCTGATGAATCGTGCGACAGTGCCGGCGCCAAAAGACTGGGGTGACCATGACGATGATAATGAAATATCAGGTTCTGGTGATGCAGCGTCCAAGTCTGAAAAAGATGATAAGACAGACGGTTCTATAGGTGGGCCGGCCAGTTTGCATTAATCTGTTGAATACATAGAATATCAAGGGGGCGAAAGCCCCCTTTTTTGTGGTCTTATAGAAAGATAAAGTAAATGCAAATAGCTAATCTGGATTGTTCGGCAAAGGACTTTATCGTCATGGGGATTTTGAATCTGACACCGGATTCATTTTCAGATGGTGGTCAATACCAGGATACCGACAGCGCGGTGCAAAGGGCCTTGCAAATGCGCGATCAGGGCGCGGATATTATCGATATAGGCGGTGAATCAACACGTCCGGGAGCTCAGTCATTAAGCGCCGAAGAAGAGATAAAGCGTGTGGTACCAGTGATCAGAGCCTTGCGCCTAGTGTCGGATGTAGCCATTTCAATAGACAGCAGTAAAGCGGCAGTGATGCAGGCCGCTGTTGCTGCAGGCGCAAATTTAATTAATGATGTGCGTGCCTTACAGCAAGAGTCGGCGCTGCAGATGGCGCAGCAACTGAATGTGCCGGTTTGTCTTATGCACATGCAGGGCGCTCCGCATAACATGCAGCATGATCCCTGTTACCATGATGTACTGTCGGATGTTAAAGGGTTTCTTAAGCAACGTGTTGCCAGCTGTCTTGAAGCGGGTATCAGTCGCGAACAGATTATGATTGACCCGGGCTTTGGTTTTGGTAAAACGCTGGCGCATAATCTGAGTTTGTTAAAGCATTTATCTGAATTTGCAGAGCTGGGTTTGCCGTTGCTGGTTGGTATCTCACGCAAATCAATGCTGGGGCAGATAACCGGTGCCGACGTTGAGCAGCGGGTAGCAGCGGGACTGGCTACAACGGTACTGGCCTATCAAGCCGGGGCTCAGTTTTTCAGAGTGCATGACGTCAAAGCGACGGTTGATGCATTAAAAGTGACACAGGCAGTGGGCAGTTCAAAATAATACAAAAGGGTTGAATCAATGAGTCAAAAATATTTTGGGACAGATGGTATTCGGGGACGGGTTGGTGAAGGCATGATGATGCCACAAGTCGTACTAAAGCTGGGCTGGGCGATTGGTAAAGTGCTGGCAGCTCAGGGCAATGGTCTGGTGGTGGTCGGCAAAGACACTCGGATCTCTGGTTACATGTTTGAATCTGCGCTGGAAGCCGGCTTGTCTGCGGCAGGTGTAGATGTGCGTTTGCTGGGGCCAATGCCAACGCCGGGTATCGCCTATTTGACCCGGACATTAAGAGCGTCTGCCGGGATAGTGATCAGTGCCTCGCACAACCCGTTTTACGATAACGGTATCAAGATTTTTTCCGGTGAAGGTGAGAAATTGCCGGATGAGACAGAACTGGCGATAGAGCAGGCCTTTGAAGCCGAGATGACGACGGTCGAGTCATCCGGGCTGGGGCGGGCAATGCGAGTGATTGATGCGCATGGGCGGTATATAGAAGCCTGCAAGGCCAGTATCCCGATAGGCACGCGCTTCACCGGCCTTAAAGTGGTGCTCGATTGCGCTAATGGCGCGACATATCATATTGCGCCAGATGTGTTTTTAGAGCTAGGTGCCGAGGTGGTGACTATTGCAAACGACCCCGATGGTCTGAATATCAATGAAGAATGCGGTTCTACACACCCTAAAAACCTTCAGGCTGCGGTGCTCAGGCATAAGGCGGATTTGGGTATCGCGTTTGATGGAGATGGCGACCGGGTGGCAATGGTTGATCATAGCGGACGGATTATTGATGGTGATGAAATTCTCTATTTGATTGCTCGATCGCGGCATGCATCAGGTCAATCAGAAGCCGGTGTGGTTGGTACTTTGATGAGTAATATGGGGCTCGAGCTGGCAATCAAAGAAATGGGGCTTGAATTTGAGCGCAGCGGGGTGGGTGATCGTTTTGTACTCGAGCTGCTGAAACAGAAAGGTTGGAGTCTGGGCGGGGAATCATCCGGCCATATTATCTGTCTCGACCGGACCACCACCGGAGACGGTATTGTATCGGCCTTGCAAGTGATGGCGTATCTAGCAGAAAGTGAGCAAAGTTTGGCGCAGGCCTTATCTGCGATGAGCAAAATGCCGCAGCATATGATTAATGTGCCGCTGCCTTATAAGACTGATCCGCTGGAAAATCAGCGAGTCCGTGATGCGGTGGCTGCTGCTGAAAACGAATTACAGGATCGGGGTCGGGTTTTATTGCGAGCTTCAGGTACCGAGCCACTAATTCGTGTGATGGTTGAGGCGGAGGTCGAATCGCAGGTGATCAAGCTGGCGCAGAATATTGCCGATGCAGTCAGGGAATCGGTTTCAGCGGAGGCAGGTTAAGGTTTTTCAGTGACTTATGCTCAGGCAGATTGATTTATCAGCGCTGCATAGGTAAGATTGCAGCGCGTTTGAACTCGGCTAATCGAGTCGACTAATTTAGGACGGAGAGCTTTATGCGACAGAATATGATTGCTGGTAACTGGAAAATGAATGGTACCAGTGACAGTGTTAAGACATTAATTGAAGGTGTAGTTTCTGGTTTAACATCGGATCAGAAATGTGATGTGGTTGTTGCAGCGCCTTATGTCTATATTCCCGCTGTTGCAGCAGCAACGGCTACATCTGTCGTAAAAGTCGCCGCTCAGGATGTCTCAGATCAGGATAAAGGTGCATTTACCGGAGAGGTTTCTGGTGAAATGCTCAAAGATGTGGGTTGTGAGTACGTTATTATCGGCCATTCAGAGCGCCGTTCGCTTTATGGTGAGTCGGATCAGGATTCAGCACAAAAATATATAGCTGCCCAGCGTCACGGTCTGACGCCAATCTTTTGTATCGGTGAATTACTCGAAGAGCGCGAAAGCGGTACCACTGAGGCCGTTTGCGCGCGTCAGTTGGATGCAGTAATCGATGCGGCCGGTATCGAATCACTGGCTAACGCGGTGATCGCCTATGAGCCGGTCTGGGCTATTGGTACGGGCAAGGTGGCAACGCCGGAGCAGGCTCAGGATGTGCATGCATTTATCCGTCATAAACTGGCTCAGTTGGATCCATCTGTTGCAGAAAAAGTACAAATTTTATACGGTGGCAGCATGAACCCGAGTAATGTTGCCGATCTTATTGCACAACCTGATATCGACGGTGGCTTGATAGGCGGTGCATCATTAAAAGCAGAAGACTTCCTGGCGTTATGTCAGGCAGCTGGCTGAGGTTATTAAAGTGCAATCATTCTTATTGGTTTTTCATGTGTTTTTATCCGTTGGTATTATCGGACTGGTACTGCTTCAACGTGGTAAAGGGGCAGATGCCGGGGCAGCATTAGGCGGTGGTTCATCGGCTAGTGTGTTTGGCTCGCAGGGCTCATCAAATTTCCTCAGTAAGGCCACAGCCGTGTTTGCCACGGCATTCTTTGTGGTTAGTCTGGTACTGGCGTATATGGCGTCGCATCGGGAGCAGAGCAGTAGTGTTGTGAATAACAGCGTACTTTCGGCACCGGTTAAAACAGCACCGGCAGTGATCGATGATCTGCCAGCAGCTGTTAAATCAGAGTCTAACGGTAGCGACGTACCCGCTGCCGAATAATCTAAATTGCCGATGTGGTGAAATTGGTAGACGCGCCACCTTGAGGGGGTGGTGGGGCAACCCGTGCCGGTTCGAGTCCGGCCATCGGCACCATCTTTATTTGAGTTATTTTTAAACCACTTTTTTGTTGTTTATCAATATCTTAATCAACTGAGCAGTTGATGAGAGGCGCTCTGCTGCCTGTTCTGAATATTCAATTAAAAAACATTGATTGAAATATAAAAAAATACAATGGCAATATAGCTGTCAATTCATGCTGTTTTGTTATAAAAATGCTACTCAAATTTTGTGTTTGTAAAAATAGATCTTAAAAAATAATAATTAATAAAAACTCCTAAGACATTACTGATAGGAGGGGGACTATGCTCGAAAATTATCTTCCGGTTTTAATTTTTCTCATCATTGGTTTGGCTATTGGTGGCGTCATGGTCGTATTAGGCGGCTTTGTGCTGGCTCCGAAACGTCCAGATAAAGAAAAAAACTCACCATTTGAATGCGGTTTTGAGGCATTTGAAGATTCGCGTTTAAAATTTGATGTGCGTTTTTACCTGGTGGCTATCCTGTTTATTATTTTTGATCTTGAAATAGCATTTTTATTTCCATGGGCTGTTGTACTGGATCAGGTCGGTTTGTTTGGTGTGATTGCGATGGGTATTTTTCTGGGTATTTTGGTCATTGGGTTTATCTATGAGTGGAAAAAAGGAGCTCTGGAGTGGGAATAGAAGGTGTATTTGAGCAGGGTTTTGCCACGACCTCAGCAGATAAACTGATTAACTGGGCAAGAACCGGCTCTATGTGGCCAATGACATTTGGTCTGGCGTGTTGTGCGGTTGAAATGATGCATGCAGCCGCTTCCCGATATGACCTTGATCGTTTTGGAATGGGCGTGTTCCGTGGTTCGCCTAGGCAGTCAGATGTGATGATTGTAGCCGGTACACTGACCAATAAAATGGCGCCTGCTTTACGAAAAGTATATGACCAGATGGCTGAGCCACGCTGGGTTATATCGATGGGTTCATGTGCTAATGGTGGCGGCTATTACCATTATTCCTATTCGGTTGTCAGAGGTTGTGACCGGATCGTACCTGTCGATGTCTATGTGCCGGGTTGTCCGCCAACGGCTGAGGCGCTGATTTACGGTATTTTGCAGTTGCATAACAAAATCAGGCATACCAATACAATCGCCCGATAATAATTACAGAATAAGAATAAACCAATACGGATAAGTTGAGAAAAAAGACCCATGTCGAAAAAATTGCAAAATTTGTCTGAAGCATTACAAGCCATACTGGCGTCGCAAATCCAGACCATCGTTCTGGATTGTAATGAGATCACGATTGAAGTGGCGCCGGAAAATTTGATCTCAGTGGCGATGGCTTTGCGCGATCATGATGACTTGGCATTTGAGCAGCTGATTGATTTATGCGGCGTTGATTACAGCAATTATGGTAAAACTGAATGGGCAACCGGTGCGGCATCGACGACAGGTTTTAGTCGTGGCATTGATCCGGCTGATACCGGTCGACTGCGTTTCGGTGATGAGCTGGCATCTGAAAACAATGAGATACCGCGATTTGCATCAGTTATCCATTTAATTTCCTATCGTCACAACCACCGTTTGCGACTGCGAACTTTTGCTAAAGATAATCAATTTCCGGTCGTGCCTTCAGTTATAGAGGTCTGGAATTCAGCTAACTGGTATGAGCGTGAAGCATTTGATTTATTTGGTATTGTGTATGAAAACCACCCAGATCTGCGCCGTATCCTGACTGATTATGGATTTGTAGGGCATCCTTTCCGCAAAGATTTCCCACTGATTGGTAACGTTCAAATGCGTTATGACCCTGAGCAGCAGCGTGTTATTTACGAGCCGGTTGATATAGAGCCTCGGGTTCTGGTGCCGCGTGTTATTCGCCACGATAATCGTTATCTGCATGCTCAGAATGAGCAGAATAAAGAAGGTGCTACTGATGCCTGAGATTCATAATTACACCTTGAACTTTGGACCGCAGCATCCTGCTGCGCATGGTGTTCTGCGACTGGTTCTTGAAATGGACGGAGAGGTGATTCAGCGTGCTGATCCGCATATTGGCTTGCTGCACCGGGCGACTGAAAAACTGGCCGAATCTAAACCTTATAACCAGAGTATTGGCTACATGGATCGTCTCGATTATGTCTCGATGATGTGTAACGAGCATGGTTATGTGATGGCGATCGAAAACCTGCTGGGTATTGAGGTGCCGCAACGAGCTCAGTACATCCGTGTAATGTTTGACGAAATTACGCGGATTTTAAATCATCTGATGTGGATCGGTACCCACGGTCTGGATGTCGGCGCGATGACGATTTTTCTTTATGCATTTCGTGAGCGTGAAGATTTAATGGATATGTATGAAGCCGTCTCCGGCGCGCGTATGCACGCGACCTATTATCGTCCTGGTGGTGTTAATCGTGACCTGCCGGCTATGATGCCAAAATACAAAGAATCAAAATGGCATAGTAAAAAAGAAGTAAATAGCCTGAATCAAAATCGTGAAGGCTCATTACTGGATTTTATTGAGGATTTTACTAACCGTTTTCCAACCTGTGTTGATGAATATGAAACACTGCTAACTGATAACCGTATCTGGAAGCAGCGTACGGTTGATATTGGTATTGTTTCGCCGGAGCGTGCCAAGCAACTTGGATTCACTGGTCCGATGTTACGTGGTTCAGGCATTGAATGGGATTTGCGAAGAAAGCAACCGTATGAAACTTATAGCAAACTGGATTTTGATATACCGGTAGGCACAAACGGTGACTGTTATGACCGTTATCTGGTTAGGGTCGAAGAAATGCGACAGTCTAACCGTATCATCAAGCAGTGTATCGAATGGCTTAAAAACAATCAGGGTCCGGTTATTTTAGAAGACCACAAGTTTGCTCCTCCGCGTCGTGAAGAAATGAAAGCCGATATGGAAGCGCTGATTCATCATTTCAAACTGTTTACCGAAGGATTTTGTTTGCCGGTCGGGGAGTCATACGCAGCGGTTGAACATCCTAAGGGTGAATTTGGTGTCTATCTGATTTCTGATGGCGCCAACAAACCCTATCGATTAAAAGTACGGGCACCAGGTTTTGCGCATCTATCATCGATGCATGAAATGACAGTCGGGCATATGTTATCTGACGTGGTAGCGGTGATTGGTACACAAGATATAGTATTTGGTGAAATAGATCGCTGATCGCGGTAAAGAATTATGACAGATAAAAATAAGCTATTAACAGCACACACATTGGCAGAAATTGATGACTGGATTTCCCGTTATCCTCAGGAGCAGAAACGTTCAGCATTGCTGGGGGCATTACGTGCAGTGCAGCATCAAAACAACGGTTTCTTAAACACAGAATTAATGGATGCAGTAGCGGATTACCTCGAACTGGAAAAAATCGCGGTTTATGAAGTAGCCAGTTTTTATTCGATGTATGAACTGCAGCCGGTGGCGCGCCACAATGTCGCTATCTGCACCAATATCTCCTGCATGCTGATGGGTTCTGACACTATAGTTGATTATGTCGAGAAAAAACTGGGTATAAAAATTGGTGAAAGCACAGAAGACGGTCGCATTTACCTGAAAAAAGAAGAAGAATGTCTGGCCGCTTGTGCAGCCGGGCCAATGATGCAAGTCGATCATGTTTATTTTGAAAAACTGACACCAGAAAAAATCGACAAAATTCTGGATGGCTTGGATTAAAACTCGGGATTAAACAATGGCTAACGAAGTTTGCTTTGCAACATTAAAATTTGATGAACCATGGACTTATGAGAATTATCTTAAAGTCGGTGGTTATGATTCGATTCGCAAAATTGTTGAAGAAAAACTCACACCGGATGACGTGATTGAAATTATGAAAGCGTCGGGTTTGCGGGGTAGAGGTGGCGCAGGTTTTCCAACCGGTCTTAAGTGGAGTTTTATGCCACGTAATGCACCGGGTCAGAAATATATCGTCTGTAATTCAGATGAAAGTGAGCCGGGCACCTGTAAAGACCGTGATATTTTGCGTTTCAATCCGCACGCGCTGGTAGAGGGAATGATGATCGGTGGTTATGCAATCGGTGCCACGGTTGGTTATAACTACATGCGTGGTGAATTTATGGATGAGCCTTATATCCGTTTCTCACAGGCGGTAAAAGAGGCTTATGAAAAAGGCTTCTTAGGTAAAGATATTCTCGGTAGTGGTATTGATTTTGATCTTTATCCGTCGCTCGGTGCCGGTGCTTATATCTGCGGAGAAGAAACGGCCTTGCTGGAGTCTCTGGAAGGTAAAAAAGGTCAGCCACGGTTCAAACCGCCATTCCCGGCTAATGTTGGTCTGTATGGAAAACCGACAACAATTAATAATACCGAATCACTGTCATCGGTGCCGTCGATTATTCGCAATGGCGGCGAATGGTTTGCAAAATTCGGCGTTCCTAATGCCGGCGGTGTTAAATTGTTTTCAATGTCTGGTCATGTAAATAAGCCCGGTAATTTTGAAATTCCTATGGGAACACCTTTTAAAGATTTGCTTGAAATGGCCGGTGGCGTGACTAAAGGTCGTCAGTTAAAAGCGGTTATTCCCGGTGGCTCATCGGTGCCAGTTGTACCGGCTGAATTAATGATGCAGGCCAATATGGATTATGACTCAATCACTAAAGTAACCGGTTCCATGCTCGGTTCTGGCGCTGTGATTGTGATGGATGACAGCACCGATATGGTGAAAGCTTTGCATCGTTTATCACGCTTTTATTACTCAGAATCTTGTGGTCAGTGCACCCCTTGTCGTGAAGGCACAGGCTGGTTGTATCGTATGTTAAGCCGTATTGTTGAAGGTAATGGCTTACCTGAGGATCTGGATAAACTGGATGATGTTGCCAGCAAAATTGAAGGCCGGACAATTTGTGCATTAGGTGATGCTGCGGCAATGCCGGTACGCAGTTTTGTAAAACATTTTCGGCATGAATTTGAATACTATATTGAACATAAGCGTAGCATGGTAGGTGCGGCGTGAGTGTCAGGATCGGTTTATAAGAAATGAGTGAAGAACTGATAACAATAACCGTTGATGGTCAGCAATATCAGGCAGCTAAAGGTGCCATGCTGATTGAAGTGACAGATAAAGCCGGTATTAATATCCCGCGTTTTTGCTATCACAAAAAACTTTCTGTCGCTGCTAATTGCCGGATGTGCCTGGTTGATGTCGAAAAGGCACCTAAACCAATGCCTGCCTGTGCCACCCCGGTAATGGATGGCATGATTGTGCATACGCTTTCTCAGAGAGCCCTTGATGCGCAAAAATCGACCATGGAATTTTTGTTAATTAATCACCCGCTGGATTGTCCGATCTGTGATCAGGGTGGCGAGTGTGAGTTGCAGGACGTTGCCATGGGTTATGGTGCGGATGTTTCACAATATTCTGATAGCAAGCGTGTTGTTTTCGAGAAAAATATCGGTCCACTGATAGCTACTGAATTTACTCGCTGTATTCACTGTACTCGTTGTGTGCGTTTTGGTGATGAGATTGCAGGTATGCGAGAGCTGGGCGGCATCGGTCGTGGCGACAGCATGGAAATCAGTACTTATATTCAGAAATCAATTGCATCAGAAATGTCTGGTAATGTGATTGATTTATGTCCGGTAGGCGCGCTCACTGCGAAACCTTCTCAGTACACAGCACGTGCCTGGGAAATGACCCAACATGCCGGTATTGCGCCGCACGACTCGGTTGGTTCAAATGTTTATATTCATACTTTGCGCAATAAAGTTGTCCGTGTAGCACCGCGTGATAATGAAGATCTCAACGAAGTCTGGATTTCTGACCGTGATCGTTTCAGTTATCAGGGAATGTATAGTGAAGATCGTGTGACCCGGCCACTGGTTAAAGAAAACGGTGAGTGGGTAGAAACCGAATGGCAGACCGCCTTAGAAACCAGTCATGCCGGATTAAATAAAATCATTAAAGCCAGTGGTGCAGAAAGTGTGGCCGCTATGGTGTCGGCAACCTCAAGTCTGGAAGAGCTATATCTGCTGCAGAAAATGATGCGTGGTATCGGCTCAAATAATATTGATCACCGCCTGCGTCAGATTGATTTTTCCGATCAAAACAGCGCGCCTGTAATGCCTTGGCTTGGCATGAATATCAAAGATTTAGAAAAGATCAATTCGGTGTTACTGGTCGGTAGTAATATTCGTAAAGAGCAGCCTATTGTTGCTCATCGTATCCGCAAAGCAGTACGGCATCACGATGCTAATGTCAGTTTTGTCAATCCTTGTGACTATCATTTTAACTTTAATGTTACAACTAGACTGATTACAGATATTGCCTCGATGACATCTGAATTGGCGGCAATCATAAGAGCGGCGACTGAGAAATCAGGGCAGTCAGTAGTCGGTCATCTATCGGCTGTAGTCAATGCGGCGTCAGTCACGCAAGAACATAAAGATATCGCAGCTGCATTGTCAGCAGATAATGCCGACAAATCTGTCGTGTTGCTGGGTAACGTGGCGGTGAATCATCCACAGTTTGCACTGATTCGCTCGCTATCGCATGAAATTGCCCGGCATACAAACAGTCAGCTGGCTTATACCCCCGAGTTTTCAAATACTGCCGGAGCATGGCTGGCGGGAGCGCTTCCGCACAGAGGTGCTGGCGGTGTGGCTGTTGACAAAGCTGGCCTCAATGCGGATGACATGCAAAACGGTCAGATTAAGGCATTTATTAATCTTAACGTTGAACCTGAACTGGACAGCAGCAATTCGGCACGCGCGTTGGCAGCGATGAGATCGGCTGAGTTTGTGATAGTGATAAGCGCTTTCGCGACCCCTGTGATGAAAGAATACGCGGATGTTATTTTGCCGGTTGCCAGCTTTGCTGAAAGTTCTGGCAGTTACGTCAATATGGAAGGTTTCTGGCAAACCAGTCGTGGTTGTGTGCCGCCTTTAGGCGAGTCACGGCCTGGCTGGAAAGTTATTCGGGTGTTGGCAAACCAGTTTGATCTGGATGGCTTTGATCAGCTTTCTTCGGATCAGATCATGCAGGAGCTGAAAACATTTTGTTCTGATATTACTCTTGATAACAACGCGGTTGCTGACTCGGTGGCTCAGTATAGCAGCGGCAGCGGTTATGACCGCGTTGGTGATACGCCGATTTATGCTGGCGATATGCTGGTGCGCAGAGCGACTGCGTTACAGAAAACGTCTGATGCTGATGTGGCCTGTGTTCGCTTGAATTCAAAACAGGCTGAAAAATTAAAAATCACTGCAGCGCAGAAGGTTTGTGTTAAACAAAATGACAAAACAATCGTCATGCCTTTGCTGATAGATGAAAGTGTTGCAGATAATAATATATGTATTCCGGCGGGGCTCACTGAAACTGCCGGTTTGGGTGGTGCCTACAGCACCATAACTGTGGAAAATATTTAAAGGTTAATGAGCATGCTTGAAATGCTGATATCAGTATGGAACTGGATGCCTGATGCATTACAGGTATTAATTAAAATCGTTGCGATTGTTGCACCGTTAATGCTTGCGGTGGCCTACACCACTTATGCTGAAAGAAAAATAATCAGTTATATGCAGGTTAGAATCGGTCCAAACCGGGTCGGTCCGCGTGGCTGGTTGCAGCCGATTGCGGATGCGGTAAAACTGATGTTCAAGGAAATTGTTATTCCAACGAATGCCAGCCGCTTTCTGTTTCTTATCGCACCTGTTTTATCGATCGGACCATCGCTTGCTGCATGGGCTGTTATTCCCTTTAATGATACCTTGTTGTTGTCGTCATTAGATGCCAGTTTGCTGTACATTCTGGCGCTGACATCAGTCGGTGTTTATGGTGTCATCATTGCTGGCTGGGCATCAAACTCCAAATACGCAATGATGGGTGCTCTGCGATCAGCAGCGCAGATTGTTGCCTATGAAATTGCCATGGGTTTTGCGCTGGTTGGTGTACTGATGGCGGCCGGCAGTCTTAATTTGCATGACATTGTAATCGGGCAGTCAGGTGGCCTGGGTAGCTGGTATGTCTGGCCTTTGTTACCGTTATTTTTTGTTTATTTTATTTCTGGGGTTGCGGAAACCAATCGCGCTCCTTTTGATGTCGCTGAAGGTGAATCTGAAATTGTAGCTGGTTTCCATGTGGAATATTCGGGTATGGCCTTTGCGGTATTTTTCCTCGCAGAATATGCCAATATCATATTAATCGCTGCATTGACGTCAATCTTGTTTTTTGCTGGCTGGTTGTCACCGTTTCAGGGCTTTGCCTCGTTGTCAGGTACCGCCTTAGAATTTTTAATGCAGCCCAGTATTGCTTGGTTCCTGATTAAAACTTCGTTTTTCATTTTCGTTTTTCTCTGGTTAAGAGCGACCTTTCCGCGATATCGTTATGACCAGATTATGCGACTGGGCTGGAAAGTCTTTATTCCGGTCACCATTTTCTGGTTATTGGTCGAGGCCATTATGTTTCTGATGAAAGTTGGCCCTTGGTCAGCATCAGTGGCGCTGTAGGTAGATATTATGAGACTGATTAAACATTATCTTCAAAGTTTTCTGTTACTTGAAATGTTCAAGGGCATGATGCTGACCGGCCGTTATCTGTTTGCCAGAAAAGTTACTGTGCAGTACCCGGAAGAAAAAACACCTATTTCAAACCGCTTTCGAGGTTTACATGCACTGCGGCGCTATGCCAATGGTGAAGAACGCTGTATCGCCTGCAAACTATGTGAAGCAGTTTGTCCTGCGCTGGCAATCACGATTGATTCTGAAGTGCGTGATGATGGATCGCGCAGAACCACTCGCTATGATATTGACCTGTTTAAATGTATTTTTTGCGGGTTTTGTGAAGAAGCCTGTCCGGTAGATTCAATTGTTGAAACACCTGTGTTCGAATATTACTTTGAAAAACGCGGTGAACAGATCATGACAAAAGAAAAGCTGCTGGCCGTTGGTGACAGATATGAAAATGATATTGCAGCTTGTAAACAAGCCGATGCCATTTATAGATAATACTTTAAGAGATCAGTGATATGAGTTTTCAGGAAGTTATATTTTATTTGTTTTCACTGGCACTATTGTTGTCGGCAGGGGCAGTGGTTGTGTCCCGAAATACTATCTACTCGGCATTATTTTTAATTCTGACGTTTTTTACTACCTCGGCAATTTGGCTGTTATTGCAGGCAGAGTTTCTTGCAATCACGTTAATACTGGTTTATGTCGGAGCAGTCATGGTGCTGTTTCTATTCGTTGTGATGATGCTTGATGTCAATCTTGCTAGGCTTAAGGAGGGTTTTATCCAGTATCTGCCGGTCGCTCTTCTGGTGCTTGTTGTGATGGCTGCAGAAATGATTATGGTGGTCGGGTCTGATAAATTTTCGACTGAAGCCTATCCTTTACCGGTGCCGAAGCCGGCAGATTACAGTAACACCAAAGAGCTGGGTTCGGTTTTGTATACTGACTTCGTTCTGCAGTTTGAAATTGCTGCGGTTATTTTACTGGTCGCGATTATCGCGGCTATTGCATTAACAATGCGTCGTCGACCCAATACTAAATACCAGTCACCAGCTAAGCAGGTTATGGTTAAAAAAGAAGACCGCTTGCGTGTTGTTAAGATGGATTCCGAATAAATGAAAATGATAAGTGACTGTGCAGTTTTAAGCTGCTACAAGGCAGAGTGTATATGATTCCGTTATCAAGCTATCTTATTCTGGCGGCTATTTTATTTGCAATTAGTATTGCCGGTATTTTTATCAACAGAAAAAACATTATTGTGCTTTTAATGTGTATCGAGCTGATGTTGCTTGCAGTCAATATCAACTTTATTGCGTTTTCACATTTTCTCGGTGACTTGTCGGGTCAAATCTTTGTTTTCTTTATCTTGACTGTGGCTGCGGCTGAGGCCGCAATTGGGCTGGCAATTCTGGTCGTTTTATTCAGAAGCCGTAGCACGATCAATGTTAATGACCTGAATACACTTAAGGGATAAACCATGCAAAATTTATATCTGGCCATTCCGCTGGCTTCTTTGGTCGGGGCAATCATCGCCGGTTTTTTCGGTAAGAAGATTGGCCGGGCGGGGTCTCATATTGTAACGATTTCAGGTGTTGGTATTTCTTTTTTGCTGTCTTTGATTGCTTTTAATCATATTGTTTTTGATCAGGGCGAGGTTTTTAATCAGTCTGTATATACCTGGATGGTCAGTGACGGTATTCGTTTTGAAGTGGGCTTTCTGATTGATTCACTCTCTGTGATGATGATGTGCGTGGTAACCGGTGTTTCGCTGATGGTACATATATATACTATCGGTTACATGCATGATGACCCTGGTTATCAGCGCTTCTTCAGTTACATCTCGCTGTTCACTTTCTCAATGCTGATGTTGGTTATGTCGAATAACTTCATGCAGTTGTTCTTTGGTTGGGAAGCTGTCGGTCTGGTGTCGTATTTATTGATTGGTTTCTGGTATAAGAAAGACACAGCAATCTTTGCCAATATGAAGGCCTTTCTGGTTAACCGGGTAGGCGATTTTGGTTTTATTCTGGGTATTGCCGCGGTCGTTATGTACAGTGGCTCACTTGATTATAAGGAAGTGTTTCAGCAAGCCGGGCAGATGGCTAAAATTAATATCAGCATTTTCGGTGATGCTGAGTTTGCCTTGATAACGGTTATTTGTATTCTGTTGTTTGTCGGTGCTATGGGTAAATCGGCACAAGTGCCATTACATGTCTGGTTACCAGATTCTATGGAAGGTCCAACGCCTATATCGGCCTTAATTCATGCGGCAACCATGGTAACGGCTGGTATCTTCATGGTTGCCAGAATGTCGCCACTTTATGAGTTGTCTGAAACTGCGCTGAGTTTTGTGATGATCATCGGAGCGATCACTGCGTTATTTATGGGGCTTATTGGTATTGTTCAGAATGATATTAAACGGGTGGTTGCCTATTCTACTTTATCTCAGCTCGGTTACATGACAGTAGCGTTAGGAGCTTCAGCCTATTCTGCAGCCGTTTTTCACTTAATGACTCACGCTTTCTTTAAGGCGTTGTTATTCCTTGCGGCCGGATCCGTTATTATCGCTCTGCATCATCAGCAGGATATGCGGAAAATGGGCGGGCTGAAAAAATATACGCCAATTACCTATATGACCATGTTGATCGGCACACTGGCTTTAATAGGCTTTCCGGGTTTCTCGGGTTTCTTTTCTAAAGATGCGATCATAGAAGCTGTCCATCACTCGCAAATATTTGGTTCTGGTTTTGCGTATTTTGCTGTTTTAAGTGGTGTTGTCATTACCTCGTTTTATTCGTTTAGGCTCTATTTCTTGGTCTTTCACGGCAAAGAAAGAATGGATGAACACACCCGTTCGCATTGTCATGAAAGTCCGCTGGTGGTGACGGTACCACTGATATTGCTTGCGATTCCATCCGTCTTTATCGGCTGGTTTACGATTGAACCGATGTTATTTGGTGATTTCTTCAAAGGCGTCATAACCGTATTGCCTGAGCACGATGTGCTGGCAAAAGTAGCCGAGACTTATCATGGTCAGTTTGGCTTTGTGCTGCACGGGCTACTTGGATTTGCGGTGTGGTTTGCGCTCGCCGGATTCCTGCTGGCCTGGTATCTGTATATGAAAGAGCCTGCTGCTGCCGAACGGGTTAAGCAAAAGCTTCTTCCGGTTTACAACCTGCTGATGAATAAATATTGGTTCGATACTATTTATCAAAAAGTATTTGGTGAAGGTAGTATTTCACTGGGTAAAGGTTTGTGGAAGTTGGGTGATGTTGCCCTAATCGATGGCTTTCTCGTTAATGGCAGCGCAAAAGTGGTGGCTGTGTTTGCCCTGCTGTTGCGAAAAATCCAGAGCGGGTATTTGTATCATTATGCCTTTGCGATGATTATCGGTGTGATTTATTTATTAACAGAATTTGTTGTTTTATAACATTGCATAACATAACAATAATATTAGAAATTAGGGTACTAACACATGTTTGCTGAATGGCCGTTACTTAGTTTGCTAGTCTGGACACCGATCCTTGGTGGTCTGGTGGTATTGCTTGCCGGTGATCACGGTGCTGCGCTGGGTGCAAAACGGCTGGCGTTAATATTCTCTGTCGCCACTTTTGTTTTAAGTATCCCGTTATTTACCGAGTTTGACAGCTCGACTGCGGCCATGCAGTTTGTAGAAGTGTATCCATGGATCAGTAGCTTCAATATTCATTACCACTTTGGTGTTGATGGTATTTCAATGCCATTGATTATATTGACGGCCTTTATTACTGTTGTTGTCGTGATCGCTGGTTGGGAAGTGATCAAAGAAAAGCCATCACAATATATGGCAGCCTTCCTGATCATGGAAGGACTGATGATTGCTGTTTTTTCTGCGCTGGATGCGGTTTTCTTCTATGTCTTCTGGGAAGGCATGCTGATTCCAATGTTTATTATTATCGGTGTCTGGGGCGGCCCTAATCGCGTTTATGCAACGATTAAGTTCTTTATTTATACCTTCATTGGTTCGGTCTTTATGCTGGTGGCGATGATTTATATGTATTACCAGTCAGGCAGCTTTAATATTCTTGATTTACATAATCTTAAGCTCAATATGAACGAGCAGTTCTGGATATTTCTGGCATTTCTTATGGCTTTTGCTGTCAAGGTGCCGATGTGGCCAGTTCATACCTGGCTGCCGGATGCTCACGTGGAAGCTCCAACCGGTGGTTCTGTGATCCTAGCAGCAATCATGCTGAAAATTGGTGGCTATGGATTTATTCGTTTTAGTCTGCCAATTACACCGGATGCCAGCCATATGCTGGACTGGTTGGTGATCTTGATGTCGCTGACTGCTGTGGTCTATATCGGTTTTGTCGCGCTGGTACAAAATGATATGAAGAAGCTGGTGGCTTATTCTTCCATTTCACATATGGGCTTTGTGACACTGGGTCTGTTTGTTGTTTTCATGATCTGGGAGAATCCGGCCAATTCGCATATCACGGGTGCGGTGTTGGCGGTCGAAGGCGCGATCATTCAGATGGTCTCGCATGGCTTTATTTCGGCCGCGATGTTTCTGGCAATCGGTGTTTTATACGACCGTATGCACAGTCGTAATATTTCTGATTACGGTGGAGTGGTTAATACCATGCCGGTGTTTACTGCATTTGCAGTGTTCTTTGCAATGGCGAATGTGGGTCTGCCGGGTACCTCAGGCTTTGTTGGTGAGTTCATGGTAATTCTGGCTGCATTTAAAGCTAATTTTTGGTTTGCGTTTCTGGCTGCATTAACGCTGATTATCGGCGCTGCTTACACCTTGTGGATGGTGAAGCGGGTTTATTTTGGTGAAGTTGCCAATGATAATGTGGCAAAATTAAATGATTTAAGCGGCCGTGAAACACTGATTATGACATTGCTTGCCATTGCCGTATTGATTTTGGGCTTATGGCCTGCACCGTTGATTGATGTAATGCACGCATCAGTTAATAATTTATTACACCATATTGCTGTATCCAAGCTTTAAAGGTTGCTGTTATGACGTTGGACGCTTTAAATATTTCTATTGCCAGACCTGAGATTTTTTTATTATCGATGACATGCTTGTTGCTTGTTGTTGATGTTTTTCTCAAACAGTCACAACGAAATGCTTCATATCTGATTGCGCAGATCAGTCTGATTGGTAGTCTGGTTGTGATCTGGATGAATATGTCCGGTCAGCGAGCCGAAGCCTTTAATGGAACTTTTGTGGTCGACCCGCTGGCTGATATTCTTAAAATATTTATCTGTGCGGTGGTTGCACTGGTCTTTGTTTATTCAAGAGATTACCTGAAAGACCGTAATATATTTAAAGGCGAGTTCTACGTGCTGGGTTTGTTTGGCGTGCTGGGTATGATGCTGATGGTGTCATCGAATCATATGCTGACATTGTATCTGGGGCTTGAATTACTGTCTTTGTCGATGTATGCGATGGTGGCATTTAACCGCGAATCGGGTACCTCGGCCGAAGCAGCGATGAAATACTTTATTCTTGGTGCGATTGCTTCTGGTATGTTGCTCTACGGTATGTCGATTGTTTATGGCGTAACCGGCAGCATGAATATTACTGAAATTGCTGCTGCTATAAGCACACAAGGCGAGATGCATATCGGGCTGATCTTTGGCTTGGTGTTCTTGATTGTGGGCTTGTCATTTAAGCTGGGAGCTGTACCGTTTCATATGTGGGTTCCGGATGTTTATCACGGAGCTCCGACCACGGTGACCAGTTACATAGCCAGCGCACCGAAGATTGCCGGTTTTGCCATAATGATTAGACTGCTGGTTGAGGCCATGGGCTCACTTCAGAATGAGTGGCAAGGGATGTTAATGATTCTTGCAGTATTATCATTGGCCGTAGGTAATATCATCGCTATAGCGCAGACTAATCTGAAACGGATGCTGGCATATTCGACGATTTCACACGTTGGTTTTATCTTGCTAGGCTTATTGGCTGGGACAAAAGCCGGATATTCCAGTGCGATGTTCTATATTTTAGTGTATTCACTAATGACGCTGGGTGGGTTTGGTATAATCTTGTTGCTGGCTCGTGCCGGCTTCGAATCAGAAGAATTGAAGAATCTTAAAGGCCTGAATAAGCGCAGTCCCTGGTTTGCGTTTATCATGTTGATCTTTATGTTTTCGATGGCCGGTGTGCCACCAACCGTGGGTTTTTGGGCTAAACTATCGGTGCTCAGTGCTGTGGTTGAAATCAAAATGCTATGGCTGGCCTTAATTGGCGTCTTTTTCTCTATTATTGGTATTTATTACTATCTGCGTGTGATTAAATTAATGTACTTTGATGAGCCGGTGGAAACTGCACAGATAGACAGTAGTGCAGGCATGCAGATTGCGCTGAGTTTTAACGGGCTAATCATTTTGTTTTTGGGAATCTACCCCGGCGCTCTTATGTCGCTATGCTTTTCGGTATTTGCGGTATAAGCAATTTTTAAATGTTTAAGGTCTTAGCCTTAATCCAATGGCTGAGAGCAATCTATGAATAATGACTTTGTTATCTGGGGCTGGCTGCTGCTGGCTTTGCTTGCGGCGAACTGGCCGTTTTTGAATAATCAGTATTTTTTCTTTAGCAGAATTAACGCGGGCAGTAATAAATCAGCCTGGAAACGCTTATCTGAACTACTGATTTTGTATCTTATCGTCGGGCTGGCAGGGCTGCTGCTCGAGAGCAAAATTAACGGCCAGATACATCCACAGGACTGGGAATTTTATGCAGTAACCTTTTTTATGTTTCTGGTTTTTGCCCTGCCGGGGTTTATTTATCGATATACCTACAATAAATAAAGAATACGACTTGCATTTTGTATATAACTCAGTAGAATACGCCTCTTAGTTGATGCGGGGTGGAGCAGTCTGGCAGCTCGTCGGGCTCATAACCCGAAGGTCGTAGGTTCAAATCCTACCTCCGCTACCACTTAGAGACCTCGAATATACGAGGTTTTTTTGTTTCTACACCTTTGTTTTTTATATCAGGTGGTAGAGTATAATAGGCCTATAGGGCCTATTTTTATTTGTAGATTATTTACAGGAATATATGCGCCAGAATAATGAAGCTCTTTGGGAAATGGTCGGGCCGGTTGTTGCAGGTCTGGGCTATGAGCTGGTTGAGATTGAGTATTTAAGCCAGGACGGTATGAATATTCTGCGTATTTATATCGATCAGGAAAGCGGTATTACCGCCGATGATTGTGCCAAGGTTAGCCTGCAGTTAAGCGCCTTGTTTGATGTCGAAGAGCCTATGAGCGCCCGTTACAATCTTGAAGTGTCTTCGCCAGGGCTGGATCGGCCGTTGCGTAAAGTCTCGGATTTTGAGCGTTTTGCAGGTAACAAAGTAAAAATTAAAATGACCATGCCTGTTGGTATGGAAAACAGAAGAAATTTTACAGGTGTATTGGTTGGCGTTGTTGCTGATCAGGCCAGAATTGAGGTTGATGGTGAAGCGTATGAATTACCTATTGCAGCAATTGAAAAAGCCCGAATTATTCCTAAGTATTAACCTGGTTCAGAGTGGATCTTGGTAATGAACAAAGAAATCTTATACGTAGTTGACGCAGTCTCCCATGAAAAGGGAGTCGAAAAAGAAATTATATTTGGCGCAATCGAGTCTGCTTTAGCACAGGCCACCAGAAAGCGTCATCGCAATGATATTCTTGTGCGTGTCTGTATTGATCGTGAGTCAGGTGAATACGAAACATTCCGGCGCTGGGAAGTCATCGACTTGGCGGAAATGGAAGGCGGAATGCTGGAGTTTCCAACCAGAGAAATCTCTCTGGAAGCTGCACAGATTGATGATCCCGAGATTCAGGCCGGTGACTTCATTGAAGACGAAATTGAATCTGTTGAGTTTGGGCGCATAGCCGCGCAAACTGCCAAGCAAGTTATCGTGCAAAAAGTTCGTGAAGCCGAACGAATGCAAGTGGTTGATGCTTATCGCGACAAAGTCGGTGAGCTTATTATGGGTGTTGTGAAGCGGGTTGAACGCGGCAATGTCTATCTTGATCTTGGTAATAATGCAGAAGCATTTATTGCCAGAGAAGAATTAATTCCTCGTGAACAGGTTCGTCCCGGTGATCGTTTGCGCGGCTATCTGAAAGAAGTACGCGAAGAGATGCGTGGGCCGCAATTATTCGTCAGCCGCACCGCGCCAGAATTTCTGGTTGAGCTGTTTAAGCTGGAAGTGCCAGAAGTTGGCCAGGGTCTAATCGAAATACTGGGCGCAGCCCGTGATCCTGGTGCGCGCGCAAAAATTGCCGTGCTGACCAATGATGCACGTCTTGATCCAGTCGGAGCCTGTGTTGGAATGCGTGGCTCGCGTGTGCAGACTGTTTCAAATGAATTATCAGGTGAGCGTGTTGATATTATTTTGTGGGATGAAAATCCTGCGCAATTCGTGATTAACGCGATGTCGCCGGCCGAGGTGCTTTCCATTGTTGTTGAAGAAGAACTCAATAGCATGGACATTGCTGTCGCTGAAGATAAATTGTCACAGGCAATCGGGCGTGGTGGTCAGAATATTCGACTGGCTTCTCAGTTAACTGGCTGGGAGCTGAATGTGATGACTGAAGAGCAGGCTTCAGAGAAGAATGAAAATGAAGCTGCAACCACACTTAAAATCTTCATGGAAAGTCTGGATGTTGATGAAGAGGTTGCCAATATTCTGGTGGCTGAAGGCTTTAGTAATGTTGAAGAAGTGGCCTATGTGCCAGAGTCTGAATTGGTTGAGATCGAAGAATTTGATGAAGAAATTGTTGCTGAGCTGCGCGGCAGAGCACGTGACTGGTTACTGACAAAGGCGATTGCTAAAGAAGAAACATCAAGTGATGTGCAGCCGTCAGAAGACCTGCTGGCAATGGAGGGTATGAACCATACGCTGGCTCATGCACTGGCAGCGATGAATATATCGACAATGGATGAATTGGCAGAGCAGTCAATCGATGAGTTGATGGTGATTGATGATATGGATGAAGAAAAAGCCGGTGAGTTGATCATGACGGCACGTAAGCCTTGGTTTGAAAATAGTGAAGCAGAATAAACGCGACTGGAGATGTGACTAATATGTCAGAAGTGACTGTCAAACAACTTGCAAAGACTGTGGGGACTCCAGTTGAGCGTCTGCTTGAACAATGCAAAGAAGCAGGGCTGCAAATCGATAATGAAAATACTGTCATTAGTGATGATGATAAAGCGCAGCTGCTGAATTTTTTACGCAATATACACGGTAAAAAAGATAAAGATCTGAGTAGCAATAAAAAGATTACATTAAAGCGTAAAAGCGTTAGTGAACTTAAAGTTAGCGGTAGCGGAAGCGCCGCAGGCAGGCCAAAAACAGTCAGCGTGGAAGTGCGTAAAAAACGCACTTATGTCAAGCGTAGTGATGCAGTTAATCCTGAGCAGGAAGAGCTGAATAAACTGATTGAAGAAAAAGATAAGCGTCAGCAAGATGATCAGCTGCAAGCCGAAGCCAGCGCAGCGAAAAAAGCTGAACAAGCCGCTATTAAAAAGGCCGAAGAAGAAGAACTGGCCCGCAAAAAAGCAGAAGTAGAGGCTGCAAAAGAAGCCGAAGCGAAACTGAAAGAAGAAGCGGACCAGAAAGCGGAAGCCGAGCGCATCAAAAAAGAGGCTGAACAAAAACGTGTTGACTCTGAAGCCAGTAGTCAGACTGATACCCGTAAAAAAGCCAAGAAAGGTAAAAAATCCTCTGGTGATATAGATCGTCAAGAACTGCATGTGTCTAAAGACAAGCGTGGCAAGCGCAAGAAAAAAATGCCTGCCAAGCATGTATCATCTGCTGACTCTAAGCACGGGTTTGAAATGCCTGTGTCACCAGTAGTGCGTGAAGTCGAAATTTCTGACACGATAACAGTGGCAGAGCTGGCATCACGGATGTCGGTCAAATCGTCAGAAGTAATTAAGGTGATGATGAAGATGGGTGTTATGGCAACCATCAATCAGGTGATCGATCAGGAAACAGCTATTCTTGTGACCGAGGAGATGGGTCATACCGTTAAAACAGTCAGTGAAGGCGCGCGTGAGGCAGAGTTACTGTCTCATGGTGAAGAGTCTGATATCGAAAAATTTCAACGTCCGCCTGTTGTTACTATCATGGGACATGTTGATCACGGTAAAACCTCGTTGCTTGATTATATCCGTGAGTCAACGGTAACCTCTGCTGAAGCAGGCGGTATAACTCAGCACATCGGTGCCTACCATGTTGAAACAGAGAAAGGTGTTATCAGCTTCCTTGATACTCCTGGACACGCAGCTTTTACCTCGATGCGCGCACGTGGTGCACAGGCCACCGATATTGTTATTCTGGTTGTCGCAGCCGATGACGGTGTCATGCCGCAGACCATTGAAGCGATTCAACATGCGAAAGCGGCACAAGTGCCGCTGATTGTTGCGGTTAATAAAATAGATAAAGAAGAAGCTGATCCTGAGCGTGTTAAAAATGAGCTGAGTGCACATGAAGTTATCCCGGAAGACTGGGGTGGTGAAAATATGTTTGTTCATGTCTCTGCTAAAACAGGCGATGGTATTAAAGAACTGTTAGAAGCTATCAGTCTGCAAGCTGAATTATTAGAGCTGACTGCCCGTGTTGAGGGTAAAGCCAAAGGTCTTGTTATCGAGGCGTCGCTGGATAAAGGTCGTGGTGTTCTGGCTACCGTATTGGTCCAGGAAGGCACACTGAAGAAAGGCGATATTTTACTGGCCGGTCAGGAATATGGTCGTGTCCGCGCTATGTTCGATGAGAATGCTATGCCTGTAGAAGAGGCCGGGCCTTCAATCCCGGTTGTTGTTCTGGGCTTATCTGGTACACCACTGGCCGGTGATGAAGCACTGGTTGTCGAAGATGACCGTAAAGCACGTGAAGTTGCAGCCATGCGTTATCACAAAGAGCGAGATGTCCGCCTTGCTAATCAGCAGCAGGCAAAACTCGATTCGATGTTTGATAATATGGGTGCTGATGAAATAAAAGTACTGAATGTGCTGGTAAAAGCTGATGTTCAGGGCTCGCTGGAAGCGATTCGTGATTCATTAATGAAGCTTGCTGCCAGTAATGATGAAATTGATGTCACCATAGTGGGCAGCGGAGTCGGTGGTATTACCGAGACTGATGTGACGCTGGCTGCTGCTTCGAATGCTGTTGTTTTAGGCTTTAATGTTCGTGCTGATGCCTCGGCCAGACGTGCGGTTTCTGAGCGTGATGTTGATCTGCATTATTATAGTGTTATCTACGATCTGATCGATCAGGTTAAAGCCTCGTTAACTGGTATGCTGGATGCGAGATACGAAGAAAAAATCATCGGTCTGGCAGAAGTTAAAGATGTCTTTAAGTCACCGAAGTTTGGTTCCATCGCCGGTAGTATTGTCACCGAAGGTATGGTTAAACGTGATCAGCCTATTCGCGTGCTGCGGGAAAACGTGGTGATTTATGAAGGTGAGCTGGAATCTCTGCGTCGCTTTAAAGATGATGTTAACGAAGTGCGTAGTGGTACTGAATGCGGTATTGGTGTGAAAAATTACACCGATGTGCGTCCCGGCGATCAGATCGAAGTATTTGACCGCGTAGAAGTTAAGCGTACGCTGTAAGTATCTGATTAATGCCTAAAGAATTTTCACGTAGTCAGCGCCTCGGTGAGCAAATTCGCCGGGAGCTATCCACTCTGGTTCAGAATGAGGTTAAGGACCCACGGGTTGCGATGGTATCTTTTACCGCAATTAAATTAAGTCGTGATTTAAGTCATGCGACGGTGTATTGCAGTGTGCTGAATCAGCAGGAACGTGTCGAAACCATCGAGGCATTAAATCGGGCTTCTGGTTTTTTGCGTAAAAAACTGGCGGCAGAAATTAATGCCCGTATCGTACCGGCTCTCAAATTTATTTATGACGAAAGTTTGGAGCGTGGCGCTCATCTGACCAATCTGATCAATGCGGCCCGAAAAGACGATGCTGAGAAAGGCCTGATTGATGATGACAGTCCGGAATAATCTAAGTTAATCACGATCTGAATTTCCAATAGAGTTGCAATATGTCCCGTCGTAAATCTCATGGCCGCCCAGTCAGTGGTATATTTTTATTAGATAAACCGTTGCATATGAGTTCGAATAAGGCGCTGCAGATTGTTAAGCGCTTATTTAATGCCGCTAAAGCCGGGCATACAGGTAGCCTTGATCCGCTGGCCAGCGGAATGTTGCCGATTTGTCTGGGAGAGGCGACCAAGGTTTCACAGTATCTGTTAGCGGCTGATAAAGTTTATCAGGTCAGCTTTAAGCTGGGTGAGCGGACCGCCACGGGTGATGCAGAGGGTGAGGTGGTTGAAACAAAATCATCTGCCGGTATTACCAAACAGCAAATTGAGTCTGTGCTGCCGTCTTTTCTAGGCGAAAGTGAGCAGGTTCCGCCGATGTATTCGGCGTTAAAGCACAATGGCCAAAGGCTCTATGAGCTGGCTCGAAAAGGTCTTGAGGTTGAGCGTAAGGCACGCCTGATTCGTATCAGTGAAATCGAGCTGCTGTCATATCAGCAGTCTGTGGTTGAATTACGAGTTGCCTGTTCAAAAGGAACCTATATCAGGACGCTGGCAGAAGATATTGCGTTGGCATTAGATACGCTGTCATACGTCACTCAGTTACGGCGCCTAGAAGTCGGTAGTTTCAGTGGTTTTCCAATGTTGAGCATGGATCAGCTGGAACAGATTGCTGAAGAAGGTGAGCTACAGCTCGATAAAAAGCTGTTACCGCTGGATGTGGGTATTATGTCGATGCCGGAGCTGAGACTGAATGAAGATCTCTCGTATTATTTACGCTTAGGTCAGGCTGTACAGGTTCCCAAAGCACCAGTCAGTGGTTTAGTGCGCTTGTATGATGAAAAGCGATTTCTTGGCATTGGTGAAATCAGAAGTGATGGCCTGGTTGCGCCGAAGCGATTAATGAATACACAGGCTTGATGGGTATTTAGCCGCATCAGCATTAAATTACAAAAAATTAACGAATTTTTAGCGTAAAACACGTTAAAAACCAAAAACAAGTTTTGTCATGCTTCAATATCATGGTAAAATCTTCCGATTAGTATTAGCTATATATTGTTCAGGAGCAATCAATGGCATTAACCAGCGCCAACAAGGCGGAAATAGTAAAGTCTTACCAGACTGTAGAAAATGATACCGGTTCACCAGAGGTTCAGGTAGCCCTATTAACAGCACGTATTACTGATTTAACAGGTCATTTTCAAGGTCACAAACACGATCACCATTCTCGTCGTGGTCTGTTGAAGCTGGTTAATCAGCGTCGCAAACTGTTGGATTACCTGAAAGGTAAAAACCTGGTTCGTTACAAAGACCTTATCACCCGTTTAGGGCTACGTCGCTAATATTTTGTAAGGGCTGCTTTACTGGTTTTTAGCCCTGGTGACGGGGTTTCGAGTAAATCGGCCCCTCACCAAGGAAACAAATCAGTGAATCCCATAACAAAATCATTTCAATACGGTGACAATACGGTCACCTTATCAACTGGTGAAATTGCTCGCCAAGCTTCCGGCTCAGTATTTGTAGACATGGACGGCACCGTCGTTATGGTTACAGCCGTAGCGGTTAAAGAAGAAGTAGCTGGTCGTGACTTTTTTCCTCTGACTGTTAATTATCAGGAAAAAACATACGCTGCAGGTAAAATCCCTGGTGGATTTTTCAAGCGCGAAGGCCGTCCAAGCGAAAAAGAAACGCTGACCAGTCGTTTAATCGATCGTCCTATTCGTCCCTTATTCCCAGAAGGCTTTACTAACGAAGTGCAGATTATTGCAACCGTTATGTCGCTGAATCCAGAAATAGACCCGGATATAGCGGCTTTAATCGGTGCATCTGCTGCGCTTGCTATCAGTGGTGCGCCTTTTAATGGCCCTGTCGGTGCCGCACGTGTTGCCTATATCAACGAGCAATACGTTCTGAACCCGACTTATGCGCAACTTGAAAATTCAAAGCTGGATCTTGTGGTAGCCGGTACTGCTGACGCTGTGCTGATGGTTGAATCAGAAGCAGACCAGCTGTCTGAACAGGTCATGCTTGATGCGGTCATGTATGGCCATGAGCAATTACAGACAGTTATCACGGCTATTAGTGAACTGGCTCAGGAAGTTGGTACACCAGCCTGGGACTGGACTGCTGCTCCGGCTAACACGGCATTAGAAACTGCAATTGCAGATTTTGCTACAGCGGATCTGACTAAAGCCTATCAGATAGCGGAAAAATTAGACCGTTATGCAGCTGTTGGTATCGTGCGCGATGCTACGATTGCAAAATTAGCATCTGATGACTGGTCAGCTGATGAAATTAGCACTGTATTCCATGAACTGGAAGGGAAAATAGTTCGTAGCCGCATTATCGCCGGTGAAAAACGAATTGACGGACGTAATACTGATGATGTACGTAAAATCACAGTTCGTACCGGTGTGTTACCGCGTACACATGGTTCGGCATTATTCACCCGTGGAGAGACTCAGGCCTTGGTCGTCACTACGCTGGGTACAGATCGTGATGCACAAATTATTGATGCATTAGAAGGTTCACGCCGTGATCCTTTCATGCTGCATTATAACTTCCCTCCATTTTCTGTTGGTGAAGCCGGTCGAGTTGGTAACCCGGGGCGTCGTGAAATTGGACATGGTCGTTTAGCCAAGCGTGGCATCATGGCTTGCATGCCAAATGAAGATGAATATCCGTACGTTATTCGTGTGGTTTCTGAAATTACTGAATCTAACGGTTCCAGCTCAATGGCTTCTGTGTGTGGTACTTCATTAGCACTGATGGATGCCGGTGTTCCTCTTAAAGCGCCGGTTGCAGGTATTGCAATGGGTCTGATTAAAGAAGGTGATAACTTTGCCGTATTGACCGATATCTTGGGTGATGAAGATCACTTAGGCGATATGGACTTTAAAGTTGCAGGTACTGTAAACGGTGTCAATGCGCTGCAAATGGATATCAAGATACAGGGTATCACTCGTGAGATCATGGATCAGGCATTAAAACAGGCACAGACAGCTCGTTTATATATCCTTGATGAAATGAACAAGGTTATTTCAGAAGCGCGTACGGATATGTCTGAATATGCACCGCGTTATGTCACTATCAAGATTAATCCTGATAAAATTCGTGATGTTATTGGTAAAGGCGGTTCGGTTATTCGTTCGATTACCGAAGAAACGGGCGCTTCTATAGATATTGATGATGAAGGTAATATCAAGATTGCCTCAGCAGATTTAGCAGCAGCTGAAGAAGCCAGAATCCGTATCGAGCAGATCACATCAGATGCTGAAGTGGGTAAAGTTTACAACGGTACTGTTAAGAAAATTATGGACTTTGGTGCTTTTGTTGAAATTTTACCGGGCAAAGATGGTCTGGTACATATATCACAAATTAGTGACGAGCGTGTAGAAGCGGTTACTGACAAATTGAAAGAAGGTGAAACCGTTCAGGTTAAGGTTCTTGAAATTGATAAACAAGGCCGTATTCGTCTGAGTATGAAAGCGGTAAATGAGGCGGCTGAGGCTTAACGTTAAATAGCAACAGAGCCACAAAAAAAGGAGGCTTAGGCCTCCTTTTTTTGTGTGTGTTAAGAACTAACTTTCCATGCTGTCTTTCTGTTTGGCTTGAATGTCATATTTTTCAAGCAAGGTGTACAGGGTCGGGCGGGTGACACCCAGTAAGCGTGATGTTTGTGCAATTTTTCCGTGACAGTGACTCAGTGCTCTGAGTATGGCCAGTCTTTCAGCATTGGCACGTACCTCACGCAGATTGAATGGCATCACCTCATCGTTACTGTCAGTGTCCAGATCCAGATCTTCTGCTGTAATGTATTGTCCGTTTGCCATAATCACGGCACGTTTAATCTTATTAACTAATTCTCTGACATTACCAGGCCAGGTATGTTGTTCGATTGCCTTCAATGCATCGTCGTTAAAGCGTTTCTTGGTTGTTCCCTGATCATTGGCAATGGACTCAAGTAAGGCATTGGCAATGATGACAGTATCGCCCTGACGCTCTTGCAGAGAAGGTACATCAATAATGATTTCACTGAGGCGATAAAACAGGTCTTCTCTGAAATCTCCTTCAGTAATCAGTTTTCGCAAATCCTGATGGGTGGCACAAACAACGCGGACGTTGACGGGTATTTCCTGTGTGCCACCAACCCGTTCAATACTTCTTTCCTGCAGAAAGCGTAATAGCTTGGCCTGCAGTGGTGGTGGCATATCGCCAATTTCATCCAGAAACAAGGTACCTCCATCGGTGATTTCTATTTTTCCTTTCTTTTGGTTGTGAGCTCCGGTAAATGCCCCCTTTTCATGACCAAAGAGTTCGCTTTCTAATAAATTTTCAGGAATGGCTGCGCAATTAATGGCAGAGAAGGGGGCGTCAGAACGAAGACTGGCCTGATGCAATGCTTTTGCAATCAGCTCTTTACCGGTGCCTGTCTTACCCAGTATTAACGTTGTTATATCCGATGGTGCTACTTTTTCAATCATCTGAATGATGTGTAGCATTTCCGGGCTTGAGGTAATGATGCCAAAATTATTGTTGTGAGCCTGATTTTTTTCATATTCTCTGGTTTTTTGTTCAAGTGTTGCTAATTTGAAAGCACGTTCTACCACAAATGTCAGTGTTTCAGCCTCGACAGGTTTCTGATAAAAATCATAGGCGCCCATACCGATTGCTTTGACTGCATTTTCCTTTTCTTCGCGACCAGTGATGATAATCACTTTAGTGTTTGGAGCTAAGGTCATTATCTCCTCGAGTAATTTAAAGCCTTCACTGGATCCGCCGGGGTCCGGTGGCAGCCCAAGATCAAGTGTGACAACAGCAGGTTCATATCGCCTGAGTGCGGCCAGTGCGGTTTTGTTGTTGTCGGCAATAATGACTTCAATATCATTGCTAAAGCACCATTTCATCTGACTTTGCAGACCGGGGTCGTCTTCAATAACTAAGAGGCTACGTTTTTTATCTTTCACCGTTTATTCCTGCATGTAAATAGGTAAAGTTATGGTAAATGTGGTGCCTTTATCTGGCTTGCTTTCAACACTGATATCACCTTTTGCAGCGCGAATGTATTGCCGGCACTGATAAACACCAATACCCATCCCTGAAAGTCCCTTGGTGCTATTAAATGGCTGAAACAGACTGTTTTTAATGAAGTCTGCATTCATTCCGATGCCATTGTCACGAATTTTTATTAGTGCGGTATGATCAATTGCGCTTAGTGATATCTTAATATAACCATCATCAGAAGTCGCTTCCTGAGCGTTTTTAATGATATGCGTCAGAGCAGAGTGGATTTGTTCGTATGAGGCGCGAACTGCAATTTGACCATCTGGCATGCTTAACTGTGGTGCTGGTTTATTGTTACTGTGATCGAGGGCAACCTCTGTGAGTAACTTCGAGAGATCAAATTCTGACAGTTCGGTTTGACTGGTCTCGCGCTTAAGTTGTTTCAACAGGCTTTGCATTTTATTAACGCTGTGTTCAGTCGTTTTAATCATGTCATCGATAAATGCGGGGTTAGTTCGGTGTTGTTCAGCATTTTTGACCAGTAATGAGAGTTGTGACACCACGGTTTTAATATCATGAATAACAAACGCAGACATTTGATTATAGGCCTCGAACTGTCTTGATTTGGCCAGCGCCTCATTATCCAGCATCTGGGCTAGTGCACTGGCTGCCTGATGACCCGATATTTTCAAGATATCATAATCCTCCCAGTTAAACTCATAAGCAGCATGTGAGTGCGACAGTACAATAAAGCCCACCAATGCTGTCTGAATATTTAATGGGATAATCAGCCAGGCATTAGGCAGGGAAAGAATGGTGTTAGGAAGAATCAGTTCCGGGTATTTTTTCTGGTCATCTTTATATTCGTCGATATTGATAATCCAGTTTTTTTCTTTCATATAAATGATGAAGTCCTGTTCATCGATATTGGGTTGTAGATGACTCCAGTTGCCGTTTAAGTCATCGGTATAGATATAAATATTGTCTTCGTTTCTAACCCAGATGCCACCGCCTTCACTATTGACCAGTGAGCTGATGCGCCTAAGTGCGCGATGAGCCAGGTTACCATCCTGATTTTCAATGAATAAGGCTTTCGTCATAGAAACCCATTCATGACGGTAGTCATAGTGATAGCGAAAAAAATGCCGGCTGATATAAACCACCAGTTTCGCACGCATTTGCCGTGACATGATGAGAATAAAAAAAGATAAGATGGCAGCAATGAAAAAGATTGTCTGTAACAGGCTGCCCCATTCGCCACCAGTGGCTTTTATATAGTAGCCGGCAGTTGCCATTAAAATCAGGTAAATACCGGAAATCACCAGAGTGCCAGAGTGGAATACTACGCGTCTGGAAATCGCTAGCTTGAGTCGCCAGACGGGGTTTCTGGAAATGGTAATAAAAAGCAGTGGAACAATAAAAATTTGGATATAGCCACGAGCTACTAATAGTGAATCCTCTATATGGTTAAATAGCAAAGCATCACTGAACATAAAAAAGTCATAGGCAAACATAGCGCCAATAGAAAGGCATAAAAATTTAATGTTCCAGAGCCGGTCTTTATGTGTGTTGCGCATCACCTGTTCAACAAGTGCAAGCCCGAGAATGGCTAAAATTGTCAGACAAATAAGATAAAACTTTGCACCATAAATGAAACCGATTTGGTTAATCGATAATAAGGGCCTGGTTATAGTGACGGCGAGCAGCACGCTGTTAATGGTAAATGCTGTAATCGTCAGGTATAGCAGAATTTTATTACGAATCAGTTCCTGATGGCTGGCAGTATAAAGCACAGATAATAAAACGCCGATCCATGATGCATATTTAATAATTTCAAGCGACTGATAGACGGCAACATCAACAAGATCAAAGTGAAGCTGAGTGGCTAAGATGAAAAACCAGATGCTGGTGATGAGTGCGGCGAAAGCAATAAGCTTGTTTGAGATGCCGGTTTTTAAATTGGGTAAAGAGCGGAAGAAAAGCACCAAGTACAGAGTTGCTGCTGAATAATAGCTGATTAAACTTACGCTATGGTCCATATGAAGATCAAATTTTTATCGGTTATGTGCTTAAGATTGTAACAAAAAAAAACCGCCATGATGGCGGTTTTTTTAACGTAAGATATTTTATTAAGCAGTATGTTTTAGACGGCTAAGGCTAAAGCCAAGCAGACCTAAACCAAGCAATGCTAAGGTAGATGGTTCTGGTACGTCGACGTTATCAATAATAAACTGAGTCGGATTTAGGGTGCTGATATCAAGCGTCTGAACGTTAAAGAAATCGAAATTAATTTGTGTCCATCCATCATTTGCCGCTATATCAAATGACTGAGTCAGTGTGGTGCCATCTACAGTTAAGCCATTAACAATAAAAGAAGCGTCTGTATAGGTATTAAAATAGGCGTCATATAAGTCAAAGCCGTTATCAGAGCTCAGGTTAATGCCACCAGCCCAAGAGTTACCATTAGCGCCAGCTAAATTATCACCGACACCAGGTGCAGAAATGACAAGGGTGTTAGACCAGTTGATACCGCCATAGTTGTTGACGGTATCAAGATTACTAAATTCTGCAAAATCTAAAACAGTGTGACCATCGCTATCGATAAAGAGAGCGTTTGCCTGCATGGAGATCATGCTAAAGCCAAATAACAGTATTGTTTTTATAAGTAGAGTTTTCATGTGTCTTCCAATGCCTAATAGTTGATTATGTCTTGTTATAAGCATCTTGTATGCCATGTTTTATAATGTTTAATTATATCAATGAGTTACTTGGTCTGTTTGAGTGGATTTGCTGGTATTGTTTATCATGTTGTTAAAAACTCTGACAGCTTATAACTAGTTTTTATATATAAGTAATTAGTTTGATAATAAATAACAGTAGCTTGACTGAGTTTGCCTGAAAAGCTTAAACCAGCTGCTTATTTAGAGGGCTGAGTTATCTCGAGTGTAAAATAAATAGACAGCGATCAAGGCTCTTATACTCTGCCGGCAATGTATGCTCCGACCAATGCTCTATCAGTCTGCTTCTATTCGTTCTGCATCTGCTGTTTTTCCAGCCAGCTTTAATGTCGTTATCAAATGTTGTTTTATCTCACTATTAGCAGTGGCCTGATAGGCCTGTTCAAGTAAAGGCAATGCTTTGCTATAGTTTTTATTTTGCTGGCTATATATCCAGCCCAGAGTGTCTTTAATCGCAGGATTATCGGGTGCTTTATCGTGAGCTTTAATCGCTGTCTCTAGAGCACGTTCGTCTTTTTCCTGAAAATAGAGATTAGCAAGGTTATTGAGTAAGATAACGTTATCAGGGTGCAGCATCAGTTGCTGTTGCAGAATTGTAATTGCCTTATCGTTATATTTGTACTGATTCAGTACTGCCGCATACGAAACTTGTATTTTTAGATCGTCGGGCTGTTTCTGGGTCAGCTGTTGCCAGGCTTTTAATGCCAGATCAGGCTGCTCTGAATCAGAGTAATAAGCTCTGAATTTTTCAGCCAGAACCATAGACATCTCTGTCTCCCAGGCTTTATTAAGAGCATTTAAAGCCGCTGGTTTTTCATCAAAATTCATCAGAAGCTCGTATTCAAGCGTGTGCGATAGTGGCGAAAGCGGAATTAAATCTCTGACTTTATTAATTGACTGTATTGCAATAGCTTTATTTTTGCCTTGAATCGCTGATTTGATCTGTATATAAAGCGCGGCAACGTGGTCCCCATCTATAGAAAGTGCTTTGCTGCTATATTCTGCGGCCAGCTTGTAATTTTTCTTATGCAGGTAATAGTTAGCCAGTTCGGTTAGAGCTGCGGGGTTTTTAGGGTGAATTGAAGCTAATAATAAATAGGTATTTATCGCATCTTTAGTTCTGTTTTGCAGAAGTTGCAATTTTGCTTTAAGCAAATAAGCTGCGATATTCTTGTTGTCTAATGCCGTTACTTGGTCAATCAGAGCGGCTGCATTATCGAAAGAATTAATGCTCAAATATCCCTGTGCCAATAGTAGTCGTGAGTTGATGGTGTCAGGGTTTTTATCGATGACAAGCTGGATAATTTTTTCCAGTTTATCAAATGAGCCAGTGCTTCCAGCTAACTGATAAATAGTGTTGAGTGACTGACGATGTTCAGGTTTCTTTTCAAGTATCAGATATAGCCGTTCATAGGCTTTATCAGGTTTCTCCTCCTTTAAGTCAAACTCGATTAAATGCGTGTTAGCGAGCAGATTATTTGGATCAACAGTTAAAGTTTTAAGAAATTGCGTTCTGGCTTGCGTAAGCTTATTTGTTTTCAAACTAATAAGGGCGGAGGCATTTAAAGCCTGTGGATTATCCGGAGTGATCTTGAGCCAGTGGCTGGTTAAAACGCCGGCTTTAGTGTATTTTTTCTGTGTCAGGTAGCTCTGAAATAATACGCCACGGGCCATAAATAAATCAGGCTTAATTTTAAGTGCCAGGGAAGCGTATTTTTCCGCATTTTTAAAGTTACCGATTTCCAGATAAGCACTGGCAAGCGTGGTATAGAATACGGGGTTATTTTTAGACTGACTAATTGCCAGTTCCAATTCTTCGATACTTTTATTGTAGTTTTTGTCAATAGAATAGGCATAGCCTAATAAAGCGTGCAAATCGGCATCATTGCCGTACTGCCTTATGCTGTCAGAGGCCAGTGCTATTGCAGCTTGCGGTTTATTAAGTTTTATTTTTGTAAGGATAAGTATTTTTCTGCTGCGTAAAGGGGTATTGGCATCACTGGCAAACTTCGACAGGTATTCATCAGCCTGTGAATAGTCCCCTCGGTTGTAATTGATTATACCGAGCATAATCCCGCTGGGAGCGTGTCCCGGTGCTTGTCGTAAAACATCCTGGAAGGCTTTCTCTGCTTCAATGATATTGTTTTTATCAGATATCAGGCTAAAGGCTGTTTTATACGCCTTTTGTAATTGACCTGGCCGTGATTGGCTGAGGTAATTGCTGTACTTAAATGATTCTTCAATCTTTCCCTGTGCGAGCAGTACCTTTGAAAGCAGTTCGATGGCAATGTATTTGTCTATGGTCAGCGTGTCGTAACGCTCAAACTCTACCATGGCTTTGGTAAGCGATGTTTCTGCATCAAAATACTGTTTTTTATAAATATAAACCTGAGCTTGCCAGACCAGAGCATCGATATTATTAGGGGCGCTGTTAATCGCTAATTGAGTATATTTCTCAGCCTCTTTAGGTTGCTTTAAAAGAGTAGCGGCCTTTGCCGCACCGATCAGTGACTTTAGATTGTTACTGTCAGTCTTTAATGATGTTAAATAAAACTTTTTTGCCTGACTGAAGTCTTTGGAAGAAAAGCGAATATCGGCCATGGTATTGTAATAGCCAGTTAAATCAGAAATGGTCTCCGGATTAATCGCATCCATGGTCTTGTTAGCAGCATCAATGTCTTTTAGCTTAAGTTGGGTGTTCGCTAAAAGAATGTTCAGGCCTGTATTTGTCGAGTCCTTCTCTAATGCCACTGTAATGACGTTTTTAGCGGCGTTATAGTCACCCAGTTTAATCAAGGTTTTTGCAAGGGTTTCTAATATGGCAACATTTTCCGGATTAAGCTCCAGTGCGTTCTTTGCTTCAATCAGACTGGCACTGAATGAGCCCTGTGCTAAATAAAGCGTAGCCAGTTTGTGGTGCTCTAGCGCACTGATTTCGGGTTTTTTATCGTCGCATGCAAGCAAAAGCAGAACACAGCATGCTGTCAGTGCTTTCACGGTAAGAGTAAGTTTTGTTGCCATAGTAAAACTATCCTGTACTGTCCGAGAATGTTGTTATTATTTTGTTCTCGTGCTTTTTTATAAAGTCTTCTAATATTTTATTTTCATCTCTGCATTGAGAGTGGCATTCAGTGCTTATTGCAATCAATGATGAGTCTATATTACCTGAAATATGTTCCATTGATTGTAATATTTTTGCGGTCAGTGGCCGGGTTGTGTAGCGCTTGTTAATAAAATACCAGTGCCAGATAAGCCGTGTTTTATGATTATGGATAATGCGGGTCTCTACAACATCATGTGTTTCTAGCTTGATGGTTCTTTGCGATATTATCTGATCTGTGCCGGCAATAGTATTCAGTTCATTGATCAGTTCAGCGTCCTGGCTCTCTTGTCCATAATAATAAATATGTAATGAAACATCCGCTGTATTATTTGTGCCAATGTACAGGCCATTTTCCTTTAGGCTTGCGCCGAGGTAGCCTGGCTGCCATTCGTTGTAATGTATTGGCCCCTGCCACGGCAGTGAGGCGCTGGCAAGAGAAATGTTATTCAGTGTATTTTTATCGGAATGCTCAAGATAAGCGATGAATAATGGTCCCGAGATCAGTAGTGCTAGCGGCAGCAGCAGAAAGTAATGAGGGTAGTTTGGTCTTGATGTGCTGGTGTGAACTTTATCGTGTGGGGTATCTTTTTCACTGAGGGTTATTTTTCTGGCGATAAAAAATAACGGTATCAGACTGATGCCATATAAAACCCATCCTAGGTTTGCGTGGTCAGATACATACTCACTTTTCATATCACTAATGTAACCGATTAATATAATGATATATATGCGAACCCAGTTGAAAACAACCGGCAACAGGAAAGAGGCTAGCAGCAATATGATGGTAGCGCGGCGTGTTTTAAATGTACTGAAGGAGTAAAAGCTTCCAATCACTAAGGTGACGATCAGGTATCTGATACCACTGCAACCACCTTCAATTTCAAATACACCGGGAGGAATACTGACGGTGGTGCCATGTATATAGGCAGGTATGCCGGTTAATTTAAGTGCAAACTCACTGACGTTAACCGCCATTATCTGAAAAATAGGGGTCAGGATGCCCCATATTGGCACCGCTAAAAGCAAAAGGAAGCACGAGGGAGTTAATAAGATTGCCAGTTTGTAGCCACCGATGCTGCTATAGAGCAAAAACAAGATCAGTGGTAACAGGGTTAATTCGATAGTGCGTGTGTCGGTAATGCTGGCAAATACCCAGAGCACAATACCCAGTGCTAATGGCAGCAGTAGAAAAAAAGCCGGTTTGAGATTTATACTTGAAAAATGGTGAGTTTGTTTTGTCAGTAAAAAGACAGTTAACAGCGGCATTATAAAGCCGTGTGAGTAGGTATCATCCTGATTCCATAGAGTGAACAGGTTGCTGGTACTATGCCAGTAAAGAGCGATGAATGTCAGGAAAATACCCGCGCCAACTAAATACATTGGCGCGGGTGGAGCAGCAGAGAAAACCTTCCTTAGTTTAAATGGCATTCGTTTTATGCTTTGCCCTGTAGCTGATCGAGAATGGATTCATTTTCCAGTGTTGAGGTGTCGGAAGTGATTTCTTCACCTTTTGCGATAGTGCGTAATAAGCGACGCATGATTTTTCCTGAGCGGGTTTTAGGCAGGTTGTCGGCGTATCGAATTTCATCCGGTTTGGCAATCGCACCAATCTGTTCACCGACCCAGTTGCGTAAGGTTTTGGTGAGTTCTTCATCAATACCACCGGCAGGGCGTTCGCCTTTCAGTACCACATAAGCAAAGATTGATTCACCTTTCACTTCGTGTGGCTTGCCAACAACAGCGGCTTCTGCAACCAGTTCATGTGAAACCAGTGCGGATTCGATTTCCATCGTACCAAGGCGGTGTCCGGATACGTTTAATACGTCATCGATTCGGCCCATGATCCAGAAGTAGCCATCGGCATCTTTACGTGCGCTGTCACCGGCCAGATAAAAACGTCCATCGAACTTAGGGTAATAGGTGTCTTTATAGCGCTCATCATCACCCCAGATTGTTCTTAGCATAGACGGGAACGGCTTGGTAATGACCAGATAACCGCCTCGATTGGCTTCGCTGATGCTGTTGCCGTCTTCGTCGACCACATCAGCCATAATGCCGGGCAGGGCTTTGGTGCATGAACCGGGTTTGGTAGCCACAACACCGGGAATCGGAGCAATCATATTACTGCCGGTTTCGGTCTGCCACCAGGTATCAACAATCGGACATTTACCTTTGCCAATGACTTCGTGATACCAGATCCAGGCTTCCGGGTTAATTGGTTCGCCGACAGTACCCAGCAGGCGTAAAGATGACAGATCGTAGGCATTAGGGAAATTGTCACCCAGTTTCATCAGAGCGCGGATCGCGGTAGGCGCGGTATAAAACACGCTGACTTTGTGATCTTGTACCATTTTCCAGAAACGACCGGCGTCAGGTACGGTCGGTGCGCCTTCGTAAATGACGATGGTGCTGCCCACAGCTAATGGCCCGTATGCAACATAGGTGTGGCCGGTGATCCAGCCAACATCCGCGGTACACCAGAAAACATCATCATCTTTCAGGTCAAAGACCCAGCTATTAGTGACAGCGGCGCCCAGTAAATAACCGGCACTGGAATGCTGAATGCCTTTGGGTTTGCCGGTTGAGCCCGAGGTGTAGAGTAAAAATAGTGGATGTTCTGCATTTACCCAAACCGGCTCACAGTGGTCGCTTTGCTCACTGACGGCATCGTGCCACCAGATATCACGGCCAGCCTGCATCTTGATATCATGCTGCGTGCGCTGATAGACAATGACGCTCTCAATGCTAGGGCAGCCGCCTTCAAGTGCTTTGTCAGCGGCTGATTTTAATTCGACAATTTTACCGCCACGATGTCCGCCATCAGCGGTAATTAACATTTTTGCGCCAGCGTCATTGATGCGGTCACGTAATGAATCGGCAGAGAAACCACCAAAAACGACAGAATGAATTGCACCAATACGCGCACAGGCCTGCATTGAAATAACGGCTTCTGGTGTCATTGGCATATAAATAACCACCCGATCACCACTTTTAATCCCGCGCTCTTTAAGGGCGTTGGCAAATGCGGACACACGCTGATGTAATTGCAGATAAGTGATGAATGTTGTGTCGCCTTGTTCGCCTTCAAAAATAATGGCGTTCTTGTTGGCGTTATTTGTCAGGTGGCGATCAATACAGTTATACGAGACGTTAAGTTCACCGTCATTAAACCAGCTATAAAGAGGGGCATTAGAGTCATCCAGCACATTGGAGAAGGGCTTGTGCCAGTCCAGCATTTCATTGGCTTGCTGTGCCCAAAAACCGGTGTAATCGGTGTCGGCTTGTTGATGTAATGCGGCAAGCTTCTCAGCATTGATTCGGGCATTTTTAGTAAATTCTTCACTGGGTGCAAACAGGCGGTTTTCTATTAAACCCGATTCAATATTATTTGAGCTCATTTAATGAAGTCCTCTTAGAACGGCTGGTTGATAGGTTGTAAGCATACTGCGTGATGTCGGTAGCATCAATGATTTGTCGTAATGCATAATTTATAATTATAACGTATCGGTGAAGGGGATATCCAGCGTAAATGCCTTCTCCGCTAGCCTGGGTATGTCTGACAGATGCCAGTTATTTATAGCCCACTGCCAGAACTCTGAAAGTGAAACGTGAGCCAGTTCAGCTGGCGGGCTCTGGTTTAAAAATACCAACGCCTGTTGCATAACAGCAAGCGGATTATAATGGCCAAGAGCTAAGTCTTGATGAGATTTGCTGAGTTTTAGACCGGTCTGGTGCATGGCAACCGGAATGTGGCCGTAGCTAGGCTGTGAAAATCCCAGCTGCTTTTGTAAATAAATTTGTTGCGGTGTTGAGCTCAATAAATCAGCGCCTCTGATGATATCAGTAATGCATTGTTCATGGTCGTCGACAACCACGGCCAGCTGATAGGCAAAAAACTGGTCACGTCGTTTTATGATGAAATCGCCACAGTCATCTTGCAGATTAACCGAGAACGCGGGTTGAATTTGGTCCTTAATAAATAAGGATTCGGTCGAGACCCGGCAGCGGAGTGCGTGTGGGCTGGTTAAGGGGTGTTTTTTTAGCCGACAGTTGCCTGGATATATTGCAGCTGCGCTGCTGTTTTGTTTTAGCTTGCTGCGGCTGCAGTCACAGGCATAAATCAGGTCTTTATCAATCAATGTTTGCAGGTATTCGGCATAGCGTGCTGTTTGCTGGCTTTGATAGATGATGCTGCCATCCCATTCAAAGCCGAGTTTGTCAAGAGTGGACAGTATGTGACTGGCCGAGCCGGCGACCTCGCGAGTCTGATCAACATCTTCAATTCTCAGCAGCCACTGTCCCTGTTGAGATTTGGCCTGTAGATAACTGCTGATGGCAGCAACTAATGAGCCGAAATGTAACTGACCACTGGGTGAGGGGGCAAAGCGGCCCCGGTATTCGTTATTAGTCAGATTCATGGCATAAAAAAAGCCGAAGGTTCGGCTTTTTTAAACATCAGCGTGAGGTATGGTTTAACCTTTGAGCTGCTTTTCGCGAATTTCATCGAGGCTTTTGCAGTCAATGCATTGTGTGGCGGTTGGTCTGGCTTCAAGCCGACGAATACCGATTTCTACACCACAGGTTTCACAATAACCATAATCACCGCTGCTGATTTCTTCCAGTGTCTTATCGATTTTTTTAATCAGCTTACGTTCACGGTCTCTGGTGCGCAGTTCAAGACTGAATTCTTCTTCCTGAGAGGCGCGGTCAGCCGGGTCAGGAAAGTTAGCCGCATCATCTTTCATGTGGTCAACAGTACGGTCAACTTCATGCATCAATTCGTCTTTCCAGGCGTCGAGAATTTGTGTGAAATGCGCTATCTGATTTTCATTCATGTATTCCTCGCCCTTTTTTTCCTTATAAGGTTCGATAGAATTGAGGCGATACGACGAATTGTCAGCCATTAGGGGTACTCCGTGCTAGCTATGTCAGTAAAGAAGCGCGTTTTTTTATCAAATTAGCGCGCTTAATGCAAGTTATATGTTTTATTTAAGCGGCTAAAGATAGCATGTTTTTGCCAAGAAAGCCGCTATTCTTTGTCTGATAAAAGCGCTGTGTTATCGTTTTCTATTGTAATCACCTTGGATCTGACGGTACCTGAATCAAAGCGGATTTTAACAATCTCATCGGTTTGAAGTTGCTGGCTGGAGACAATGTTTTCCCGGCTGTTTTCTTTGTTGACGATAGCGTAGCCGCGAGACAGGGTTTGCAGCGGGCTGAGAGCGTGCAAGGTACGTGCACTTGAGGCCAGATTTTGTTGGCGCATTTGCAGTTGTTTCTGAATTCCGAGTTTTGCCTGTTGTATGAGCTGCTTTAATTGTTGCTGACGGTAAGCGGCCAGACGCCGAGGTGATTGCTGCTGTAATTGCATCAGGCTGAACTTCAGATCTGATTTTTTGAGGCTAATCAGCTTTCCCCAGTGACTGAGTAAGCGTTTCGTGAGCTCAAGGCGTCTGGTTTCATGTTGTGCCAGTCGGCTTTGTGGATGCAGCTGATTTAAGCGCGTCTGCAGCCAGTTTAATTGTTGCTGTTGCCGGCCCAGTCGGGTGGTGATTAATTGTTGAAGACGCTCACTGTAATAGTCATAACTTTGCTGATAGCTAAACTGATCCGGTACAACCAGTTCTGCTGCTGCACTGGGTGTTGCGGCTCTGACATCAGCGCTAAAATCGGCCAGCGTGATATCGACTTCGTGGCCGACACCACTGACGATCGGCAGCTGGCAGGCAAAAATAGCGCGGCTGACAATTTCTTCATTAAAAGCCCATAAATCTTCAAGTGAGCCACCGCCGCGCACCAGTAGTAAAACATCGCACAGGGCATGCTGCTCAGCCTTGCGGATCATCTCTGCAATCAGCGGTGCGGCATTGTCACCCTGAACAGGAACCGGGTAAATAATCACCGGGATTGCCGGGAAGCGCCTTTTTAACACACTTAAAACATCACGAATGGCAGCCCCGGTTGCTGAAGTGATTACACCAATGCGTTGAGGTAGTTCAGGTAAGAGCTGTTTGTGCTCAGCATTAAACAAGCCTTCGCTGGCAAGTTTCTTCTTTAGATGCTCAAACCGCTGTTGTAATTGGCCGTCGCCAACCTCTTCTAATCGATCGACAATCAGCTGAAATTCACCGCGTGCTTCATAAAAACCGATTCTAACTTTAGCCAGAACTTGACTGCCGTTTTCAGGTTTGAAGTCCAGCAACATGCTGCGGTTACGAAACATCACAGAGCGAACCTGACATGTTGAATCTTTCAGGCTGAAATACAGATGGCCAGAAGCGGGTTTGGCAAAATTTGAAATCTCGCCTTCAACCCATAAGGGCGGCAAATTGTTCTCCAGCAAGTCTTTAACCATGTTATTGAGTTGGCTAATGCTGAGAGGCGTGCGGTCTTCGTTTATTAGTGACATGTATGATCGTTAGGTGGAAGTATTGATAGGACAAAGTATATATTGCTGGCATAAAAAAAGCCGGGCTAGCCCGGCTTTTCTAAGAAAAATACAGATCACTAATTAGTGAGGACCTGCATCTTTCTGAGTTGCAGCGACTTGCATGCCAATTTCAGCATGTTTAGTTGCTTTGTTCAGCAGTTTGATAGCTGTTTCATAATCACCATCTTTTGCCGCTGCACTGGCTTTACCAAATAATGTTTTGGCGTGGGCTTTAACATCTTTTTCTTTCTTAGGGCTAGGCCAGCGAATATCGCGCCATTCTGCACCTGCTTTTTTGGCTGCATCAACAACAGCTGTTGTATCGGCCAGTGCCATTTTGTAGCCTTCTTCATCAGCATTATATTTGCCAACTTTTGCAACTGAACAACCGCTAAGGCCTACTAAGCCTGCTAAGATGATGCCAGCTAAGGTCGCTTTCTGAATCATTTGAACTCCTCACATACTGATTTTTGTAGTAATTTGGCATTATTAGAAATTAATAAGTTATTAATTAACCTTGCCTTTCTTAAACACCGGTTTTTATATTCTTAAAATATTCGGCTACATGATTCTAACGAACTTGACTGGAAAGTAAAATCATTTTTTATCGTTTACCTTTCAGGCGCTTGATTCTATAATTATAGGATTTTCTTATATACACGGGATAACCATGCGAATTGTTCAGGAAGCTTTGACTTTTGATGATGTTTTATTGATTCCAGCCCATTCTACTGTGGTGCCGAAAGAAGTGGATTTAGGCACCCAGCTGACGAAAAAGATCAGAATGAACATTCCTTTGTTATCAGCGGCCATGGATACGGTCACCGAGTCCAGATTAGCCATATCACTGGCTCAGGAAGGTGGGATAGGCATCATCCATAAAAATATGACGCCTGCCCAGCAAGCAGCTGAAGTACGTCATGTAAAAAAATATGAAAGTGGCGTGATTGTAGAGCCTATTACGATTGACTCAAGTGCCTCTATTCGTGATGTTCTGGCGATTACTCAGGAGTACAGGATATCAGGTGTACCGGTGGTCGATGGTGAAGAACTGGTCGGGATTGTGACCAGTCGTGATATGCGTTTTGAGACCCAGCCGGATAATCCTGTTTCTTCAATCATGACACCAAAAGACAAGCTGGTAACAGTCTCCGAAGGCGCTAGTCGTGAAGAGGTCGCGGCGCTATTGCACAAACACCGGATTGAAAAAGTGCTGGTGGTTAATGATCAGTTCGCGTTACGCGGCATGATCACGGTGAAAGATATTCAGAAGTCTGATGATTTCCCCAATGCCTGCAAAGATGAGCAAGGCCGTTTACGCGTCGGCGCTGCTGTGGGTACAGGCGCAGATACTGAAGAGCGCGTTAGCGCGCTGGTCGCTGAAGGTGTTGATGTCATTGTGGTGGATACCGCGCACGGTCATTCACAAGGTGTGATTGACCGGGTACGCTGGGTTAAAGAGCATTTTCCTGAGGTTCAGGTAATCGGTGGTAATATTGCAACCGGCCAGGCGGCAAAAGATCTGGTAGCCGCAGGTGCTGATGCGGTTAAAGTAGGTATTGGTCCGGGTTCAATCTGTACTACACGGATTATTGCCGGGGTTGGTGTGCCACAAATCTCTGCTATCGATAATGTGGCGCAGGCACTTGAAGGCACTGGTGTGCCGCTGATTGCAGACGGTGGTGTGCGCTTTTCTGGCGATATGGCAAAGGCGCTGGCAGCAGGAGCTTACAGCATTATGGTTGGTAGTATGTTTGCTGGTACCGAAGAAGCGCCGGGTGAAATAGAGCTGTTTCAGGGCCGCTCATATAAGTCGTACCGTGGTATGGGTTCATTAGGTGCGATGGCTCAGGGTTCCAGCGACCGTTATTTCCAGGACAATAAAGACGGTGAAGAAAAATTGGTGCCGGAAGGTATCGAAGGCCGGGTAGCCTATAAAGGCCTGATGGTGAATATTGTGCATCAGCTGATGGGCGGCGTGCGTTCAAGCATGGGCTATGTGGGTTGCAAAAACATGGAAGAAATGCGCAGCAAACCTGAGTTTGTTAAAGTCTCTTCGGCTGGTATGCGTGAGTCCCATGTACACGATGTGACCATCACCAAAGAAGCACCCAACTATCGTATCGAATCGTAAATAATTAAAGCTCAGGACGCAGCCTTCGGGCTGCGTTTTTAGTTTACTCCCTCTTTTTTATCGAACCGGATAATTCATGACTCAAGCAAATATTCACAGTGATCGTATATTAATTCTCGATTTTGGCTCTCAATATACCCAGTTGATAGCTCGTCGAATTCGTGAAGCAGGGGTGTATTGTGAACTCTATGCCTGGGACATCAGCGATGAAGATGTCAAAAACTTTAAACCATCGGGTATTATTTTGTCCGGTGGTCCGGAAAGCACAATCGGGGTGGATGCACCGGTGGCGCCACAGGCAGTGTTTGATCTTGGAGTGCCTGTGCTGGGTATTTGCTACGGCATGCAAACCATGGCAGCACAGCTGGGTGGTAAGGTAGAAAATGCCGACCAGCACGAATACGGTTTTGCAAAAGTGCGCGCGCGCGGCCATACCGCACTGTTAAAAGATATTGAAGATGAGGTGAGTGACGAAGGATTCGGTTTACTCGATGTCTGGATGAGCCATGGTGATCATGTTACCGAATTACCGGATGGTTTTAGTTTGATGGCTTCGACCGATTCTGCACCGATTGCAGGTATTGCTAATGAAGAGAAAAAATTCTACGGTCTGCAGTTTCACCCGGAAGTAACCCATACTCAGCAAGGTCAGCGGATTATTGAGCGCTTTGTGCACGGCATTTGCGGTTGTGAGTCGTTATGGAATGCCAGTAATATTGCTGATAATGCGATTGAAACAATACGTAAAGACGTAGGCAGTGATGAAGTCATACTGGGTTTGTCCGGTGGTGTTGATTCATCTGTCGTAGCGGCTTTATTGCACAAAGCTATTGGTGATCAATTAACCTGTGTGTTTGTTGATAATGGCTTGCTGCGCTATAAAGAAGGCGATCAGGTGATGGCGACGTTTGCAAAAAACATGGGTGTTAAAGTGATCCGTGTCGATGCAGAAGAACGTTTTCTGGCAGCGCTTAAAGGTGAAAATGATCCCGAGAAAAAGCGTAAGATTATTGGTAATTTATTTGTTGATATCTTTGAAGAAGAATCCAACAAATTGAAAAATGCAAAATGGCTGGCTCAGGGTACGATTTATCCAGATGTGATTGAATCAGCCGGCGCAAAAACTGGCAAGGCGCATTTAATTAAGTCGCATCATAATGTGGGTGGTCTGCCGGATTACATGACGCTTAAATTATGCGAGCCGTTACGGGAGTTATTTAAAGACGAGGTGCGTAAACTGGGTGTTGAACTAGGTCTGCCGCATGATATGGTTTATCGTCACCCATTTCCGGGACCTGGTCTGGGTGTTCGTATTCTGGGTGAAGTTAAAAAAGAATACGCGGACCTACTGCGCCTTGCTGACCATATTTTTATTGAAGAACTTCTTAGGCACGATTTATATCATGGTGTCTCTCAGGCGTTTACGGTATTTTTGCCGGTTAAATCGGTTGGCGTAACCGGCGATGGTCGTCGTTATCAATACGTTGTTTCCCTGCGAGCAGTTGAAACGATTGATTTTATGACCGCGCGCTGGGCTCATTTACCCTATGATTTTCTTGATCTGGTATCGCGGCGTATCGTTAATGAAATCGATGGCATCTCACGCGTGGTTTATGATGTTACCGGGAAACCGCCAGGCACGATTGAATGGGAGTAATGTAACTACAAAGTAAGTCACTTAACTAATTGATTTATAAGTAATTAAGAAATATATGGCTACACGCAATATTTTCGCAAGTTACAAATAAGTTATTGATTTTCTGCTATATTTAAATTTGTACATGCAAGTTGTTTGCAACTACAAACGGTTATTGGCAGAAATAAATGACAGCAAAAAAAACAGAACTCGCTGACGAGCACTTTATTACTGAAAAAGTAGAAGTGCACGGCAGCGAGTTTTTGCTTTATAGGACAAAGCAAAGTAAAGATGTATGGCAATTTAGGTTGTGGAATGGCACGGAGCAAGCTTACATACGTAAATCAACAAGACAAAAAGACTTAGAACGCGCTAAGCGTGTAGCGACAAAGTATTGGAAAGAGATATTAGCTGCACAGAGTGCTGAAACGGTAAATGCAAAACGCAAAAGAAAGCCACGCAAAAGCAAAGGCAATAAGTTTACTGACGTGCGTGAGTTATATGAAGGTGATGTTAGAATTTTTAGGGTTGCGCAAAGCGGCAAAGTTTGGCAAGTGTATATTTGGATTAGGGAAGAGCAAAAGGCGCTTAAGAAGTCACTTCGCACTAAAAATACAGAATTAGCGATTGAAAGAGCAAAAGAAGTTTACTTAGATTACCAAATTAAAATAAGAAATAAAGAGCCGATTTTTGATCGAAAAGCAAAAGAGCTAACAGATGCATTTATAGATCAACAGCAAAAACGATATAAACAGGGTTCAATCACATCACAGTTTGTTGGCACGCTAAAAGCAAGAATGAATCATTATTTAAGGTTTGTTGGCGAGAATACAAAGCTAACAAAGATTAGTGAAGACAAGTTTGAAGATTACCGTTTATTTAGAAAAGAAGCTGCACCTAATGTTAAATTGATGACGTTGTATGGTGAACGAGGAACAATTAAATCATTATATAATTTTGCTAAAGAGAAAGGCTTTATACACAGGGGATATGCACCACGTTTTGGTGAATGGGAAAAGATTAAAAAGAGTGGTGAAAAGATAAACAGGGATGCATTGATGCCGAAGGAGTGGACGACAATATATAGGTATATGCAAAGTTGGCATACTGCAAAACATGTAAAAAGTGATAAGCAAGCAGAACAAAGACGCTTTATATATCAATTTACATTAATACTAGCAAGTTCAGGTATACGTTTAGGAGAAGCTCGCAGGTTACAGTGGCGTGATATCGAACCATATACAGAGACAGTAATAGAAAATGATAGGCAAGTTGTAAAAAAACGCTGCAAAATTAATTTACCAGCAAGTAAAACAAAAACGGGTACAGCACGAACAGCTATTAGTCGATTAGGTAATCCATTTGTGATGCTTAAAAAGATATCAAAGCATACAAAAAGCGATGATTATTTGTTTGTTGATAATGATACAGGTATGCAGATTAATAAGTCGGTTTATTACAGAGAATGGCAGGCTATGCTTGAAGGTACTGGTTTAAACAAAAGCAATAAAAAAATAGTTTATTATTGCCTACGACATACTTATGCAACGTTTGAACTTTATAAAGGCGCAGATGTTTTTAATCTGTCAAAAGTTATGGGGTGTGGAATAGATTTTATTCAAAATCATTACGGCCATGTTGATGTTGATGTAATTAAAAGTCAATTTACTAAAGATTTACGTGATACTGAAGGTGGGCGTATGTTGCTAGATATTGGCCGAAACGAATAGCTGTAGCTATGTTAATATACAAACAGATTGTATTAAAAGTGTATAACACTAGCTAACCTATGTGGTTATTTAGGTGTTCAAGTTTCACATATTTTAAACCAGATAAATTGAAGATGACGCGGTAAGATGATTAAACCTAATTGGGACACATTTAAAGCAAAGTTCAACGAGAATCCACAAAACAATTTTGAGTGGTTTTGCTATTTGCTTTTTTGTAAAGAGTTTGACATTCCTTACGGTATTTTTAGGTATAAAAATCAATCAGCAATTGAAACTGATCCAGTTGTAGTAGGTGATGAAACTGTAGGTTGGCAAGCAAAATTTTATGATAATGCTCTTTCAAATCATAAAGCAGAGTTATTAAAAGCTATTGTTGATGCTAAAAAAGATTATCCAAATATAACAACATTACATTTGTACACTAACAAGGAGTGGGGGCAGTATAAAGGTCAGAAGCCAAAAGGGCTTAAAGAGATCGAAGCAAAAGCCAAAGAGCTTAGTGTTAATATGGAATGGAGAACTAGTAGTTTTTTTGAATCAGAGTTTGTTTGTGAAAAAAACGAAATTTTAGCAAAACACTTTTTTACATTAGATAAGAGCATAGTTTCTTTATTAGAAGAATTACAGAATCATACTCAAAATATCTTGTTTGGAATACAAACCAGCATTGATTTTAATGGCAATAATTTTGAGATTGATAGAAGTGAACAGTTGGAGAAATTAAAAAATAGATCTCAACAGATTTCTATTGTAAGTGGTGTTGGAGGGGTTGGAAAGACAGTAATCATTAAGAAGCTATACGAAGAAAGTGTTAATAAAATACCATTTTTTGCATTTAAAGCAACAGAATTCAAATTGAGAAATATAAACGATTTATTTTCCGATTTGACCTTTTATGAGTTTGTTAATGCTTTACAGAACGACGATAATAAAATTATTGTTATAGATTCTGCTGAGAAACTGCTGGATCTAAGAAACTTAGATCCATTCAAAGAATTTCTATCGCTTCTAATTAAAAGCGGGTGGAGAGTGATTTTTACAACGCGCGATAACTATTTAGAAGACTTAAACTGTCAATTTTTTGAATTCTACAATATTGCACCTTTAAATGTTGGGGTTGCTACTTTAAAACTGGAAGAGATAAATGCTATATCGAAAGAACAAGAGTTTTCTTTACCTGAAGATGAAAAATTACTGGAGTTGATAAAGAATCCTTTTTATCTTAATGAATATTTAAAGTTCTATGATAGTAGTGAAGAGCTAAATTATAAGGAATTCAAAAATAAGTTATGGAATAAAAACATAAGAAAATCCAAACCAGAAAGAGAAAGATGTTTTTTAAATATTGCATATGAAAGAGCTAATTCTGGTCAATTTTTTATTACGCCAAATTGTGATGCGGGTATATTAGATGATGAATTGACTAGAGATGGAATACTAGGTTATGAGACTGTTGGTTATTTTATAACACATGATATATATGAAGAATGGGCGTTAGAGAAAATAATTGAAAGCGAGTACCTAAAAAAAAGTAACAACAAAGAGTTTTTTAAAAATATAGGGCAATCATTACCTGTTCGTCGAAGCCTAAGAAGTTGGCTATCTGAAAACCTATTATTGGCTAATGACGATATTAAAAAGTTTATCGTAGAGGTTATTGGAAGTAGTGAGGTAGCGGGATTTTGGAAAGATGAGATTTTGGTTTCAGTTTTACTTTCTGATTATTCTGAATCATTTTTTAATATATTTAAAAGTGAACTATTAGAAGAAAACCAATTATTACTAAAAAGGCTAACGTTTATATTAAGGATTGCGTGCAAAGAAGTTGACGGCGAGTTTTTTATGCAGCTAGGCATTAGTAATCTAAATTTGTTTACATTAGAGTATGTTTTAACAAAGCCAAAAGGAAAAGGATGGGAAGCGTTAATTAAATTCGTATTTGATAATTTGGAAGATATTGGCATACAGAATATTAATTTTATCTTACCTGTAATTAATGACTGGAACACTAAAATAAAAATTGGTTCAACAAGCAGGTATTCAAGCTTGATTGCGCTAAAATATTACCAATGGGCACTTAGTGAAGATGTATATTTTTCACGCGGAGAAACTAAAGAGCATCTTTTGCAAACTATTCTGTATGGTTCATCGGAAATAAAGGAAGAGCTATCCTCAATATTCGATGAGATTATTAAAAACGAATGGAAAAATCATAGAGATCCTTATCATGATCTATCAGAATTTCTCTTAACTAAAATAGAGGGTGTTAATGTTGCATCGACACACCCAAATCAACTTCTAAAGTTAGCTGAGTTATTTTGGACACGTACTCCACCTAAAGAAAGTCGCTATTCCGATTATTCACATGGAGTAGAGCCATACTTTGGTATCAATGAAAATTACTCACACTATCATCCAGCTAGTGCATACCAAACACCTGTTTACTGGCTTCTCAAAAGTGCATTAAAAGAAACTGTAGATTTCATATTGGGTTTTACAAATAAGTCAGTTGAGAAATTTGCTAAATCCGAATTTGCAAAATATGAAGCTGAAGAAGTGGATGTATTCATCGATAAAGAGACAACAATAAAGCAATATATATGCAATAGGCTGTGGTGCGCTTATAGAGGGACACAGGTATTACCTGATGTATTGGAATCAATGCATATGGCGTTAGAAAAGTTCTTCTTAGAAGTAGGAGAGTTTACTGATACTAAAACATTAGATAATTGGTTAGAGTATCTTCTTAGAAATACTGTATCTGCATCAATATCTGCTGTAGTGGCAAGTATAGTGCTTGCGTATCCCGACAAGACATTCAATGTAGCTAGCAAGCTATTTAGAACAAAGGAATTCTTTTTATTCGACACCACTAGGCTAACGTTGGATGCAAGCCATAAACATCAGCTTTTAATGTTACAGAATAATTTTGGTTCTATTGCTCAAAATCAAATGTATGAAAATGAAAGAATTAAAGCTTGTGATGACAAACATAGAAAGCTGTCATTGGAAAACCAATTTTTGAATTATCAATGTTTTAGAAATGAAGGGGTTAATGAACAAGATTCGAAGGATAGACAGGAGGCACTATGGAAAATATTGGATAGCTACTATAGTGAACTACCTGACGAGACAGAGCAAACAGAATCCGACAAAGTATGGAGACTTTTTCTTGCTAGAATGGATAGAAGAAAAATGGATATTACTACAGAAGAAGCGGAAGGTGGAGTTGCAATTAATTTTAATCCAAAGCTTGAACCAGAATTAAAAGAGTATAGCGAAAAGTCATTAGAGAAAAGCGCTGAGCCTATGAGGTATACATCATTAAAAATATGGGCTGAATACAAATATAGTGGTGACGAAAAGCATAAAGAATATACTCAATATGAAGAAGAACCTAAGCTTGCTCTTAAAGAAGCGAAAGATATTGTTGCTACACTTAAAGATGAAGCAACTAAAAAGAATAGCGAGACAGGTATAAATGAAGAAGATACTTACTCTCTTTTTAATCGATCTATACCAGCGTACGTGTGTTCAGTTTTGTTAAGAGATTACATTGATCTATTATCAAAGTCAGAAAAACAATTTTGCAAGGATATTGTTTTAGAGTTTTCAATGTTGCAATTTTCACCAAATTACCAGTATCAAATTTCCGATGGTACTCAGCCAGCAATTAGTATACTTTCAAAATTGTTTGTCCATTTTCCAGAAGATAAAGGAAATATAAAAACTATTCTTTTGCTAACATTGTTTAACACATCTCCAGCAGGTGGTATGTTGTCTACAGGAAGATACAATATGTTTTCCATGCTGGCACTACATGATATGTGGGATAAGTACCCAACAGACGCCCATTCGTTGTTGTTAGGCTATTTATATCTTTCTCAAGTGTATGATGATTTAATAGATAGGGTTAGACAGGAAAACTACAAAAATGGAACATTTGGATTTAAATTTGATCAATTAATAAACAAGCTTTTAGAAGAAAATGATGATGTATTCCAAAGTGTTATTGATAACAAAATAGTGCTAAGTAAAATTGGCGAACTTAGTAAACTTGACTTATCTAATTTAAGAACAGCATTTCAGATTATCCCAACTAAGACAGATAATGAAGAACATAAAAATATTGCAAAACAAATAATTGCTATATTTGCAGATAAATTACTTAATAATAATAGGGATGATAAAGTCGATTACACAATTAGACATGAATTTCTAAGTAAGTATGCTTACTTTATTTTAAGTCTCAACGAATCAGAAATAGAAAACTATCTGCAACCATTTCTTCATAACTTCAATAGTTCAGAGAGTATTGCAGAACTACTACAAGAGTTCGTGTCGGCAGAAGATAAAGTAGAAGAGTACGAAAAATTTTGGGTGGTATGGAATATTCTTAAAGAAAAAATTGAGGATATCTGCAAGGGTGGTGATGGTTATTGGCATACAGATAGCATTGTTGAAAGCTACTTGTTTGCACGAGTGCAATGGAAGGACACTGCGAAAGACTGGCATACTTTCAAAAGCAATGATGCTAAATTCTTTAATGATATATCAAAATCGATTGGGCATTGTCCGTCAGCATTATATTCAATTGCAAAACTACTTGATAATGTCGGCAATGCATATATAGATGATGGAGTCGTTTGGCTTTCGCAAATATTGGAAAATAATAATAACTATGTTGATAAAAAGCTTGTAGAAAACACCGTTTTCTATTTGGAAAAATTCGCAAGGATTTACACGTTCAAAAACAAAGAAACTATAAAAAAGAAAAAGGAAATAAAAGATAAAATGATAGTGATTTTGAATTATTTAATTGAAAAAGGATCAGCAGTTGGTTACATGCTAAGAGAAAATATTGTTTAGTAATGAAGATGTAATAATGGTTCTACCCTGACATGACGGACATCTCATTAAGAGTGATAATACACTCAGAGGTGGAAAATGCAAAAACGAAGAAAATACAGTCGGGAATACAAACAAGAGGCTGTTCGGTTAGTCCAACAATCAGATATTCCTGTTACCCAGATAGCCAGCAATCTGGGTATTAATGCCAATATGTTAA
>JAOULC010000004.1 GCA_029882215.1 Gammaproteobacteria bacterium | reverse complement strand
ATCATTGGTTGGCTCATCGAGTAATAACAGGTTGCCGCCCGACTTAAGTAACTTGGCCAGATGCACACGATTACGCTCACCACCTGACAGATCTTTCACCCGCTTTTGCTGTGAATCACCTTTGAAATTAAAGCGGCTGACATAGCCACGTGATGAGAAGGTGTGGTTTTCAACCGTCAGGTTTTCCAGACCATCGGATATTTCTTCCCAGACACTGTTCTCACCATTAAGCGCATCTCTGGACTGATCAACATAGGCGATTTTTACGGTTTCGCCGACTGAAATCTCACCGGCATCCGCTGTTTCCTGACCTGTCAGCATACGGAACAGCGTGGTTTTACCTGCGCCATTAGGACCGATAATGCCGACTATGCCGCCGCGAGGCAGGCTGAAGGAGAGGTTTTCATACAGCAGTTTATCGCCATAGGACTTTGCTAAACCATGGGCTTCAATTACCTTGTCACCTAAACGAGGACCGGGCGCGATATACAGCTCACTGGTTTCACTGCGTTTTTGGTAGTCACTGGATGACATTTCTTCAAAGGCGGCCAGACGGGCTTTGCTCTTTGAACGCCGTCCTTTGGCATTTGAACGCACCCATTCAAGCTCGGCACTGATGGCTTTTTGGCGGTTCTTTTCGCTTTTCTCTTCCTGCTCTAAGCGATTTTGTTTTTGTTCCAGCCAGCTGGAGTAATTGCCTTCCCATGGGATGCCCTGGCCGCGATCCAGCTCCAGTATCCAGCCTGCAACATTGTCCAGAAAGTAGCGATCATGGGTAACAGCAACTACCGTTCCGGAAAAGTCTTTTAAGAAACGTTCCAGCCAGGCCACAGATTCGGCATCCAGGTGGTTGGTAGGCTCATCAAGAATCAGCATATCAGGTGCCGACAGCAGTAATTTACACAGTGCAACCCGGCGACGTTCACCACCGGATAGTTTAGTCACATCGGCATCCCAGGGTGGTAAACGCAGTGCATCGGCGGCTACTTCCAGCTTGCGCTCGAGGTTATGTGCGTCGGATGCCTGAATGATATTTTCTAATCTGGCTTGCTCCGCGGCCAGTGCATCAAAGTCCGCATCCGGTTCGGCGTAAGCGGCGTACACTTCTTCGAGTTTGGCTTGTGCTTCAGTGATTTCCTGCAGACCGGCTTCAACATTGCCGCGAACATCTTTTGTCGGATCGAGTTCAGGTTCCTGAGAGAGGTAACCGATCTTTATGTCTTTGGCAGGACGTGCTTCACCGATGATGTCGGTATCAAGACCGGCCATGATGCGCAGCAGGGTAGACTTACCGGCACCGTTATAACCCAGTACGCCGATCTTTGCACCGGGGAAAAAGTTAAGGTAAATGTCTTTAAGAATTTGTCGTTTGGGTGGCACGATTTTGCCAACGCCATTCATAGTGTAAATATATTGAGCCATAATGGTTGGTAACTTATGTTGGTATGATTGTTTCAATTATAAAGGAATTTTGAAGAATAAGTCAGATCCTGTTATTTAAAGCCGTTATATCCAGGATCGTCATTCTTCATGGCTGATGAATACGCCGCTATTGATCAAAATTATAGCCTTTGGGTATCACCACAATACCGGATTCGGTTACGGTAAAGCGTTTGCGGTCTTTGGCTAAATCATAACCAATGCTTTCCCCACTGGGTATGCTGACATTTTTATCCACAATGCATTTGTTTAACTTTACGTTTTTACCAATGCTGACATGGTCAAAGATAACCGAGTTTTCAATCATTGATCCGTCATCAATAAAAATATTCTGTGACAAAACCGAGTGACCTACGTTGGCGCCGGATATAATGGTGCCACCGGACAGTATTGAATTAATAAAAATCCCCTCATTTCCGGATATGCCGGGCACAGCGCGTGCCGGTGGTGTTTGTGACTGGTAGGAGCGAATAGGCCAGTCATCCTGATACAGATCCAGTGGAGGCACAGACTTTAGTAAATCCATATTCGCCTGATAATATGAGTCAATTGTGCCAACATCCCGCCAGTAGTTATCAGGAGACACGCGACCTTTGGCTTCGCCGAAGTAATGTGCATAAACACTATGTGAGTGAATCAGGTTTGGCAAAATATCATTGCCAAAATCATGGCTGGAATTTTCATCTTTACTGTCTGCTTCTAGTACATCAATTAATAACCGGGTTGAAAAAACATAAATGCCCATTGAGGCCAGTGCATATTCAGCGTCATCATCACAGGGTTTCACTGTCTGTGGTTTTTCCTCAAATTTTAAAATCTTTTGAGTCTGATCAGTGCTTACAATGCCAAACTGGCTGGCTTCATTAACGGGCACTTTCATGCAGGCAACGGTGACATCGGCGGCAAGGTATTTATGGGTATCGAGCATAGCGGCATAATCCATCCGATAGATATGGTCGCCTGAAAGAATGATGGTCAGATCAGCATCGCAACGTTCTAAAATATAGTTGTTCTGATAAATGGCATCCGCTGTTCCCTGATACCACATGTTGCCATTTTGCATTTGTGCCGGTACGGGTGTGATGTACTCACCGAGCTCAGGGTTAAAAACTGACCAGCCATCACGCAGGTGTTTGTGCAGCGAGTGTGATTTGTATTGCGTTAAAACAAGAATGCGACGTAAGCCCGAATGCAGGCAATTGGTTAAAGTGAAATCAATAATCCTGTATTTTCCGCCAAAGGGGACCGATGGTTTTGCACGAAATTTTGTTAGCGGTTGCAGTCGTGATCCTTCACCGCCAGCGAGTATGATGGCTAATGGTTTTTTGTTCATTTTTTTCTCCGTTACACGGTTCCGTCCTGTGCATGCACAGCCAAGCAGATGCACCATAGTGGTTCAGTTTTTCTTGTTTATTAATACGATATTAATTCAATGCCCGCTTATAGTGCCCGTGTGTTAATAAATACTCAATGATTCACTGATAAACAGTGATTTGCATATCCTGTACCAACTGCAGTATTGTTTATCAGACACTACAAATATATAGCGTGATAATTCACTTCGTGTTGTAGTACCGATATACACAGGCATACATTGATGTAATGGTATAAACCTTGCTTTGTACTGTATCAGTGATTCATCCTATGTGCCGGTAGCTTGCATCGCAAACGATTTAAAAAAGGAAAGGTGAAGTATGAAACTTGCAATGATTGGTTTGGGCAAGATGGGTGCAAACATGGTGCGACGACTGTCGGCTGACGGCCATGAAGTCGTTGTTTATGATGTTGATCAGGCCACAGCCAGTGCACTGGAAAACGAATTGGAAAATGTCACGGCTGTAGCAAACATTAAAGACTTAATCAGTGCGCTTACGCCACCACGGGCAGTATGGCTCATGGTACCGCATCAGTTTGTCGACGAGAGTATCGAAATACTGCTGCGCGACGGAATGACTAAAGGTGACTTAATTATCGACGGTGGTAATTCTAATTTCAACTTATCAAAACAGCGGGCCGAATCTCTCAATCAATCAGCTATACATTTTGTCGACTCGGGTACATCAGGCGGTGTCTGGGGGCTGGAAAATGGCTACAGTATTATGGTCGGTGGCACGGATGAAGCCGTGGCTTTAATACGCCCCGCTCTGGAATCACTGGCGCCAGCCAAAGATAAAGGCTGGGGGCATGTCGGACCTGCCGGTGCCGGTCATTATGTGAAGATGGTTCATAATGGTATCGAGTACGGCATGATGCAGGCCTTTGCCGAAGGCTTTGAAATGCTCGAAGCCAAAAAAGAAATGAATCTTGATTTGTTACAGGTATCTGAAATCTGGCAACACGGTAGTGTGGTGCGTTCATGGTTACTGGATTTAATGGCTGATGCATTTGCCGCTGATAAAAGTTTGTCGGCATTAAGTGACTATGTGGATGATTCCGGGGAAGGCCGCTGGACAGTGCACGACTCAATCGATCTCGGTGTACCCACGCCGGTACTCACCCTGGCACTGCAAATGCGTTTTCGCAGCCGTCAGGATCATTCATTTTCAGGTAAAGTGTTAAATGCCATGCGCGCCGGTTTTGGCGGACATAGTATTAAGCCGGCAGAGTAACTGGAGAGATGTCATGGAAAAGCCAGCTGTTACACAATGCATTGGTGAGCCGACAGAGCCAACCAATATAGTCATACTGGGTGCAGGCGGAGATTTAACCAAGCGCAAGCTGATTCCTGCTCTGGTCAAAATGCTGCGCTGTGGTTTACTACACCCTGACAGTAAAATAATCGGGGTATTAAAAGGCCGGACAAAAGAGCAGTGGCTGCAGTCGTTACATCAGGGTATGCAGGAGTACGCCGCTGAGATTATTATGACTGATCAACAGTGGCAGAAGTTTGCAGCCATGTTCAGTATGGTCGGTGGCGATTTGCAGGAAGAGCAAACTTATACTGAGCTGGCAGCATCACTGCAATCATTGCATAAACTTAAAAACGCACTGTTTTATTGTGCCGTACCACCGCGCTGGTATACCACCATTGCAGCCGGCTTGCATAAAGTCGGGCTGGCGGATGAAAGCGAAGGCTTCAGGCGGGTTGTCATAGAAAAGCCCTTTGGTATGGATCTGCAAAGCGCGAGGCAGTTGAATAAGGACTTGCAGGCATTACTGGATGAATCGCAAATATACCGTATCGATCATTACCTTGGTAAAGAAAGTGTACAGAACTTACTCGTTTATCGCTTTACCAACAGTATTCTTGAGCCACTGTGGAACCGAAACTTTATTGATCATGTACAAATATCGGCAGCAGAGTCGATAGGCATAGAATACCGTGCCAATTATTATGAAAAATCGGGTGCACTGCGTGACATGATTCAGAGTCATTTAATGCAGGTGATGACACTGGTGGCGATGGAACCACCGGTTGAGTTTACCGCCGATGCGGTGCGTGATGAAAAGATTAAAGTACTGCGCGCTGTACGGGCAATAGAGCCGGAAGATATTAAACATCAGGCCGTTGCGGCTCAATACGGCTCGGGTAAAGCTGGCGATGACGATTTAAAAGCTTATGTTGCAGAAGAAGATGTATCAGCTGAATCGGTAACAGAAACATTTGCCGCTGTGCGCTTCCACATTGATAACTGGCGCTGGCAGGGAGTACCCTTTATTTTATGGACAGGCAAGCGCCTGCCTAAGCGGGTGTCTGAAATTGTTATTCGTTTTCGTAAACCACCGTTTAACTTATTTGATACCCATGCCAATCCGCCTGCTGCAAACTCGCTGGTATTTCGTGTTCATCCTGATGAGGGCATTACCTTGCGCATGAATGCCAAAATGCCGGGCTTAACGACGGATACTCAGCGCATGATCATGCGCGCGCCTTATGCTGAAAACGGTGCCGATGTGTCGGATGCTTATGAGGTACTGCTGCATGATGTACTCAGTGGTGATGCCACTTTATTCTCACGTGCAGATGAGGTTGAGGAATCCTGGTCGATCATTGAACCTATTCTGAATGACTGGAAAGAAAGAATATCGGTTAACCGCTACCGTGCAGGCAGCTGGGATGTGGCTGGTATGGAAGAGTTGTTTGAACAGTGTGTCGGTGGCTGGCACAAACCTAGTTAGAAATTTCTTACAAGGATCTGCAAGCATGCATGACTGGCATATTTACAAAGACTTTAGTGAAACCTCAAAAGAGGCGGCGACTTTTATCGCTGCAAAAATTTCACAGTGTATAGCTAATAATGGAATCTGTCATGTTGCTTTGCCGGGCGGCAATACACCGGTACAGTGTCTGCATTATCTGCTGGAAAAAAAACTGCCGTGGGATAAAATTCACTGGTACCCGGGGGATGAACGCTGTTACCCGTCAGGGCATGCCGATCGTAACGATGTCATGCTACAGGATCATTTCTGGTCATTGATGAGTGAGCCGAATGTTCACCCTATCCCTGCTGAACTGGGTGCCGCAGCTGCCGCACAAGTCTATGCGAAAACGATTAGTGCAATTAAAAAAATTGATATAGCCTTTCTCGGGCTGGGTGAAGATGGCCACACGGCCAGTTTGTTTCCGGGTAATGAAGCACTGAACGACCAGCGTCCAGTTGTGGCGGTTTTTAACTCCCCGAAAGAACCTTCTGAACGTGTCTCGTTAAGCATCAGTACCTTAAGTCATGCCGCTTGTCGAATCGTACTGGCCGGTGGTGCTAAGAAGGCGAAAGTCATTTCTCGTATTAAGGACAGCGCCCCGTTACCCGTTAATCGGATTGGTGATATTCACTGGTTTGTTGATGAGGAATCGGTTTTATAATGTTGCTATTAGCAAACTGAAAAGGCCGCTAGCGTATTTTTTTATGACCTAAAGCTGTGCATCACGCTTTCATTCGGTGCATTTATACCCTTACAAAGTCATCAATAATGAGCTAGAGCGTGCGCTGATGCGGCCTGTATTTTGTGGTGTGTTTTTTGCATTTATGAATGATGAAAGCACTTGTAAAAAAGGAGATCTAAAATGAATATGCAGGAAATTCGGGTAGTTGCAAAGCGTTTTGATATTAAAACAACGGGCATGAAAAAAGCCGATTTAATTAAAACCATTCAGCTTTCTGAAGGTAATTTTAGTTGTTTTGCTTCTGCTGTTGATGGTTTTTGTGATCAGGAAAAATGTGTCTGGCGCAGTGATTGTTTTGCTTCAGCAAAAAAATTACACAGCTAGCTGAATTATCACTGGCGGTTTTTTAGTGCCAGCTCATAGAGTTCAATATAATGCTCTGCGCTGGCTTGCCAGGAAAAATCACAGCTCATGGCGTTGATCTGAAGTTGCCGCCATACAGCCGTATTTTTATAAAGTGTTATGGCACGCTCTAATGCTTGCAGTAGATGCGTAGCTGTTTGCTTTTTAACAACAAAACCATTAGCTGTACGGTTGTTAATGTTTTCTTGACTGGTATCAGTGACTGTATCAGCCAGACCACCGACCTCAGTCACCACGGGCAGCGTGCCGTAGCGTAAACTGTATAACTGGTTCAGTCCGCAGGGCTCAAAGGTGGATGGCATCAGGTATATGTCGCTGGCGGCTTCAATCCGGTGAGCCAGACATTCATCATAGCCAATATTGACCTTAAGTTTATGCGGATACTTTTTTGCCCATTTGTTCAGCTCTATTTCATAATGCGTATCACCGGTTCCGAGTATAACCAGTTGCAGCGGCTTAGTTAAAATCTTTTCGATAGCCTGCAAAATGATATCAAAACCTTTTTGCTCCACCAGCCGGCTGACTATTCCTATCATCGGTATCGTGGCATCAATAGGTAATGAAAATTCTTCTTGCAGGTGGGTTTTGTTAGCCGATTTATTATTGATGCTGCGGCGGTTATATTTTTGTTGCAGGCATTTGTCTGTTCCTGGGTTCCAGTGATCATGATCGATACCATTGAGTATGCCACTGAGGTCCTGTTGCCGTTTTATGAGTAAGCCATTCAGGCCATAGCCATATTCGGGCGAAAGAATCTCACTGGCATAGGACGGACTAACAGCAGTGATTTTGTCAGCATAAGCCAGTCCGCCCTTGATAAATGATAACTGGTCGTAAAACTCCAGACCGTCCATATGCCAGAGCTCATCTGGTAATTGCAAATCGCTAAACGTTTGTTTTTCAAATACACCCTGATAGGCAAGGTTATGAATCGTGAACACAGTGGCTGGTCGCAAACGATGATGGTTTAATAAAGCCGGTACCAGACCGGACTGCCAGTCATTACAGTGTACGATATCCGGCTGCCAGTTGAGTTTAAGTTTATCCAGTGCAATATCAACAGCGCAGCGACAGAAAACGGCAAAGCGCAGCGCGTTATCATCCCATGCATTACCGTGATGGTCGGTATAGGGGCCGCCGGGACGATTAAAAACAGCGGGGCAATCCAGCAGCCAGACAATGAGTTTGCTACCGGGTAAGCGGGTTTCAATAATACTCGCCGGCAGACCATAATAGGCGGTTGTGGCAATCACTTTGTTTTTTGTGATTTTGTTAAGTACTTCGGGGTAGGCCGGTAATAATAGCCGTACATCATGCAGCTTTTTTAATAATGCGTTTGGTAAACTGCCGGCAACATCACCTAAGCCACCGGTTTTAATGAGCGGGAATGCTTCACTACTGATATACAAAATGTTCATGGTTTTTTCTTTAGTATCAGTCCTGCCAGCGGAGGCAGGCTGAGTGTTAATGATGCAGGTTGATTCATCCACGCAACCGCTTCACTTGAAATTTTCGAGTGGCTGCCGGCATTACTGCCACTATAGTACTCGGAATCTGAGTTGAATATGATTTCATAGTCACCATTTTCGGGGGCACCAATGCGGTAATTGTCACGGATCACCGGAGTGAAGTTAAGCACAATGATGATGCTATCGTCGTCACTCCTTCTGATATAGGAAAGTACAGACTGGTCGGTGTCGTTGCAGTCTATCCAGTCAAATCCTTTGGCATCGAAATCATATTGGTGTAATGGCAGGTATTGTTTATACAGCTGGTTAAGATCAGTCGTCAGTTTTTTAATGCCGGCATGAAGCGGGTATTGTAAGACATACCAGTCGAGTGCTTTATCATGGTCCCATTCATCACCCTGAGCAAATTCGCAGCCCATAAACAGCAGCTTCTTGCCCGGATAAGTGAACATATAGGTATACAATAAACGCAGGTTTGCAAAGCGCTGCCATTCATCGCCCGGCATTTTATGCAATAGTGAACTTTTTCCGTGTACCACTTCATCGTGCGAAAAAGGCAAAATAAAATTTTCACTGAATAAATACAATAAGCCAAAGGTTAACTGATGATGGTGATAGTGACGGTGTACCGGATCATTAGCCATGTAGTTCAGGCTGTCGTGCATCCAGCCCATGTTCCATTTCATGCTGTAACCAAGACCGCCAATATCGGCAGGGCGGGTCACTTGTGGCCATGCGGTTGACTCCTCCGCCATGATCATCGTGCCGGGAAATCTGGCATGGGTGACTGTGTTTAACTCACGCATAAACTCAATGGCTTCAAAGTTTTCATTGCCACCGTGCTGGTTAGGAATCCAGTCATGATCTTCGCGTGAATAATCCAGATATAACATCGATGCCACGGCATCAACGCGCAAGCCATCAATATGGTATTCCTCTAACCAGAATACAGCACTTGAAATCAGGAAATTTTTGACTTCCTGTCGGCCATAATTATAGATTAATGTTCCCCAGTCACGGTGTTCACCGCGCCGCGGGTCTTCATGTTCATACAGTGTGGTGCCATCAAAACAGGCAAGCCCGTGCGGGTCTTTAGGAAAGTGTGCGGGTACCCAGTCCAGCAATACTCCGATGTCATGCTGATGGCAATAATCAACAAAGTAGCGAAAATCATCGGCCATACCAAAACGCCTTGTGGGGGCAAAGTAGCCGGTGGTCTGATAGCCCCATGAGGCGTCCAGCGGGTGCTCTGTGACCGGTAACAGTTCGATATGAGTAAAGCCTGTTTCTTTTATATAATCAACCAGTCGGTGAGCCAGCTCCCGGTAATTCAGGAAATTACCGTGCTCGTCGCGCTGCCATGAACCCAGATGACACTCATAAATGGATAAGGGCTGGTGCAGCCAGTCATATTTTTCTCTGGCATTCATCCAGTGTTTATCCTGCCATTGAAAAGCAAGGGTGTTTTTGACAACGGAAGCGGTGCGCGGGCGAAACTCCAGTTGCCGGGCATAAGGATCAGATTTTGCAAAAATATTGCCACTGTCGCGGTTTTTTATTTCAAACTTATATAATGTTTCATTTTGTATGGCGGGAATAAATAATTCCCAGACACCACTGACACCGCGTGAACGCATCGGGTGAAGACGGCCATCCCAGTGATTAAATTCGCCAATAACACTGACGCGTGATGCATTAGGAGCCCAGACAGCAAATAAGACCCCGGCAATATTGTCGATAACTTTAGAGTGTGCACCCAGAATATTATATACATGCAGGTGTTTACCGGCTGAAAATAAATTCAAATCATAGTCACTGAGCTGAGGTGTAAAACTGTAAGGGTCGTGGAGCGAGGAGGTATTATTATCAGTGTCTGTGCGGTTGATTAAAGGATGCTGACCAATGTCCTGAAGCTCGCTACAGATAAAAAAATCACTGTCTTCAATGCGCTGTGTTGGCAGGTGCTTTTCAGTCAGTGTTAGCAGACGAGTGTACGGGGAATAGAAAATGATAAAGTCATCAGCATAGGCCGTCTGGTTGCCCAATACAGAAAAAGGTGCATGATGTATGGCCTGACCGATTTTATTCAGTTCATTCTTAATGCTGGCCGGAATCGAGATGAAACTGTCCTTTGCCTGTGTTTCTTTTAGCGTCATCGTGCAGTTACACCCATGGTATATTTTTATTGGGACTTATAAAGTATATCGTTCATTAAATCTAAGCAAGTATTGTGCACAGAGTTGATCTTATCAAAGAAAGCATATGGTTATATGCTATAGCTATTTAACAGGGCCGGGTATATATTTTGGCAGGGAATAGTATGCACTCAATTAAGGCATGTGGATTCTTTAAATAGCATTTTCTGCACAAATTAATAGCATCGCTGGTGTTCTTTAGCGGTTTCCGGACAGAAAACAACTATTTTTATCATGGCTTACTTATTGCAACAGCTTTATTGTAATAGTACTCCTTTAAAGTAAAGCGCATACTTTTTACTGGATTGTTAACAGCACGATAAAAATGAGTATGACACGGATGAAGACAGAAAAATCAGCACGCTTTGTCAGTAACCTGACGCGAAATACGCTGGCATTAATTATGGCCGGTGGTCGTGGCGAACGACTTAAGCAGTTAACTAAGTGGCGAGCCAAGCCAGCCGTGCCTTTTGGCGGTAAGTTTCGTATTATCGATTTTCCTTTATCAAACTGTATCAATTCGGGTATTCGTCGAATTGGTGTGCTCACACAATACAAATCTCACTCATTGATGCTGCATGTGGCAAAGAGCTGGGGACATTTGCGCAGTGAGTTTGGTGAGTTTGTAGAGTTATTGCCGGCTCAGCAACGGATTGAGTCGTCCTGGTATACCGGCACGGCAGATTCTATTTATCAGAACCTCGATATTATACGTTCACATTCACCCGATTATGTGCTGATTCTGGCAGGCGATCACATCTATAAAATGGATTATGGGCCGATGCTGGCAAAGCATGCTGAATCGAATGCTGACGTTTCGGTGGGCTGTATTGAAGTTCCGCTGGAAAAAGCCTCGGCATTTGGCGTGATGGAGGTCGATGACAATAATCGAATACGCAGTTTTGTTGAAAAACCAAGCCAGCCGCAAGCGATGAGTGGCAGCACGGATCATGCCCTGTGCTCAATGGGAATCTATATCTTTAATACCGACTTGTTATTTGAGCTGTTAATACGTGATGCCGATTCGCTAAATTCCAGTCATGATTTTGGCAAGGATGTGATTCCCTATGCAATAAAAAATTATCATGTCCATGCCTATCCCTTTACGACGGCCAATAGCAATATACAAGCCTACTGGCGAGACGTGGGTACGGTAGATGCTTTCTGGGAGGCAAACCTTGAGCTGATTGGTATAACACCGGAACTTAATTTATACGATGATGAGTGGCCAATATGGACCCATCAGGAACAGCTGCCACCGGCCAAATTTATTTTCGATGACGGTGACAGAAGAGGCATGGCGGTCGACTCGATGGTATCGGGTGGTTGCATTATTTCAGGTGCACTGGTTCGTCATTCACTGCTTTTTTCTAATGTCACTGTCGATAATTATTCGAAAGTGGATTCGTCGGTGATTTTACCGGACGTGATCATTGGTAAAAACTGTAAAATTTTTCATGCGGTTATTGATAAAGGCTGTGATATTCCTGACGGCACCGTTATCGGCCATGATGCCGAAGAAGATGCAAAAAGGTTTTATATATCGCCAAACGGTGTGGTTTTAGTTACACCGGAAATGCTGGGGCAGGAGGTGCATTATGTCAGGTGAAGCGCATAAGCCAGCAATAAATGTCGTGCTCTATTGGCATATGCATCAGCCGGAATATCGTGATTTGCGCAACGGCGAATATCATCTGCCATGGACCTACCTGCATACCATAAAAGACTATGTGGATATGGCCGCGCACCTGGAAAACAATGCGGATGCACGTGCAGTGATTAACTTTGCGCCGGTATTGCTTGAGCAAATTGATGATTACGCACAACAACTCAATGATTATCACAATCACGGTAAAGCATTAAGGGACCCTCTGTTAGCCGCACTCGCTGATCCTGTGTTATCGCTGGACCATGAAAAGCGACAGCACATTATAAAGGCCTGCTTGCGAGCCAATAAAGAGCGCTTAATTGATCGTTTTTCGATTTTCAGTATGCTCACTGATATGGCAGAAGAAGCCGTCGAAAAGCCGGAAATAATAAACTATTACTCAGAGCAGTTTTTTACCGACATACTGGTCTGGTATCACCTGGCCTGGATGGCTGAAACGGTTCGCCTTAACGATTCACGCATTAAAAATTTAATGAAAAAAGGCCGTCACTTTACGGTGCATGACCGGCATATATTAGTACAGGTTATTAATGAACTGATCAGCGGAATAATCGACCGTTACAAACAACTGGCACACGCCGGTCGCATAGAACTGTCGATGACGCCTTATGCACACCCGATTGTACCGCTGCTGCTTGATATCAGTTCTGCTGCACAGGCCATGCCGGGTGTTGAACTGCCACTGGCAAATCAGTACCCGGGTGGCAGTGAAAGAAGTCACTGGCATATGCAAAAAGGTATCGAAGTTTTTAAACATTACTTTGATGTGATGCCAGCAGGCTGCTGGCCATCTGAAGGCAGCATCAGTGCAGAAACCATTGAACTGATATCTGAAATGGGTATTAAATGGATCGCCAGTGGCGGAAGTGTGTTACAAAACTCTCTTAATAAGTCGGAAATTTCAGCTGGCAACTGTATACATCAGGCCTATCAGTATCGTGATACAGCCACGGCCTGTTTTTTCAGGGATGATGGTTTATCCGATTTGATAGGATTTAAATACTCTGACTGGCATGCAGACGATGCGGTTGCTAACCTGTTACATAATATTGAAACAATTGCAGACAGTTGCCGTGATAAACCTGATGCCATTATATCCATCATCCTGGACGGGGAAAATGCCTGGGAATACTACCCGCAAAATGGCTATCACTTTATCAGTGCCTTGTACGAAAAACTTGCACAGCATGACGGTATAAAACTCACCACTTTCAGTGACTATCTGAAAATGCAAAGCAATAAACAATCACTCAGTGAAGTTGTGGCTGGAAGCTGGGTTTACGGTACGTTTTCAACCTGGATCGGTGAAAAAGATAAAAATCGTGCCTGGGATATGCTGGTCGATGCAAAAAAAGTTTATGACAAGGCACTAACACAGGGTCACTTGTCAGCCGATGTGCTGAAGGCCGCAGAAATGCAGCTGGCTACCTGTGAAAGTTCAGACTGGTTCTGGTGGTTCGGCGAGTATAACTCTGCCGAATCGGTTGCGGCTTTTGATGAGCAGTTTCGTATGCACTTGAGTAATCTGTACCAGATATTAAAAGTCGAAACGCCGGAATATATTACCAAAGCATTCTCATTTGGTTCAGGTGAGCCAGCCATGGGCGGAACCATGTTACCCGGGCAGCATCACTGATGAGTAATAATGCGGCCAGCATTGTCAGTAAAAAACGAAAAGCCGGAGTGCTTTTGCATCCGACATCGCTGCCGGGAAAATTAAGCAGCGGCGATATTGGTCATCAGGCTTATCGCTATATTGAATTTTTGCAATCTAGTGGATTTAAAGTCTGGCAAATGCTGCCGCTGGGTCCTACACATGATGACAAATCGCCCTACCAGTGCCTGTCATCACATGCCGGTAACCCTCTACTGATCAGCCTTGACTGGCTGCAAGACCGGCACTGGCTGGAAAGAAAAAACATTAATATTTCAGAGCAGGATGAAAGCTACCGGTTAGCCTGTTTGCAGAGTGCGGCTGAAAATTTTTACCAGTCAGAAAATACCGAATGGAAACGTAAACTAGGCGGCTTCTGCCAAGATCATAAACACTGGCTGGATGATTATGCATTGTTTATGGCTTTAAAAAAACAATACCAGAACAAACCCTGGTATGACTGGCCTGCAAAGGAGCGGCACCGCGATACTAAAACACTGGCTAATGCAGAAAAAAAACTTAAAGCGGATATACAGCAAATTATCTTTGAGCAATTTGTATTTTTTACTCAATGGCGTGAACTTCGTGAGTATGCTAAGCAACATGAGATAGAGTTATTCGGCGATATACCGATATTTGTTGCCAGAGACAGTGCTGAAGTCTGGGCACAGAGAGAAAATTTTTTAATGGATGATGATGGCAATATGGAATTTGTTGCCGGTGTTCCCCCTGATGCTTTTTCAGCTACTGGCCAGCGCTGGGGAAATCCTTTATACAACTGGGATTATATGCAGTCAACAGACTTTAGCTGGTGGAAAGCGTGCTTTAAAACTCAGTTAGAGCTGTTTGATATGATTCGTATTGATCATTTTCGCGGCTTACAGGCCTGCTGGCAAATACCTTGTGAAGACGAAACAGCCATGAATGGCAGCTGGATAAATGTACCAGGCAAAGAATTATTAACAGCTTTATTCAGCACTTTCGATCACTTACCGCTGGTGGCAGAAGATTTAGGTGTGATCACCGATGATGTGATAGAGCTAAAAAAATCATTTAATCTGCCTGGTATGAAAGTTTTACAGTTTGCATTTGACGGCAATAATAAAAATCCTCACCTGCCTCATCAGCAATGCGCAAACGATCTTGTTTATACCGGTACCCATGATAACGATACAACACTTGGCTGGGTCAGAAATACAGAAAATTATAATAAAAAATATTTTAACGAATATCTTAATGTACAAAACGAGACAGCAGAGCAGGATGTCTGGTCACTCATACGGCAGGCCATGTCATCGGTATCTTATCTTTGTATATTACCGATGCAGGATTTATTAATGCTGGATTCATCCGCCCGCATGAATACACCGGGCACCATCGGTGGTAACTGGAGCTGGCGCTTTGACTGGCAGCAACTTAAGCCGGATGTTACTGAAAAAATTTTAAAATTAATGGTCTTATACCAGAGGTAATCATATGTCGAATAAAAAACCACTGTGCGAGACAAAAATTCCGAAAATGGATGTATTGCCAAAAGACAGCGAATCCATAGCCAAGGATTTTGAGCGATACCTTACTCTGCATCTGGGGCGCTTTGTTGATTGTGTACCTTATTATTTATATGAGGCGCTTTCATTAACCTTGCGTGACCATATTATGTCGGACTGGCGTAATACCTGGGAGCTTTACGAACAAAAAGGTGTTCGTAAAGCCTATTACATGTCACTGGAATTTTTAATAGGTCGATCACTGGGTAACCATATTCTTAATCTCGACATTAATTCAGAAGTTAAAGATGCGATGAATAAGTTCGCTCTCAAGCTTGAAGAAATTATTACAGAAGAACATGATGCAGGACTTGGTAATGGCGGTCTTGGCAGACTGGCGGCCTGTTTTATGGACAGCTGTGCCAGTCTTAAACTACCCGTTATAGGTTATGGGATTCGCTATGAATATGGCATGTTTAGGCAAAAAATAACAAACGGATTTCAGGTAGAAGAACCTGATCACTGGTTAAGAGACGGAAATCCATGGGAGCTTGAGCGGGCCGAGTTCACCCAGGTTATAAAATTTGGCGGCCGTGTTGAAACAGTGACCAATCATAACCGTAAGCCGCATGTTGTCTGGATTGGTACAGCTGATATTCTGGCAATACCGTATGATGTTCCTATATCCGGTTATAAAAACAAAACAGTTAATACACTGCGCTTATGGAGTGCCAGCCCGACCAATGTATTTAGTCTTGATGACTTTAATGCCGGCAGTTACTCGGAGGCAGTAGAAGCTAAAAATAATGCAGAACATATCAGCATGGTTCTGTATCCGAATGATGCCAGTGAAAACGGCAAGGAATTACGCCTTAAACAACAATACTTTCTGGCATCAGCCAGTCTGCAGGATGTGCTTCGCATGTGGAGCACCGAGCACGGTAATGACTTCAGTGAGTTTTCACAACAAAATGTTTTTCAGATGAACGATACGCATCCTACCATTGCGGTTGCAGAGTTAATGCGGCTGTTAATAGATACAAAATATATGTCATGGGAGCAGGCGTGGGAAATCACCAGTCAGACCATGGCCTATACCAATCACACATTGCTGCCTGAAGCACTGGAAAAATGGCCGGTGCATTTATTTGAAAAACTCTTACCAAGATTGTTGCAAATTATTTATGAAATAAATGCCAGATTCCTCTCCGAGGTGTCGACCCGCTGGCCGGGTGATACGGATAAGCAAATTAGAATGTCAATTATTGAAGAGGGTGATGTTAAATCAGTTCGCATGGCCTATCTTGCCATAGTTGGCAGCTTTTCAGTTAACGGCGTTGCGGCATTGCATTCACAGTTACTCACAGAAGGTTTATTTAAGGATTTTTATGAGCTATGGCCTGAGAAATTTAATAACAAAACTAACGGGGTAACTCCCCGTCGATGGATAGCACATTCCAATCCGCTGATGAGCAGTCTGATCTCAGAGAAAATAGGCGATGACTGGATAGGTGATCTGGCACAGATCAGTCAGCTGGGTAAATATAGTGAAGATATTGAGTTCAGACAAAACTGGCAGCGGGTAAAACAGGAAAATAAACGCAGGCTGGCTGACTTAATTAAAGATGAATGTGGAGTTGATTTTAATACCACTTCGCTTTTTGATGTACAGGTTAAAAGAATACATGAGTATAAACGCCAGTTATTGAACGTGTTACACGTTATTCACCTATATGCCAGAATTAAAAATGGTGATAGAAAAAACTGGACCAATCGATGTGTACTTATTGGCGGAAAAGCGGCTCCCGGTTACCGCATAGCCAAATCAATAATCAAACTGATAAATAATGTCGCTGAAGTCATTAATAATGATCCTGAAGTGGGCGATCAGTTAAAACTGGCATTTATCCCGAATTATGGGGTGTCTAAGATGGAAATTATCTGCCCCGGAACCGATCTGTCTGAACAAATATCAACGGCAGGTAAAGAAGCATCCGGCACCGGTAATATGAAGTTCATGATGAACGGTGCAGTCACCGTTGGTACTTATGACGGTGCCAATATAGAAATACTGGAAGCCGTCGGTGAAGATAATTTCTTTTTGTTTGGTTTAAAGGCGGATGAAGTGAGTCATTTAAAACAAAATTACGAGCCTGATAAATACATTAGTAACGATGAAGATTTAAAACGGGTCATGCATCTGTTAGAGTGTGGTCATTTCAACTCATTTGAGTCAGGAATTTTTGATGATATTATCTTCTCATTAAAAAATAAAAACGACCCGTGGTTAACCCTGGCTGATTTCAGAAGTTATATTGACGCGCAGGAAAAAGTTTCACAGGCTTATCGTGACGAGACAGGGTGGTTAAAAATGAGCATCAACAATACGGCCTGCAGCGGGCATTTTTCAACAGACAGAACCATGCATGAATACAATGAGGAGATCTGGAAACTCTGAGTCGAAGATATCAGAGCTTTTTTTAATAATTTGTACCGATTGCCTGATTTATTGTTTTTCTTACAAGGGATTATTGAGTAGTGTCATTAGTCATAAAAAAAAATAACCGGAAAAAACAAGACGGTCTTCATTTTCTGCTTATCAGTATTCATGGTCTTATCCGTGGTCATGATCTGGAACTGGGTTGCGATGCTGACACAGGTGGTCAGACCAAGTATGTTATTGAACTGGCTCGTGCGCTTGGTGAGCAGCCAGAGGTTGCACGGGTCGATCTGGTAACACGTCGTCTGGTCGATAAAACAGTCAGTTCTGATTATGCCCGGCATACTGAAAAGCTGAGTGATAAAGTCAGTATTGTACGAATTGACTGTGCAGATCAGCTTTACTTACCCAAAGAACAGCTTTGGGATCACCTTGATATTTTCTCAGATAATCTTTTAGCTTATTTACATCAGCATGATCTGACGCCGGATGTTATTCACAGTCATTATGCCGATGCAGGCTATGTCGGCACACTTTTATCTCATCAGTTAAGCGTGCCGCTGGTACATACCGGTCATTCACTGGGTCGCAGTAAGCGACAAAGATTACTTGCAAGCGGAGTAAAAAGTGCCGAGATAGAAAAACGTTACTGTATGTCACGCAGGATAGAAGCAGAAGAAGTTACACTGGGTGTTGCTGACAGAATAGTAACCAGCACCAATCAGGAGATTGAAGAGCAATACGAATTATATGATTTCTATCAGCCAAATAAAATGCGCGTGGTGCCACCGGGTACAGACCTGACACAGTTTCATCCGCCGGACAGATCTGAAAAACAAAGTGAAATATCCCGTCAAATTGACCGCTTTCTGATTAATCCTGACAAGCCTATGATACTGGCAATTTCACGACCGGATCAGAGAAAAAATATCGTCACGCTGATAGAAGCCTATGGTCAGTCTGAGGATTTACAACAGCTTGCTAATCTGGTGATTATTGCCGGTAACCGTGATGATATTCGTGACCTCGAAGCGGGCGCACAGGAAGTGCTGACCAGCCTGCTGCTAAGCATTGATCAGTATGATCTTTATGGTAAAGTCGCATACCCAAAGCACCATTTAGCCACTGATATTTCGGTGATTTACCGGCTGGCAGCATTATCAGGCGGCGTGTTTATTAATCCGGCGCTGACTGAACCGTTTGGCCTGACTTTAATAGAAGCGGCTGCCTGTGGCTTACCAATCATTGCAACTGAAGATGGCGGTCCTGTTGATATCATCTCCAATTGTAAAAATGGATATCTGATCGATCCCTTAGATCATCAACAAATTATTCAGCAGCTGCTACTTGCATTGAGTGATAAAAAGCAGTGGGAAAAAATGGCCGGCAGTGGTATTCAGGGCGTGAATAATTATTATTCATGGAAGGGCCATGCTGAAAGTTATCTGAAAGTAATCAAACCGGTGATTGATAAAACAGAAGCGGTTGTGCGTATGAAGCTGCAGCGTCGCTCCCGGCTTTACCGCAATCGTGCTATTTTTTCTGATCTGGATCAGAGTTTACTGGGTGAGCCTGCTGATATACCGGCCTTTAGTCAGATAATAAAAGATAATGCGCGCTGCAGTAGTTTTGGTATCGCAACCGGACGACGTCTGGACTCCGCCTTAAAACTGATCAAAGCCAATAAAATTCCGTTACCCGATGCACTGGTTACCAGTCTGGGGACTGAAATTTATTACGGACAAAATCTGACCCGGGATACTGCCTGGGATGATCATATCGATTATTTATGGCGACCTAGTAAAGTACGTGCGCTTTTGAAAGATATGCCGGGACTTAGTCTGCAACATAAAAGCGAACAAAGTCGCTATAAAATAAGTTACTACTATGACGCTGAAAAAGCGCCCTCTATAGATGAGATCAGAAAGCTTTTACTGCGTCACGAGCAAACGGTGAACAGTGTGCTTTCTTTCGGACAGTTTCTGGATATTGTTCCGGTCAGGGCATCAAAAGGTCTGGCGTTACGCTGGTATGCCGAGCAATGGGATATTCCGCTCGATCATATTCTGGTTGCAGGTGGTTCGGGGGCGGACGAAGACATGATCAGAGGCAATACACTGGCCGTGATAGTGGCTAACCGTCATAACGAAGAACTGACTGAGTTACTCGAACTCGATAGTGTTTTTTATTCTAAATATCCTTACGCTGCCGGCATCCTCGAAGCCATAGAGCATTATGATTTTTTTGACAGCTGCCGGGTGCCCGATGAATAAACCGTTAGCCGAAAATAATGAAGCAACAAAAGCGACGCGTTTATTACTGTGTACAGACCTTGACCGCACATTAATACCTAACGGGCCTCAGCCAGAATCGGATCATGCCAGAGAATATTTTAAAAAACTGACGGCACATCCCGATATCATACTGGCCTATGTGACAGGACGCCATCGGCAACTGGTCGAGCAGGCGATAGAGGAGTATGACCTGCCACAGGCAGATTTTGTGATTGCGGATGTGGGTTCATCAATCTATCAGCTTAACAGTACTGGCTGGCAGTCAATGACAGACTGGGAGAAAAAGATAAGTGACGACTGGCAGCAGCAAACTGCAGCTGAACTACACGACAGTCTACTTGATATTAGTGAGATAAAGCTTCAGGAGGCCAGTAAACAAAATATTCATAAGTTCAGTTACTACGTGGCATTAAATACAGATCATCAGTCAGTTATAAAAAAAATAAATCTGCGCCTGCAGCAACAGGGTATTGCAGCTAATATTATCTGGAGTATTGATGAGTTAATTAACACCGGGCTGCTCGATATTCTGCCGGCCAGTGCGGGTAAACGTCAGGCGATTGAATATTTAATGAAAAAACTTGATTACGAATACACAGAAACTGTGTTCGCCGGTGACAGTGGTAATGATGTCTGCGTGCTGAGCAGCCCTGTACAGTCGGTGCTGGTTGCTAATGCTGACACTGAAGTTCGTCAGCAAGTATTAAAGGCAGCACAGGCAAATAATCTGCAAGGGCAGCTGTATCTTGCACAGGGAAACTTCATGGATATGAATGGAAATTACAGCGCCGGTATAGTGGAAGGTGTTATTCACTATCTGCCACATTTTAAAGACTGGTTACAGGGTGCTGCATGAGTGATTCACGGCTGGTTATCTTTGGTGAGGTTTTATTTGACTGTTTTCCTGATGATTCACGTGTATTAGGCGGCGCCCCGTTTAATGTTGCCTGGCACACTCAGGCATTTGGCTTAAACCCATTACTGATCTCGCGCATTGGAGATGATGCAATGGGGGCTGAGATACAATCAGCCATGCTCAACTGGGGTATGGATACGGATGGCTTGCAGGTTGATACCGTTCATCCAACCGGGGTGGTGACGGTTAATTTTGATCAGGGTAATCCTGCTTACAATATTATTGAAAACAGTGCCTGGGATTTTATTAATTCACGTCAGCTACTGGAGATTGATGATTACAGTATGTTGTATCATGGCTCGCTGGCATTGAGAAAAGCGGTTTCGGCAAACTGCCTTGCTGAGGTAAAAAACAGGTGTTCCGAGTCTGTTTTTGTTGATGTTAATCTGCGCCCGCCATGGTGGAACTTGTCGCTGATAAACGCTGTTATAAAGGGGGCGAACTGGTTAAAAATAAATGATGAAGAACTGTTGCAGCTGGTTCCCGATGAAAAAGACAGCGAATCCAGAGCGCGCTTTTTATTATCACAGTATGCCCTTAATTTGATAATCGTAACAAAAGGTTCTGCCGGTGCAGTTGTTATCAGTGAAAATGATCTGCTATCGGTTCAGCCGGAAAAAACGATTAATGTTATTGATACCGTTGGCGCCGGTGATGCATTTAGCAGCGTACTATTATTAGGCTTGCATAACGACTGGTCATTAAACGATACAATAAAACGGGCTCAGCAATTCGCCAGTGCTGTGGTCGGGTTGCATGGAGCAACTACACTGGATAAAAATTTTTACACCCCTTTTATTGAAAACTGGAGCTTGTAATAGTTGGTGGTGAGTCAGTTTATTTAATCTGTCTGCAAGCACCAATATAATTACGATGTAAATTACAATGTACGAACAGGTCTCACATTCTTTACTTAATGAAATACTGATCAAGTTAAAGCCGGAAATAAAGAAACATGAATTACGGCATTTTTATACCCGTCTCGGTGCAAACTTCTACGCCATTTATTCTTTGTTTCATCTGTTATATGGCGATCGTGATGATTTTGAAGAACAAGCCCTGCGCCTGGTTGAAACCATGGCCAAGCAGTATATGGAGCGCTCTAAAAAACTTAAAACAAAGGACATAGAGCGTGAAAAAGACCATAACTGGTTTCTCAGCCAGAAATGGGTAGGCATGGCCTTATATACAGACGGTTTTGCAAATAACTTATCAGGGCTTAACGAAAGGCTTTCTTATTTTCAGGAGCTGGGTGTGAATATGATTCATATCATGCCCATACTTCAGTGCCCTGAAGGTAAAAGTGACGGTGGCTATGCAATCAGTGATTTCCGCCGGGTAGATGAGCGCATCGGCACGAATGATGATTTACACGAACTGAGTGAGTCACTGAAGAAGCGTGATATTTTACTGACCATGGATGTTGTGGTTAACCACACATCCAATGAGCATGACTGGGCAAAGCGTGCGCGCCTTGGTGAAAAAAAATACCAGGATTATTACTACCTGTTTGATAATCGTGAAATCCCCGACATGTTTGAAGAGACCATGCCGGAAATATTCCCGGAAACAGCTCCCGGTAATTTCACCTGGGATGCAGAAATGAATAAATGGGTGATGACGGTATTTAATGATTACCAGTGGGATCTTAATTACAGTAATCCGGCCGTATTCATTGAAATGCTCGACATTATTTTGTTCTGGGCTAATCAGGGCGCAGATATTATCCGCCTGGATGCCGTGGCGTTCTTATGGAAAAAAATCGGCAGTGCCTGCCAGAATGAACGTGAAGCTCACCTGATATTACAGTTAATGAAAGACTGCTGTCAGGTTACAGCACCGGGTGTGCTGTTTATTGCAGAAGCCATTGTGGCACCGGTGGAAATCATTAAATATTTTGGTGAAGACGCGATCAATGCTAAGGAATGTGAAATAGCCTACAATGCCACCTTAATGGCTCTGCTGTGGGATGCTGTGGCCACCAAAAATGCCAGACTACTTTATCAGGGGCTGAGAAGTCTGCCGGATAAACTGGAGCGGGCAACCTGGTTAAACTATGTGCGCTGCCACGATGATATTGGACTGGGTTTTGATGATACCGATATTCGCGCAGTGAACTATGAACCGGTCAATCACCGCAAATTTCTCATCGACTACTACACCGGTAATTTCAGTGACTCGGATGCCAGAGGTTTTCCTTTTGGCCATAATCTTAAAACCGGTGATGCACGCATTTCAGGCTCGCTGGCATCTCTGGTTGGTCTGGAAACAGCGCTGGAATCAGAAAACCCAGACCGAATAAATAATGCTATGCAGCATATACTGTTGCTGCACAGTCTGATCCTGTCATTCGGCGGAATCCCCTTGCTGTATTACGGAGATGAACTGGGAACGCTAAACGATTGTAACTTTCTAAATGATGAAAACAAAGCTCATGATACCCGCTGGGCTCACCGCCCGGATTTCGACTGGGATAAAGCAGAGCTCAGGCATCAGTCCGGCACGACGCAACACCATATATTTAATGCCATTAAAAAAATGATCGCGGTACGAAAGGGCATACCTGCGTTTGCAGATTTTAACAACCGTGAATTAATCCACGTGGATAACCCACACCTGTTTGTTTATTCGCGCTTTAACCTGACCCGTTCGGCAGGCGGGGTATTAGTGGTGGTTAACTTTGATGCAAACCCGCAATACCTTGATCTGAATAATCCTTATATAAAAGCGGTGTTATCACACGGCCATATCAGTGACCTGGTGTCCGGTGATAAACCGGCATTATTTAAAGATCAGCTGGTGATACCACCGTATCATTTTTACTGGCTGACGGATCAGCAGCGCTTGAGTTAGGTTAAGTGACAATTATAGAGTGATTTTGTTGTTACGGGGGATCTACAAAAACAAGGTGAATGAAGTAATATTTAATGTCCTGATATCTTTAGTTTTATCTCAGTAGATTTTTTGGGAGAATCCTATGTCAAAGACATCGGTAGCCGGGCAACAGCGAGTGACCTTTCTTACTCACATAAGAAACGTCACCCAAAAAATGTGCCCTAACACAGAGACTTTAGTCTCTGATTAAAAGTGTCCGTTAAACCGGGGGGGGAGGTTCAGTGTGTCCTGTTTGATTTTTGCTCAGCGCTTTAACCGAACATACTGTGATGATATTCCGAACAGTTATGTATTTAAAATCCTGAATGAAGTCAGAGAGCTAACGAAAACCGGATCAGAGAATACAAAGAAGAAACCCCGCATGACTCGCTGAATGCCCCGGCTTCTTGTGAGTATCTGGCTGTCCACAAAAAAGGCGAAAACTCTAATTTAGAGTGTCACTTAAAACGGTAACTTCATACAGGGAATTACCAAAAATATTATTAAAATTTAATACGTAGAAGTAGAATCAAAGACTACTCAATCTCTCACATTAAAAGATATTATATAATGTGAGATTGTATTGAGAAAAATGCAATCTTAAACACAAATAAAATAAATCTCTATTTAGTTATTTAAACTTTCTTTTAACGCATCTTCTTAATAATGTGTTTCGATTCGCTATCACTTTCCTGAAGTTAATAGCCATTTTAATGTTATTTCAAACAACTGAGGAATATTAAACGGTTTGGTAAGAAAATCATTCATACCGGCATCATAACAACGTGATCTGTCTTCTGAAAAAGCGTTTCCGGTCAACGCAATGATAGGTGTATTAGCACCGTTTGGCAGCGAGCGAATGATCTCAGTTGCTTCTAATCCATTAATTTCCGGCATCTGCATGTCCATAAAAATCAGATCATATTGATTATTTCGCACCAGTTCAATTGCAATAGCACCGTTTTCTGCCATATCAAAAACGGGCTCACTCCCGGACAAAATGTCCTGTATAAGCGAACGATTCATGGGTTCATCGTCTGCTAATAAAATACGAACACCGCGATAATCACGTTCCAGAATCACATCAGCAGATTTAATCTTTTCATTATCCGAATCATCAACAATGAACTCTCCTTTTTTGAGCTTAGCTGTAAACCAGAATGTGCTGCCTACATCAAGTGTACTAATAACACCCGCATCCCCCCCCATTAATTTAGCAAGCTTTCTTGTTATTGCAAGACCAAGACCTGTTCCACCAAATTTACGAGTCATGGAGTTATCCGCCTGCTCGAAAGAATTGAACAAACGCTCAGCAACATCAGCAGCTATACCGATTCCTGTATCTTCAACCTCAAAGCACAATAATACATCAGATTCTGCATCCTTCTCGAGAATGGTACGCACAGTGACAGTACCTGATGCCGTGAACTTCACGGCATTACTTACAAAATTCATCAACGCCTGCTGTAGTCTGGTTACATCACCAATGAGCTGTAGATTTTCTGGAACAGGCTCAACATATAACTTAAGTCCTTTTTTATCAGCCGACGCTGAAAGAATAGATACTACATTGTTTATAATGATTTCAATATCGACCTGTTTCTTGTCAATTTCCAGTTTACCTGCTTCAATCTTTGAAATATCCAGGACAGAATTGATTGTCTCCAACAGATGCTGACTGGCACTGTCAATCACATCCAGTTGCTCCTCCTGCCTCGGGTTAACACCAGAACGACGAATTAAATAGGCTGTGCCAGTAATTGCAGTAAGAGGCGTACGAATTTCATGACTCATATTGGCCAGGAATGCACTTTTTGCTTGTGTCGCCGCTTCAGCAGCATCGCGTGCTCTGCTAAGATCGGCATTAGCCTGTTGAAGCTCAGCCGTGCGCTGTTTGACACGCTCTTCCAGCTCTTCTTCCAGGCGCTTACGCTCGGAGATATCAGTAGCAAGGCCGCATAGCGCGTAGATACTGCCATCTTCGTGTCGTAGAGGCATCTTCGTAGTAAGAAATGTAGCTTCTTTTCCATTTTTGGAAAAGCGGTTTGTCTCTTCAAAACGTAAGGTTACACCTTGTTCTAATACATCTTGATCGACTTGCTGTATCTGAGCAACAGTATCTGAGTCGAAAAACTTTTCGTCTCCATAACCGATGATCTCAGATGATTCGGCGCCCCACAAATCACGCAGTGCCCGATTCGCAAACTGGTATTTACCGTCGAGATCTTTGAGGAAAATATAGGCGTCGACATTTTCTGTGATGTCATGCAAACGATTCTCGCTTTCACGCAGCGCAATTTCTGAGAGCTTGCGTTCTGTAATATCACGAACACTGCCACGAAGTCCCAAAAAAGCACCTTCTGCATTGTCGACAGGCTGAGATCTATTTTCTAACCAGCGGAGCTCTTTGGATTTAGTGATGACACGGAACTCGACCCCTGTAGCTAGCACATTACCCGGTTCTATTTTGCTAAAACATGTTTGCATAGTGCTTTGATCATCTGGATGTACAATTTTTAACATCAGGTCATTATCTTCGATGAATTCCTGTGCTTTATAGCCAGTGACCCGCTCACAGGAAGGTGAGACATGGCGTAGTTTACCCGTTGGGGAAATCCAGTATTCCCAGTCATAAGTGAACTCTGCAATAGTACGGTACTTTTCTTCGCTACTACGCAACTGCTCCGTGCGTTGTGCAACCAGACTCTCCAGAAAAAAACGCAGTCGGGCCAGTTCAAGATGAGTTCGAACACGCGCACGAACTTCATCGATATCGTAGGGCTTTGTAATGTAATCAGCAGCTCCTATACGAAATCCACTTACTTTTTGTTCAACTTCATCGGCTACCGTTACAAAGATAATCGGAATGGAATATCCCATCGGCGTTTCTTTAACACGACGACATACTTCATAACCATCCATACCAGGCATAACTACATCGAGTAATATTAAATCCGGTGGTGTATTTCCTTGAACCAGTTCCAGCGCTTTAGCACCATTGGAAGCCACCCGAATCTGGTAATCAGCTTTTAAGGCCTCTACTAATTCATGCAAGTTTTCAGGTACATCATCGACAAGTAATAATGTAGGCTTTTCACCAGAATCAAAATTTTTGAACAGGCCGCGTGAGCTAGGCTGTTTCTGTGCACTCTGTAATTCAAGCTGGGTGCGCACCCTGAGAAGTAACATTTCAGGGTCCACCGGTTTAACGATATAATCGACAACACCCAATCGTAGCCCGCGCCCGATGTCGTCGTTGTCGCCCATTGAAGTGATAAATACAACCGGGATTTCGGATGTAGATGGATCACTCCTTAGATGATCCAGTACAGTATATCCATCCATATCAGGCATTTTTATATCCAGCAGAATTAAGTCCGGATGTGGTACGCGTCGTGCGATTTCCAACGCCTTCGTACCACTAGTGGCTGCCGTGATGACATATTTATCGCGCAACACATTCATCAACGTATGTAGATTTTCCGGCACATCGTCAACAATAAGAACATTGGGCCTATACTGAGTAAACTCGGACATAAAAAACCTTAATTTGTAATGTTTAATTCAGACTGAAATTGGTTAATTAAATCAATAGCGGTATCTGTGTCAAAGCAGTCAATCTGACGCGCTATTGCTTCTATTGCGGCCTTTTGGTCGCTGTCAGTCAGGCCGTGCTGAAGCTTAATAACTAATGTTTCGACAGCTCCCAGATCGGTTTCCAGAGCATTTAGTAATTTCTGCAGAAGGTTATGTAATTCTATCGCCTTCAGAGGCTCACAGTCGACTGACATTGAGGTATCTGAGGTTTCTAATAAACTTTCAATATCACTGAGTACAGCTTGTAGTAAAACCTCCATTTCATTTAAGGCTGTCTTCTCTGGAATCTGATTCTGTTTGAGTAAATCATCAAGCTCTGTTACTTTTTCATGAAGCTTTTTTGCCCCAATATTACCGGTAACACCTTTAAGTGCATGGCAGTAACCCTCGGCCTGCTGCGTGCCTTCTTTATCAATAAAACGTTGCAATTCCGTGGTGCAATCAGCATAGTTTTTGCTGAAGCGTTTCAATTGTTTCCGATAGGCATTAGCATTACCGCCAATGCGATGAATACCACCTTTTACATCGAGATTAATTAGCGCTTTCATATCCTCTGGTGGCTCAAAAGTCTGTGAAATACTTCTTTTCTGTTCTTTGTGTTTAACCCATTTGGCAAGAGTCGCCATTAACTGCTCTGGCTCAACAGGCTTAGTGACATGATCATTCATTCCTGCATCACGGGTTCTCTCGATATCTTTCTCCATGGCGAGTGCTGTCATGGCGATAATAGGTAAACTGGCAAAGTATTCTTGTCCGGGGTTGTTAGCCAGTGCACGAATCTGGCGTGTCGCTTCTAAACCATCCATTACCGGCATCTGCACGTCCATCAGTACACCATCATATGTCTTTTCCTGTACACGGCTGATGGCTTCAAGGCCATTGATTGCCTCATCGACTTCAATATCCTCGCTGCGTAACAATATGCCTGCAAACTCGCGGTTGATTTCATTATCTTCTACTAGCAGTAAACGCATCCCTGAAAAGTTATATCCTTTACTGGTTTTTCGTAAACTAACAGGTTCTGACGTGGTGTCCCATAATCGTTCACGACCCAACACCTCAAGTGTCGTATCGAGCAGTGCCGAAGGTGAAACGGGCTTAACCAGAAAACCGTCCGCACCAGCTCGTTCAGCATCCTCGAGCACGTCTTCGCGCCCGTAAGCGGTAACGATAATGAATTTGGGAAGCGAGGTCATCGTTGCATTTCGGCGCAGTTTGCGAACGACCTCATCGCCATTCATACCCGGCATGGACCAGTCGGTCAACACCACATCATAATAACCATCTCCAGCGATTTCTACTCTAGCCAGTGCTGCTGCGCCGCTAGGCTCAACATCAACTTCAAACTGAAAATCACGCATCATTTCCGCTAATATTTCGAGCGACACTTCATTATCGTCCACCACCAGTACACGCTTACCCTTGAGCATGTGTCCGACTCGTTTTACTACATCTTCACGATGACTCCGCCGTGCTTGAGAGGCAATACCCAGCGGCAGGGACAGACAGAACGTGGTTCCCGATCCGGGTTCAGAATGTTCAACCCAGATACGACCGCCCATCATCTCCACCAGCATCCTGGAAATTGCCAGTCCGAGTCCGGTGCCACCGAAGCGACGAGTACTACTTTGATCTGCCTGAACAAATTTTTCAAATAGCTGTGCTTGTAAATCAGTGGACATTCCAAGACCACTATCCATGACACAAATGCGTGCGGTGAGCGTAGTATCGGTAACTTCATCTGCATGAAAGGATAATTCTACCTGGCCTACTTCGGTGAACTTTACCGCATTACCACAAAGATTGATTAACACCTGCCCCAGTCGAAGTGGGTCACCAACCAGGGTGCACGGTATCTCGTTATCATAGCGAATCAGGAACTCGATATTTTTGTCCGCCGCCTGCCCCGCGACAATATCCGTCACGCGCTCCAACACACCATCAAGACCAAACTCGATTTTTTCGATCTCAAGCTTGCCAGCTTCAATCTTGGAGAGATCAAGAATGTCATTGATGATACTTAATAAGGAGTGTGCAGATGACCGCGCCTTACTTAACTGGTTACGTAGCGCATCCGGCAAATCATTGCGTAGCGCTAAATACAACATGCCAAGAATGGCATTAAGTGGGGTACGTAATTCATGGCTCATATTCGCCAGGAACATGCTCTTCGCTTCATTTGCCGACTCGGCCGTTTTCTGTGCTTCGATGGCTGCCGCTTCAGCTTCCTCACGTGCCGATTGATCCCAACGAGCGACGATGATACGACCACAGGCATCAATTACCGGTTTGAGCATATCAACCACAGCCCGGTTGTAGCCACCTGTTCGATTGGCCAGGCCGATCTCACCCACAAGGCGTTCGCCATAAAAGACGGGGATACCAAGGAAATTTTGTAACGGCGGATGACCATCAGGAAGACCGGTAGAGTGTGAGCCGCGCGCCGGCGCATTGGCAATAATCACTGTGCGATCCGTAATGACCTGGTTAAACAAGTTGGGGTGCTGATCCTGCCGGAACATAAAGCCGGTGGCTTTGTGTTTTTCATAAAAATGCTGCGACGCTTCATCCTGAGGTACGTTAAAGAAGGAATAATCTTTCAGGTAGTTATATCCATCCTCGTGGCGATGAATATCACCGACAAAGCCCATTTCACTATCAGTCAGTGCGGCAAACTCCTGTACGATGCAACTGAACAATTCCTGCGGGTCCTGCTCACGAATAAATTGTGCCTGCATCCTACTGATGGATTCGAACAGTTTATTTTTACTTGCCAGGTCTGTGGTACGTTCAGCGACTGTTTCCTCAAGATGGCTTCGATGTTGTTCCAGCTCTTGCTCGCGTTCTTCCAGCGTATCCAGCATGCGATTAAATTGGCGAGCAAGAATAGCTGCCTCGTCATCACCGGCTACATTCGCGCGCCTCCCTGACTCCCCGGCCTGCACAGCGTCTGCTGTCGACTGAATAATATTGAGTCGACGTGTCATTTGTCGGGCCAGTAAAGCGGCCAGTAACGAACCAACCAGTATCGCAAACAAGGTATAGAACACGCCGTCACGCGTGAGCGCGGCTAATTCGCTATGGGTGACGCCTTTGCCGACACCAATGCGCACCCATCCGACATGTTGTCCTGCAACCAGTGCAGGCGTAGCGACATCGACCAGGCTCTCATCCTGACGAAAGAGATGTTGCTCTGGCCTTGCAGGCAGGTCAGTTAAGTAACGACCTCGAAGTGATTGATCCGTATGCGCGAGAATTTCGCCATCAGCCGTAACGACCATACCAAAACTCAATTCTGGATATCGTTTTTGGGATTCTATAATTTCCTGTAGTCCGGCAACGTCGCGTGCCTGCAACCAAATAGCGGTAGAAGTTGCAACACTTTGCGCCAGGGCCGTCGCTAACCGGGTCTGCTGGCTGAGGATCATATCCTGCTGGCGCTCTGTCAGATCCCAGATAAAAACACTCATCATCACAGCGTGTATTGCGGCTACACTAAACAACAATCGACGACGCAGGTTTCCAGAAAAAAAATACGTTAACGCTTTTCCCATTATTTTTTAACCTCTACTGGTCGAACTTCTTTTTCAAAACGTGCAACGAACTGACGAACCTTGTCATAGGTTCCGTCATCCGCCGGATGAAAACGTGCTGTTTCCATTCCGTTTAGAAGCTCCTGACCTGCAGGGGTTTTATGTAAATCGTGGAGTATCTGTTTAACCTGATCGCGTATATTTGCAGGTACATCTTTACGCACCATTACCGAGTTATTGAGCAGATGCGGTGTTTCCCATATCACCTTAAGCTTGGCGGCATCTTCCGGGTGGTCTTTTTGAAAGGCACGCCATGGAGGTGGCCAGGTTGCACCAGCGGCAACACTGCCCAAAGCAGTATTCATTATGGATGACTCCTGAGAACCAACATACAACTTTTCGATATCGGCTTGCACGTTCACGCCATGATTGTGTAAATATTGATGTGGCATAATACAGGCTGCCAGTGCGGTGGGAGAAGGACAACTCACCTTTTTACCTTTTAGGTCAGTCGGTACTTTGATACCACTATCATTGCGTACAACGAAAATGCCTTTAAAATCTTCGGCGTTACCGGCCATGGCAATGACGGAATAGCCTACTTTTATGGCCTCAAGCGTTTGCCACGGGTTAGGTAATAAAAATTCCGCTTCACGGGCGCGAAATTTCATTTCATAAGCCTGGTAATCACGAGATGCTTCAACCTGGAAGTGCACGCTGGGAATTTTCGCGTTAAGCTGGTTAATGAGCGGTTGATAGACCTCTGTTAACTTACGAGGATTATGCAGTGGGTGAATGGCGAAACGATAGACAGGTTTGCTATCCAGAGTCGAACTGTCACCATACTGAGGAGTTTGTGAGGACTGCGACTGCGAGGATTGATCACATGCCGTTATAGACACAAGAACCATAAGAAAAAATAAAATCGAAAAAGTCATGCTTAGGTTGAGTCTCACCGAAGAATCACAATGCTTGCTGCTCATATCTGCTCCTTGTACTTAAATCTAATGTGATCAAATACACTATATAAATCATCGATAATTTTTGAATAAAGATTAGGACTGTTGTAAATATCTGAAAAATTAAGATCACGCCGTTTCTTTTTTCTGTAATTATTCTCTGTCCTAGAAAAAATCAGCATAATTCTTGATAGATTTCCTAGGTTATCAAGAGTATAGAATACTTTTATAAAAAAAATATATTTTCTCTCATTGATATTGCACATGTTTTTCAAGTAATTACATAGAGATAGCGCTGGCCTTAGCAGTGCTTTAAAAAAGGCACAATTTTATTTACTCTAATTTATTTATAAAACATAATATTATTAATTACTAATACAGTGTGCACTCAATCACTTTACGTTCAGTCGTTAAACAATATGGTTACGGACAAATTGAGTTTAAAAATATCAGTGAACGTTCAACGATGTTGCTGCTCGGTGTTATCAGTATCTTCTAAAAGCTGATGACATCCGGGGTTTCTTCATTTGCCGGGGGGTAACGTAAAAGGTTTCGATCAGTGAGGAATGTTCTCACGGTGTTTGCCGGTTATTTGTGGCGGCCAGTACATCTCTGCGTATTTTCTTAAATAAGGCTTCTGCTGTTTCTGATTTAGAAATATGACGTATAGGTGCCGTTTCTGCAGACGTCGAGAATAATGATGTTTTGTTTGCTGGCTGATTTTTTGAGTGACTGCAGTAATTGATTGGTAGAAAATGCACGTGTTCTTAACAGATCAAAACTACTGATGCCAGCGTTAACCGGTATTAAATAGTTCACGTTATCAGCCTGAATGGCATGACCGGCATAATAAACAAACTGACCGCTTTATTCTCTTTGATTCTACTGTAAAAGCTATCTACTGTGTTTCTTAATTGCTCCGGTTTCTGATCAAAGCCCAGAGTCACCTGATACCTCAGTAATTTTAAAGTGCCTGCGATATCGTTGGCATCATTGAGCGGGTTTTTTAATGGCGAGAATTGATAGTCGGCATTACCGATGATCAGTGCGTAACGGGGTATGACATCTTTATATGCTAAACAGTAATTGCTGGCAGCCAGTAGTAATAAAACGGATAAACTGTATCTGAACCAGCTGGGAAGTTTAGTAGCCATAGTGTTAAATCCTTTAGCAAAATATGCTGAGCGTTATCTTAGCTGTTAATGAAAAAAAATGTCTTCCTTTATTTTTGGTACAGAACCTATGTTAACGTTTTAGGCTTGATTAACAATACTGTACGGTGTTTTTTCTAATAATTCCTGATAGTGTTGCTGCATGTATTGTCTTTCACGTGCACAATGAGTAGTTATGATTTGGCGGAATTGTTCATCGGCAACCCAGTGGCTTGACCATGTGATGGTCGGTAAAAAACCACGTGATATTTTATGCTCACCCTGAGCACCGGGTTCAAAGCCCGATAGTTTGTGTTCGATACAGTATTCAATACCCTGATAGTAGCAGGCTTCAAAATGCAGGCCATCATAATCTTCAAAACAGCCCCAGTGCCGGCCATACAATGTTTCTTTGCCGATAATACAAATGGCACCGGCCACCATTTCATCACTAGTGGCCGCAATGATGGCCAGTATTTTATGTTTGATGGCCTTGAAGAATTCGAGTGTCAGGGTAGGGGAGCCTGATTTTTTCATAAACGTAATACGGTAAAAATCATAGAGTTTTAGCCACTGATCGTCAGTAAGATCAGTGCCATTTATGCGCTGTATTTTGATAGAAGAATTCATTACTTTTCTTCTTTCCTGTCTGATGTTCTTACGCTTTTTAGGCTTTAATGCTGAGAGGAAATGATCGAAGTCAGTGTAGTGATTATTTTTCCAGTGAAACTGACAATCAATTCGCTGGAAAAAACCAGACTGTGTTTGCTGCTTAGTAATGTCTTCTGAAATAAACAGATTATGAATACTGGATAGTTTATATTCCTTTGCTACGTACAGGCTAAACTCTGTGAGTTTACCGATGATTAGCTGAGTGTCGGCATCCGGGTGTACTAAAAATTTAGCAGTGTTTGCCGGAGTGAAAGGTATAGCAATCACCATTTTCGGATAATACGGTTTGCCGGCCTGCTGGTATGCATCTGCCCATGACCAGTCGAAAACAAATTCACCATAGGAGTTGGTTTTAATATAAGCCGGGGCAGCGCCGAGCAGTTTCTCACCTTCTTTTATTAAAAGAAACATCGGGTGCCAGCCGTACGGGTGCAGGCAGCTGTGTTGTTCTAAGGCTAGCAGAAAATCGTGCTGTATAAATGGATTAGTATCTCCCGCTAATTCATTCCATGAGTCAGCGGGGATTTTTGTCAGGCTGTCACAAGTGGATAATTCCATGTTATTAACCTGTTTTAATTAACATAGCATGACGAAATCGTTCTATAGAGTCTTATTTATAAAATCAAGAATTTCCTGAGCATGGCCATCTGCACTGACCTTATAAAGGGCTGACCGGATGATGCCTGATTTATCAATAATGAATGTTGAGCGGACGATGCCCATTTTTGGTGCCTCTGCTGTGCCTTTTTCCTGCCATACATCATAGCTTTCACAAAGCGTGCCTTCGGTATCGGCTAACAGCGACACGTTAAGATCAAACTTTTTTATAAAATTGCAGTGGCTGCTTTGATCGTCTTTACTAACACCAAGAATCACCGTGTCTGCTTTATCGAACTGCTCTTTTAATGCGGTGAACTGGCTGGCTTCCAGGGTGCAGCCGGAGGTATCATCTTTAGGGTAAAAATAAAGTACGACATTTTTTTTATTGCGGAAATCAGATAATGACACAAGCTGGCCGTCTTGATCGGCGATGCTGAAGGAGGGTGCTGTTTGACCTGGGCTAATCATAATGGCTACTCGTGATGAAATAATAATGCTGACAGTCTATCAATAGTTAAAGGTCATATTATCATGTTTGTCATGTGGAAAACGCGCTGAGTTAGCGACAGATTAAATGTGTCTGCATGGCGGTCACTGCCTGCTGAAAGTTACTTGTCTTTTCTGAGTAAGACATAAACGGCACCTGTGCCGCCATCTTTGGGCTGGGCTGAACTAAACGCGAGCACTTCATTCAATTCTTGTAGCCACTTGTTGATCAGAGGCTTAATAACCGGCTGCTTACTGTTCGAGCCAAAACCTTTTCCATGCACAATGCAGACAACTCTTAATTGTTCTCTCTGGACTAAGCGCATAAATTCTATCATTGCCGTGCGTGCCTGCTCACTGGTGTAGCCATGTAAATCAAGCGAGGCTTCTATGGGCATTTTGCCCTGCCGGAATGTTTTTAATAACGGCTTTTGTAAGCCCGGGCGTTCAAATCTTAGGATGACGTCACAGTCGGTGACGTTGCTGGTTGAGAATATATTTTCGCTAACGGCCTGGGCAGATTCGGCAGATGGCCGCTTATTTAAAGGCTTTTTTTTGGGCGCGTGTGTGACGCGATCATTGATCAGTGGTCTTACATCCTGCATTTCCTCATGAAAGAGCTGCAAGTCATTATTATCTTTGGTTTTTTTTGTTGTCATTTGGGCCGCTAATAATAAAAATATGGGTGATGTTAAGACCTCAATACATTACTATAGAGTTTTTAGCAGGTCGAATAATAATATTGTGCAAATTTTAATCAGTAACGATGATGGTTATTTAGCGCCGGGAATCCATGCTCTGGCGCATGCACTTGAAAAAGTGGCAGATGTAGTGGTTGTCGCACCCGATCGAAACCGTAGCGCCTCCAGTCATTCTCTGACATTAACTCGGCCTTTGCGTGTTACCAATAACCCGAATGGCTTTAAATCTGTTGATGGCACCCCCAGCGACTGTGTGCATCTGGCGATTACCGGCCTGCTAAGAGATAAACAACCGGATATGGTTATCTCGGGAATTAATGACGGCCCAAATATGGGTGATGATGTGCTTTATTCCGGCACGGTGGCTGCTGCCACCGAAGGGCGCTTTCTGGGATTACCGGCGATTGCTGTTTCAATGGGAGCTTTTAATCCGCAATATTTTGAGTCTGCCGGTATCGCGGTGGTTAAACTGGTCGAATCATTACAAAAGAACCCTTTGAACCACGATACTATTCTTAATGTGAATGTTCCTGATTTACCCTGGGATGAAATAAAAGGCTTTAAGGCCACACGCTTAGGTAACCGACATAAAGCAGAAGATGTCATTGTTGATAAAGATCCCCGTGGTATTGATATTTATTGGGTGGGGCCGCCGGGGCCTGAACAGGATGCGGGCGAAGGCACCGATTTTAATGCGGTTCGTTCAGGTTATATTTCGGTGACACCGTTACAAATTGACTTGACTCGTTATGACAGTATGCAAGATTTAGCCAGCTGGCTTGAGCTATGTTAAAAACCTCGAAGGCGGCCGTCGAAGGCATAGGTATGACCTCGCAGCGCACCCGTAACCGTTTAATCGAACGGCTAAAAGAAAAGGGAATCAGCAACGAAACGGTGCTGGAAGTGATGCGTACGACACCACGCCACCTGTTTTTAGATGAGGCGCTATCACACCGGGCCTATGAGGATTCATCTTTACCTATCGGTCATGGTGTTACGATTTCCCAGCCTTATATTGTTGCCAGAATGACCGAGCTATTACTGTCTGCAGGGATTCCGGATAAAGTACTTGAGGTCGGTACAGGCTCAGGTTATCAGGCCGCTGTTTTATCGCATTTAGTCAAACAGGTTTATTCAGTTGAGCGGGTAGCGGCATTGACCGATCAGGCCAGAGTTCGCTTTAGTCAGTTAGATTATAATAATATTAGTCTAAAACATACCGACGGTAGCTGGGGCTGGGAAGAATATGCACAGTACCCCGCGATCATCGTCACTGCCGCACCTGCTGAGGTGCCTGCCGCGTTGCTGGCGCAGTTAGCTGACGGTGGTGTTCTGGTGATACCGGTGGGTTCGCAGGAAAGTAACCAAAGTTTACTTATTATTAAAAGACAAGGTGATGAGTTTATTCGTAATAAACATGAAGATGTTTTCTTTGTACCGATGTTAGACGGAGCTAAGCGATAAATGATTTTTCAAGGCCTCTACAATACAACGATGCAGTGGGCAGCCCACAGGCATGCAGAGCGATACCTGGCATTTGTCAGCTTTATTGAGTCGATCTTTTTCCCTGTGCCAACCGCAATGATGCTGGCACCCATGGCAATGGCTAAACCTGATCGGGCGGTTCGACTGGCTATTATTGCTACCCTGACATCTGTAGGGGGTGGTGTGCTGGGGTATTTTATAGGCGCATTTGCTATGGACATGGTTGAGCCCTTGCTGGTGACTGTGGGCTATATTGATAAGTATCATACCGCTGTTGCCTGGTTTACTGAATGGGGTTTTTGGGCTGTTATCATCGCCGGTTTTTCACCTATACCCTTTAAACTATTTACACTCTCAGCCGGTGCGTTAAACATGGCGCTGCTGCCATTTATTCTGGCCGCATTACTTGGGCGCAGTGCGCACTTCTTTATGGTTGCTTTATTAATGGCCTGGGCAGGGCCAAAGATGGAGCCGACCATTAAGAAGTATATTGAATGGATTGGCTGGTTAATGATCGTTGTTGTGCTTATCATTTATTTTTTTATTAAAAAGTAACTAATGAAAGAACACTTTCTCATATATCTGCTCTTAAGTTTTTTTCTGACCGCTTGTAACCCGGTGAGGTTTCCGGATAGTGGTTCATCCTGGGATGCTTCGAAATATACGGTACAAAACGGTGATACTTTATATTCAATCGCCTGGCGATATGAGCTGGATTTCAGGGATATTGCTAAATGGAATAAGATTACTGACCCTTATCTGATTTCACCCGGCCAGCGGCTGATGATGAGGCAGCCTGTTATTGAACCAGAGGACAAAGAATATTTATTTGGTGGTAATAGCCAAGCTCTTTTATCTGAACCAGAGCAAACACAAGAAGAACAACCAGTCCACAGTCTGGATTATTCTCAGGCATTAACAATTCCGCCACCACCGCTTGATAAATCACAGCCAGTACCGGCGAGCAAACAGACCACTAGAACTGTTAAATCTGTACCGATATATAACCAAAAAAAATCTAATACTTCTGTTATTTCACAAACTGCTAACAAAGAGAGCTATAAAAAAAATAAATCATCGAGTGATACTGCAAAATGGTCCTGGCCTGTCAAAGGAAAGGTTGTCAGTACCTTTGCCAGCAATAATCATGACCGTAAGGGAATTGATATTAAAGGAAGACCGGGTGAGCAAGTTCGTGCCGCAAATAGTGGCGTGGTTGTCTACAGTGGATCCGGACTCATCAGTTATGGAAAACTGATCATCATCAAGCATAATGAACTTTTCTTAAGCGCCTATGCTTATAATAAAAAGCTGCTTGTAAAAGAAGGAACGCGCGTAAATAAGGACCAAACGATAGCAATTATCGGGAAAAACGCAAATGTAACAAACCTTTTACACTTCGAGATCCGAAAAGACGGTAAACCCGTTAATCCCTTGTTATATTTACCCTAAGTTAATTACCTGCTTGCATAAGTATATTTGAGTCTTCTCATATCGCTTATCAGTGGAGTATTTATTTTCAGATTGAATAACTGTTTTCGATTTTTAAAGACAGTAAATCAACAAGTCTGAGCTTGTATAAAGCCGGTAAATAGTAAGGGAAATGGATATGAATATGACAGTTGCTGCTAAAAAGTTAGATATTGAACAGGACGATACTGTTCTTGTGACACCAGCATTGGATGATGTCACTCTTCCTCTCGACATGATCATGGTTCAAGACGATGATGATGAAAAAGTTGAAGATATCAAAAAAGATGCTGTTAAAGTCACAGAGTCTCGAGCTGAACTCGATGCAACCAGAATATACCTCAAGGAAATCGAACGATCACCTTTACTAACTGCCGAAGAGGAAGTCCATTACTCGCGTAAAGCACTTAAGGGCGATAAAATTTCCAGAGCTAAAATGATTGAGTGTAACTTACGTTTGGTGGTTAAAATTTCCCGGCGTTATATGAATCGCGGTCTTGCTTTACTAGATCTTATTGAAGAAGGCAATTTGGGTTTGATACGCGCTGTTGAAAAATTTGATCCTGAAAGAGGCTTTCGCTTTTCGACTTATGCTACATGGTGGATTCGACAGACAATCGAACGGGCATTAATGAATCAAACCCGTACTATTCGTTTGCCTATTCATGTTATTAAAGAAATGAATGTCTATTTGCGTGCTTCGCGTCATTTACAGCAGTCCTTAGATCACGAGCCAAGCATTGATGAAATTGCGGCACATTGTGATAAGCCTGCGGCCGTTGTTGAAAAGATGCTGGGGCTGCGTGACCGGGTTGGTTCTGTGGATATTCCTGTTGGTAAAGAAAATGACCGGCCGTTATTAGAAGTTATTGCAGACGATAACAATCCTGAGCCATCGTTGTTGTTGCAGGATGAAGATGTTTTTGCAAATTTAGCGATGTGGCTTGATCAATTAGATGTTAAACAGCGGGAAGTCATTGTGCGTCGTTTTGGCCTTGGTGGTTTTGAACGACAAACCCTTGAAAACGTCGGTAAAGAACTGGGTGTGACACGTGAACGTGTGCGCCAGATTCAGATGGATGCTTTAAAACGTATGCGTAAAATCCTTGAAAGTCAGGGATTTTCAGAAGAACTATTGTTACAGGATTAACAATATAAATTTGCCATTTTATCGGCAGACTTGGTGACGGGGAATGGGGCGTAAGCCCCATTTTTTTGTTTAGAAATAAAGCGTGGCCCTATACTTCAGTTTTTAGCAGCAGTATCGCTGCTGCAACATTTCTGCCTTCAGATAAAAGTATGTTGTAGGTACGGCATGCTGCACCTGTGTCCATGACTTCCAGACCGATATTCAACCGGCTCAACTCCCGCCTTAATTCATTATTTGGGAACTTGAGTTTATTACCTGTACCCAAAATAATCACATCAGGTTTAAAGGATAGTAATGCCTTGAAATCATCTAAGCTCAGCTGACTGATCTTGCCAGGGAGCCAGGGCTGAACAAAGCCACTATGATGTATCTGACTATGATTATCGTATTTTGACTGATTAATGACGAAATAATCATCAGTATAGGAGTGAATTTGAGTGCCTGATTCATCAGTGTCCTGGCTAAAATTCATGATTGATGGATACCCAGGTGATTGTTCATCTTGTTCTACCCTTAAAGTTAACTTTAATTGGCCATTTTATGGTGACAAATTTGATAAATCCAGTGTGTTTTAGTCAGCAAAACAGTACAATTTGCAGCCTGAATGAAGATAATGATAAGAATTAGATAATATTCTTGTTCTAGGATTGACACTGCGTCATTTCGCCAGTAACTTTGCCATTTTTAAACACCTTAATAATAGAGCTTCCTACGTGATAAACGAATTTCCCCGAATAAAACGACTACCTCCTTATGTTTTTAATATCGTTAATGAATTAAAGGCATCTGCGCGAGCCCGGGGTGAGGATATTATTGATTTTGGTATGGGAAATCCTGATCAGCCGACACCTCAACACATTGTTGATAAGCTAATCGAGGCCACACAACGGGGTGATACACACCGTTATTCAGTGTCACGTGGTATACCCCGTTTACGTCAGGCGATTTGTAATTATTACAAGCGACGCTTTAATGTTGATCTGGACCCGGAAAAAGAAGCCATTGTCACGATTGGTTCCAAAGAAGGCCTTGCACACCTGGCCATGGCAACCGTTGGTCCCGGTGATGCCGTGCTGGTTCCCAATCCGGCCTATCCGATCCATCCTTATGGCTTTGTAATTGCAGGTGCAGATATTCGACACGTGCCGTTAAGAGAAGATGTTGATTTTTTCTCGGAACTTGAAAATGCCATCAAAAACTCATGGCCTAAGCCAAAAATGTTGGTATTAAACTTCCCGGGTAATCCTACCAGTGAAATTGTTGATATAGAGTTTTATAAAAAAGTGGTTGCTATCGCCCGTGAGCACGAAATCTGGGTGGTTCAGGATATTGCCTATGCTGAAATCATGTTTGATGATAACAAGCCGGTGTCTATTCTTGAGGTTGAAGGCGCTAAAGAGGTGGCGGTGGAGTTTTACTCGCTGTCCAAAACCTATAGCATGCCGGGCTGGCGTGTGGGTTTTATGGTGGGAAATGAAACACTGGTTTCAGCACTGGCCAGAATCAAATCATACCTGGATTATGGTATGTTTACGCCGATTCAGATTGCCGCTATCGCCGCATTAGAAGGGCCGCAGGACTGTGTGGAAGAAATCCGCATGATGTATCAGGACCGTCGTGATGTTTTGTGTGATGGCTTAAACAATATCGGCTGGGAAGTGACTAAACCAAAAGCGACCATGTTTGTCTGGGCTAAAATCCCACAAGCGTATCGCGAAATGGGCTCATTAGAGTTTGCCAAAAAGTTATTACTGGAGGCCGGCGTGGCTGTTTCACCGGGTATTGGTTTTGGTGAATATGGCGATGATCATGTGCGTTTCAGTTTGATCGAAAATGAGCACCGTACCCGTCAGGCAGTACGGGGTTTGAAAGCGATGTTTAAAAAAGACGGTACGCTAACCACTGAGTAATCGGTGACAGAGAAAGCCTGGTACTTTTGTCAAATCATTGAACATATATCTGTCCAGTTTTTATCAATGGACAGATTTCTTAGAATAACAACAGGAGAATTTTTTTGAAATCAGTACGAGTTGGCCTGATGGGGCTGGGCACAGTAGGTGGTGGCACAGCAACTGTTTTGATGCGAAATGCAGAAGATATTACACGTCGAGTCGGACGTTCAATTGAGATTGTTCGCGCTGCAGCTCGTGAAATCAACGAACAGACGATTTTTCCTGCTGAAACGACAGTTAAGTTAAGCGAAGATGCGTGGGATGTTGTGAATGACCCGGATGTGGATGTGGTCGTTGAACTGATTGGTGGCTATTCACCGGCCCGTGAGCTGGTACTTAAAGCCATCGAAAATGGCAAGCATGTAGTGACTGCCAATAAGGCACTGATTGCAATGCATGGTGAAGAAATTTTTGCGGCAGCTAATGAAAAAGGTGTTTCTGTTTGTTATGAAGCTGCTGTGGCCGGTGGTATCCCTATTATCAAAGCCATGCGCGAAGGTCTGGCGGGTAATAAAATAGAGTGGCTGGCAGGTATTATTAACGGTACGGGTAACTTTATTCTTACCGAAATGCGCGATAAAGGCCGTGATTTTGATGATGTCTTAAAAGAAGCACAGGCGTTAGGTTATGCTGAAGTTGATCCTACTTTTGATGTTGAAGGCATTGATGCAGCGCACAAACTGACGATTCTTGCATCCATTGCTTTTGGTATTCCGCTGCAGTTCGAGAAAACTTTTACAGAGGGTATCAGTAAAGTCACAACAGAAGATGTTACTTATGCTGAAGAGTTAGGCTATCGTATTAAGCATCTTGGCGTTGCCCGTCGCACTGATAAGGGCATCGAGATGCGTGTTCATCCGACGTTAATACCTGCCAAACGTTTGATCGCCAATGTTGATGGTGTTATGAACGCGGTGCTTGTTCACGGTGATGCTGTCGGTCCTACTTTATATTACGGTGCCGGCGCTGGTGCAGAACCCACTGCATCTGCGGTTGTGGCTGATATCGCTGATGTCGCGCGTACTTTTGAATCTTCTGTTGAAAATAAAGTCGCCGCATTGGGTTATCAGACAGGTCAGGAAGCTGATATTAATGTGCTGACTTCTGATGATTTTGAAACAGCATATTACCTGCGACTGCATGTTGAAGATCGCCCCGGGGTACTGGCAGAAGTGGCGAGAATTTTTGCAGAGCAGGGAATCAGTATTGAGGCTGTTATTCAAAAAGAGCCCCAAACTGAAGGCTCTAAAGTATCACTGATTTTGTTGACGCAAAAAGTTCAGGAAAAAAGAATGAATGCGGCTCTGGCGAAAGTTGAAGCGGCTAATATTTCTGAGTCTGTTACACGAATTCGTGTTGAGCATCTTGGATAATTTTTATCTCTCAAAAATCAGATAAAAAAATCCCGCCTGGCGGGATTTTTTTTGATGCTTTAAAAGCCTCAGATGAAGTTCAGAATTTCCTGTTCGATCTGGTTCTTCTCAATAATAGTTTGCTGCGTTATCTCTTTGTCAAATAAGCCGTTAATCATGGCCGGTATTTCAATGCGCGCATTAGTGGCAATGGCTTTTAAAGCATCTTGATCTTTAGCATCAACTTCGCCGGTTAATGCATTGGCAATAACTGGAGAGAACTTGGTCCATTCAGCAGTTGAGTAGACGATGGTTTTTAGCGGCTTGTCGCGACAAGTGTCATAAGCTTTAAAGCAGGTAGCGGTATGCGGATCCATTAAATAACCGCTGTCGAAAGAGTCCTTAATATACTGCTTACCTTCGTCATCATTACAGAAATCAGCTGAAAAAACATTTTGCAAGGTCGCCAGTTCTGCCGCTGTTAACTGGTAGTGATGTTCAGTATCCAGCTGTTGCATCAGTTCTTTTGTACGCTCTGCACCAAACATATCAAATAATACTCTTTCGATATTAGATGATTTTAGAATATCCATCGCTGGCGAAGTCGTCGGCGTGACCGCCATATCTCTCAGGTCGTAGCGGCCTTCATTAATCAGCTGCGTTAAAATATTATTATTGTTTGAGGCAATTAAAATCTTTTCAACAGGAAGGCACATTGTCATGGCGTAATAGCCGCCTAATGCATTACCAAAGTTACCACTGGGAACATTCAGGTAGACTTTTTCACCCATTTTAATGGCTTTTTGTCTGACCAGTTCTAGGTAGGAATGAACGTGATATATGACCTGAAATATAATACGCCCGAAGTTTACAGAGTTGGCAGCTGACAGGTTGATATTTTTATCTTTTAGCCGCTGTTTGAACTCGGCCGAACCCAGCAGTCGTTTCAGAGCATTTTGTGTGTCATCAAAATCTCCATTGACACCCAGAACTTTTAAATTTTCGGCATCTTCGGTGACCATTTGCAGGCGCTGTACATCAGAGGTACCACCGTCCGGGTACATGCAGACTACTTTTACATTGGCACGGTTTTTAAAAGTTTCTAATGCGGCAGGCCCTGTATCACCTGAAGTGGCGGCCAGAATCAGGTAATTTTCATTTCTTTTTTGTGCAAGAGACGAAAGCACCAGTCCAAACGGTTGCAGTGCCATGTCTTTAAAAGCGCGGGTAGGGCCGTGATATAGTTCACTAACATACAGATCATCTTTAACTTTTACCACTGGAACAGGGTTGTCGCTATCATCAAACTTATCATAAAGGGTGAGTGCTTCATCAATCACAGAGCCGTCAATATCGATATCGAAAGCTGTAAGTATATCTTTGGCGAGTACTTTATAGCTTGAATTAATATGTTTATTGAGAAAGTCAGTACCTAACTCGGGGATAGATTCTGGAGAGTAGATGCCACCATAAGATGAGATGGGATTCAGAATAGCTTCTGAAAAGCTAACTTTAACTGGACGCTGACCATCATTACCGCGAGTTTCAATAAAATTCATGCTAATTCCGCTGATATATACAAAATAGGGCCAGATTATAGCGAAATTGAGGCCAGGAATCTTTAAAAAATCTTAATTTGACAGATTTTAAGCAAGGCTAATCGCTTACTTTGGCTGTTGCTGTTTCAGTCTTTTCTTAGTTCTGCGGTCCTGAAATATTTCGAGTTTAAAGATAAGAGCCGATAAGCCACCCAGTACCATCAGCGTGCCGAACACTAACAGGAAGCTGTTTATCCAGAATAAAGTTTTTACCTGACTGAGTGTATCGGTTTTAAGCAGATTTAACGAAATCAATAGTTTTTGTTTTTCAGCAATATCCGTTCTCAGGTCATCAATGTTTTTCTTTAGGGTAAAAAACTCCAGTTTGACATTTTTATCGACTTCTTGATTTGATTCTATTTGTTCCTGAATACTTTTTAGCGTGTTTTCTATGATATTGGCTTCGTTATCAAGCGTATCAAGTTCAACCTCTGATAGACTAATCAAGCGATGTATACGGCTGGTATTATGTTCAAAGTGCTGTATTTTTTCGGCTGATGTATAAATTGTCGCCAAACAGGTAATGATACCGATAGTGACGATACTGCCGTAAATATAATAGTGGTAGTTGGGGCTTGTTTTTGGCATTTACTTTAAGCTCTTTTATTGATTTGAATGTAGTTAAACAAGATTCCAGCCATTATCCTGGGTAAATCGTTCGCCAAACACAGTCTGTAAATTATCCATACTGTGTTGCAGTTCTTGTTTCCCCGTATCATGAATGTACTGAATGGGGCCGCCCCTAAAGGGAGCAAAACCGGTACCAAAAATGACACCTGCATCGAGCAGCTCTGCATTTTCAACAACCTGATCTCGTAAACAGGCTGTCGCTTCATTAAGCAGCATTAGTATAAGGCGCTGTTGTAAATTCTCACAGCTTTTGTAGCTGGCTGTTTTATCTTTTTGTGGCTTGCCATTTTTATAAGGATAGAAGCCTTTACCGTTCTTTTTACCAAGGTGGCCTGTTTTCACCATGTGTTCTAGCTGAGCCGGTACCGCTGTGGCATAACGTTGAGAAAGGTTTTGAGCAACCGATAAACAAACATCCAGGCCCACTGTGTCGGCCAGTTCAATCGGCCCCATTGGCATACCAAAATCTAAAGCCGCTTTGTCAATGGCTTCAGCTGGAATACCTTCTGCATACATGACAACGGCTTCAAGTAAATAAGGCATGAGTATTCTGTTGACCAAAAAACCCGGGCTGCTTTTAACAGCCAGAGGTAGTTTATCAATATGTAAGGCAAAGGCAGACACTTTTGCTAATGTTTTTTTATCACTTTGTTCACCGTGAACAATCTCAACCAGTGGCATCAGAGCCACCGGGTTAAAGAAATGCAGACCGACCAGTCTGCCTGGTTTTTTAAGGCAGGTAGAAAGCGTTTCTAGTGGAATGCTGGATGTGTTGGTGACCAGAATCGCATCCTTTTTCATGCGGGGTTCAATGCGCTGATAAAGCTCTTTTTTGATATCTGAATTTTCAAAAATGGCTTCGATAATAATATCGGCATGTTCGACCCCGTAACCCTTATGATCAGCGGTTAATCTGTCCATAGCGTTACGGGTTAAACGCTCTGACTTCAGACGTTTTTTAAATAAACCGTATGCACGCTGGATGGTTTTGGCAAGAATGGCAGGGTCCTGATCCTGGACACTGACCTGAAAACCTTTTAGTGCGCACCATGCTGCAATATCACCACCCATAATACCTCCACCGATAACGTGTACATGTGATGGTTTGAACAGTTTTTTATCAGCGGCGGATTTTAACTGCTCCTGTAGAAAATATACCCTGACCAGATTTTGAGCAGTTTTATCTGCGACGAGTTCAGCAACAGATTGAGCTTCCATGGTCAGCATTTTTTGTGGCGAATCATAGTATTGTTGCCACAGACTGATCAGTTTGTAAGGAGCCGGATAGTGTTTTTTTGGCGCTTTGTGCGCCACTTTTTTACGGATTCTGCTGGCAATAAACCCGCGTATTAAAGCGTTATTAAGAAGCTGATTTAATAATGATGGTTTTGGCTGTACATATTTTTTACTGGCATAGGCAATAGCTGCCCGCTCCAGTTGTCGGTGGGCGGTGACTTCATCAACCAGACCTGTTTTTTTAGCAGTCCGGGTATTTATAGCTCTGCCGGTTAGCATCATATCAAATGCAGCCAGCGGTCCGATTCGCTTAATACAGCGGTAACTGCCTCCAAAGCCCGGGTGAATGCCTAGCTTTACTTCAGGTAGCGCCAGTTTTGTAGAGGCATCATCAGAACAGATAATGTACTTACAGGCTAATGCCAGTTCTGTTCCGCCGCCCATGCTAAAACCATGAATTAGGCTGATGGTATTGCATTTCATGGCTGCAATTTTATTCATTACTTCGTGGCCGAGCTTGATTAAAGCCAGTGCCGCGTCATAATCTCTGCCGACAAACTCTTTAATATTTGCACCGGCAATAAAACCGTTTTTCTTTAAAGATTTAAAGATGATGGCTTTGCAGTTATCAGTAATATGATCAAGAATATCATTCAGTTCAGTCAGGGCTTCTGTTGATAAGATATTGGTTGATGCCTTTTTATGATCGAATAACAACCAGCAGATATTTTCTTCATCTGTATGAACTGACCAGTGATTGTATTGCATTAGTTTGCTTCCCTTTCAATGAGCATGGCACCACCTTGACCACCGCCGATACAAAGGCTGGCAATGCCTTTAGCAGCATTGTTTCGTTCAAGTGTTTTTGCTAAATGTAATATGATACGTGCACCGCTTGAGCCAACCGGGTGGCCGAGACTGACACCACCGCCGTCAACATTGAGTTTGTCTGCCGGGATTTCACCGAGGCTTGAATCAAGACCTAGCTGATGCTTACAGTAATCTTCATCCATCCAGGCGGCACGGCAACCGAGTACCTGAGCGGCAAATGCTTCATTTATTTCCCAGTAATCAACATCGTTAACAGTCAGCTGATTACGCTGTAATAACGGTGCCATGGCGTGGGCAGGCCCCATTCCCATGACGGCAGGATCAAGCCCGGCCCATTCACTGTCGCTGATCTTTGCCAGCACGGGGAGTTTATGTTTTTTAACGGCCTGGGCACTGGCTAACAAAATCCAGCAGGCACCGTCTGTAATTTGAGCGCTGTTACCGGCAGTTACCAGGCCAAATTTTTTATCAAATACCGGGCGTAAGTTTGCCAGTGCCTTCTCGTTTGAATCTCTTCTCAGGCCATCATCCTGGTCATAGAAGTGACCGTGATTGTCATAGATGGTTTCCACTTCATCCAGATGATGATTATCAATTGCAAAAGCGAGTCGTTGGTGACTTTGAACAGCAAATTCATCCATTTGTTGTCGTGAGATATTAAAACGTTGTGCAATGTTCTCGGCTGTTTGTCCCATGGATAAACCAACAATCGGATCACTCAGGCCTTTAATGAGTGCGATAACGGGTTTGAAATGTGAGGGCCGGAGCCGGGTAATGGTCTTGAGCTTTTGAGCGACGGTTTTGCTCATCATAAAATGGCTTAACCAGTTCACCATCATATCGTTATACAAGACCGGCGCATGGCTCATTGATTCGACACCACCTGCCAGCACTATGTCAGACAGGCCGGAGCGGATGTTCCTGAATGCACAGTCTACTGCCTGCATACCGGATGCGCAGTTTCTTTGCACTGTCCAGGCAGGTACAGATTCGGGAATGCCCAGTTTCAATGCCGCGACACGTCCAATATTGGCTTCATCTGCGCCCGGCATAACGCAACCTAAAATAACTTCACTAATGGCTTCAAGCGCAAAGTGATGACGCATTAGCAATGGTTTTCCGGCAGCTACGGCTAAATCACCTGCGGTAAAATTCCCCGGTTTACCCCTGGCTTTCAGGTAGGGAGTACGGCTGCCGTCGACGATATAAACAGTCTTATCTTTGCTCATTAAAACTCTCCCATTTCCATAAATGATTTTCTTTATCAAATGAAAACTCGTCCACCATTATGGCATTTCTCGTTGCGGTGTAGGCTTCATCAATCAGTAAAACTTCTGCTTCGTTGAGAATGTTTAATGTCACTGCCTGTTGCAGTAAGCTTTCTATGGGTTGTTTTTTTAAAACACCGACATGCATAGCATCTTTTAGTTTTCTTTCTGCATCACTTGCTTTGAGTACTTTCTCAAAGGCTGTTTCAATACGCCCGGTTCTGTCATCGGCATTATTATTAATATGAATGCCACGTGTCAGGCGCTTGCGTGCGGCTGTGTCTGATAATAGTAAACGGGCTGTTTTATGACTAAGCAGGTCACTTGCACCAGTGTATACTTTTCCACGGGGAAATATAACTAATCGTAATATTTTACCGAGGACAGAAACAGGGAAGTTAGCCAGCACACCGTCCAGAGCGCGCTGGGTGTTATATAAGCAATCCTGTGCGGCCCATTCAAACAGAGGCTTATCCTCGGCTATTTCACCATCATTTTCAAAGTGTTTAATAAGTGCTGATAAAATGTATAAGTTTGATAGTGCATCAGCCAGTCGCCCGGAAATCTTTTCTTTGCGTTTTAATCCGCCACCCAGCACAGCGAGCGACATATCGGTCATTACTGCAAAACAGGCACTGAGGCGGTTTAGCTGACGGTAATAATAAGCCGTGTTTGAACTGCCCGGTGTCAGCATGAAACGGGCATTGGTTAATCCCAGCCAGAATGCACGAAACAGATTGCTGGCAACAAAGCCGATATGACCGAATAAGGCCTGATCAAAATCATGAATGGATTTGTCAGTATCGGGTTCGTTGACTGCATTGACTTCTTTTAACAGGTAGGGGTGACTTCTTAACGCGCCCTGACCAAATACAATCAGACTACGGGTTAATATATTGGCACCTTCAACGGTAATGCTGATCGGTATGGCCTGATAAACTCGTCCCAGATAATTAGACGGGCCCATACAGATGCCATGGCCGCCGTGTACATCCATTGCATGATTAATTACCAGACGCATTCTTTCTGTCAGCTGATATTTCACAATAGCGGATACCACAGAAGGCGTCTCACCCATATCCAGCCCGACTAAAGTTAGCTCTCTTGCGGCATTCATTGCATAGGTCTGGCCGGCAATAATAGCAAGCGACTCTTCAACGCCTTCAAAGTAGCCGATGGGCGTTTTGAACTGCTTTCTTATTCTGGAGTAAGCGCCTGTGTTGCGACTGCACAGTTTACCGGCACCGGTCGCAAGCGCAGGTAAAGAGATGGCACGACCGTCTGCCAGACACTCCATTAACATTTTCCAGCCCTTACCAATATATTGCTCACCACCAATCACCCATTCCAGCGGAATGAAAACATTTTTACCGCGATTCGGACCATTCATAAAGGGCTGATTTAATGGAAAGTGGCGGTGACCAATTTCAACTCCGGGCGTATCAGGTCGAATTAATGCCAGTGTTATACCGATATTTTCTTTATCACCCAGCAGGCTGTCCGGGTCATACAGTTTAAAAGCCAGTCCTATAATGGTGGCGACCGGGCCAAGTGTTATATAACGTTTTTCCCAGTTCAACCGGATACCTAATACCTTATCCTTGCCGTCAAAACTGCCATAACATACAACGCCGGTGTCCGGCATTGAACCGGCATCACTGCCGGCATCCGGCCCGGTTAAACCAAAGCAGGGAATTTCTGTGCCGTCGGCAAGGCCATACAGGTATTGCTCTTTTTGTGCATCTGTACCGTAGTGTAATAAAAGTTTTCCGGGCCCCAGTGAGTTTGGCACCATAACGGTTACCGCGGCTGTAATACTGCGGCTGGAAATTTTCATCACAACTTCAGAGTGTGCGAGTGCTGAAAACTCAAGACCACCGTATTTTTTAGGGATAATCATGGCCATGAATTTATTGTCTTTAATATACTGCCAGATTTCCTGCGGTAAGTCAGACTGGTTTTGAGTGATCTCCCAGTCATCGATCATGGTGCACAGTGTATTGACCGGGCCTTCAAGAAAGTCAATTTCCTCAGTTGTTAATTTAGGCTTTGGTAAATCATTGAGTTTTGAGAAATCAGGTACGCCGCTGAAAATTTCACCTTCCCACCAGACACTGCCGGCATCGAGAGCTTCCTGTTCGGTCTGCGAGACGGGTGGCAGTGCTTTGGCCATTAGTTCTTTGACCGGCTGGCTGATGTTATTTATTCTGAAAGTGTTTACATTTAATGGCACGACAATAATAAGATAAAGAGTCCACAGAATCAGAATCGTCGCGATTGATGCCAGAGCTGTAAAACTAAACACAAATAGTGTGATTCCCAGCAGTGTGCTCCAGATAACGAGCGACAGTCTGAAGTATGCAGAAATCCCGATGACCAGTGAAAATATGACTAACCAGCTTAACATTTATACATCCTCAATTAGTTGTGCCTGTTATATCTGAACGAATTGCTTTTAAAATATTAGCGTTGCCTGAGCCATCAATCACCTGTATTTTATCAGCATCATTGTACATGACGCCCTCACTGTTCCAAGGCAGTTGTTTGTAGACAGACAGTTCATCAAAGTCGAAAATCGGGTATTTAATAACATCAAAGTAGGGAGAATAGTCAAAGTCACTCGGCGTGATCAGTTTGGTATTGCGGCGATATAATTTAAGGTTATGGTCTTCATCATATTGCAAAACCGGCAGAATAGGGAAGTGAACGGAGGCAAATGCTTCGGCCATCATTGTCGAACAAACCGTTTTGGTGGTGGCTCCTGCATGGTGCTGAAATAAACTGGAGCGCCAGCGTCTGGGGAGTATTGAGTAGGGAAATAAAAAGCGTAATAAGTCGAGTATCTGGCGCACATCATAATCGCTGCCCAGACGTTTGATGGCGTAATTAATGACCTTTTGAGCATCCTGATGTGTGATACCTTTGGGCCGGCATATACGTAAGTTTTCACCCCGATATTTACGTAAGTTATCAACTAAGGTGCCTTCACCAATCATCGCCTCAATAATTAATTGTTCTTCAGGGTCGCCATTATAAAAGCGTTTGATATGTGCCCGTATGGCAGGGTTTTCTATATCATGCAGCCGGCCAACATAAATAGCAGAATGGGTCCAGCAACACTGGGTGACGGTTTTAATGATGCTACTAATACGCGTGCGGCCCTCAACCAGCAATACATCACCGGGCCTGATTTCATAACGCAGACGATCAAAATTTGATAAACCAATATTTACTTCACCCCGATCCCGGGTGAGACTGTGTATCAGCTTATCCCATGTGTAGCTTTTAAGTGTATTGATAATGTTTATCAATGAATCTATATCCTTTAGCATGGGCCATACATTATTTGACTAATGTCAGTGTTATTCCGTTCCTTATATGAAACACTAACATTGCTTTAAGTTTAGCTGTAATAATATGAATTTGTTAAACTTTTTCTGATTATTTAGCACCGATCAAGTAAACTTTAATAATAAGAAACCTGGCTTTCATGTATACGTTTGCGGAAATATAATATTACTATGTACTTATGGATGACGCGTTTTCTATTAATCTTTTTTGTTTTTAATACCTCATCTGCATTAGCCGCGAACCCTTCAGCTCACTGGGAAACCTTAGTTAGCGAACACTTTAATGTTCACTATCTTGAGGCATACCGAGCTCAGGCAAAGCGCTCTGCATTTATTGCTGAAAAATTCTATCTTGAACTGCAACAAAAACTGGCATGGACACCCAAAGATAAAATAAGCATTGTTGTTTCAGATGATCAGGATTGGGCAAATGGCAGTGCTACACCTTACCCCTTCAACAGAATGGTGTTGCAGCTTTCACCGGCGGATAAACCCGCCCAGCTTGAAGATTATGATGACTGGTTAACATTATTGATTGAGCATGAGCTGACACATATTTTTCATCTGGATAAATCTGTCGGCAAGGTGTCTTCTCTGCGAAAAGTGTTTGGCCGTTATCTTCTACTGTTTCCAAATATCCTGCAACCAAAATGGCTTATTGAGGGTCTGGCGACGCATTATGAAACCCATGAGGGTATTGGCAGAGGACAAAGCAGCGGTTTTGAAATGCTGATGCGGGAAGAGATAAGGCAAGGCTTGCTGGCGGTGGAGACGGTGAACTTGCCGGTTGATAGTCAGCCACTGGGGCGACATTATCTGTATGGTGTTTTTTTCTATCAGTTTTTAAAAGACCGCTACGGTATTGAATCCATTAATAAAATGATTCAGCTTTACAGTGATAACATCGTGCCATTTTCAATAAACTCAAACAGCAAACGTGTTTTTGGCAAAGATATATCGCAGCTATGGGACGAGTTTAAACTCTATCTTACGCATCGTTTTAGCGGACAGATATCAGCACTTGAAGCGGTAAAATCCAAGCCGGATGTTGTTATTGTTAATCAGCCGCATCAATTATCGGTTATCCAGTTCATGGATGATGGAGCAATGCTTTATATCGAAGATAACTATGAAACTGTTTCACAATTAATGCTGCTGAAAAATACAAAGAAGACAGCATTAATTGAATTAAACAGAGACAGTTACTTTAGTGTTGGCGAAGATAATCTGATCTATATTTCACAGCCGGAATTCTGCGACGAATATAGTATTTACTATGATCTATACCGTTACAGTCTGGTAACACAACAGCTTGAGCAGCTGACTAAGTGCTCTCGCTATAAAAACATTACCGTTGTAAAAAAGACCGGTCATTTGCTTGCAGCGAGGACAGTTGCTTCCGTTCCGCAGATTGATTTACTGGATCAAAATGCACAACTGATAAAAACATTATGGAGCGGACAATATGGTGATGTTGTCAGTAGCCTCGACTGGTCTGATGAAAGAGGCAGGCTACTGGTTAGCAAAAAAGAGCTGAATACAAAATGGGGAATCCATGAGTTTGACTTAACATCATCAAACTGGAGCCAGCTGGTTGCAGATAACGCCAATTTTATGCAGGCGCGATATACGCCTGATCAGTCTGCTGTTTTATTTAGCAGTGATATAAGCGGTGTTTACAATATATATGTTAAGCCATTTAATTCTGCTGTTTTTACGCCGCTGACTAATGTTGTTAGCGGTGCGTTTTCTCCTGTGCTGCATAATGAGCGCCTGTATTATCAGTTATTTGCAAGAGACGGCTATACGATTCATTCAACGGACCTGCAAGCAAGCCATCCACCGCAGTTAAAGCCAGCCGTGAAGCGGCTCATTCGTTTTAATGAGCCTTTGCCAGATGACACATTAACATACACGTTTAAGGAGTATTCTCCCTGGCCGGACCTTATCCCTAAATACTGGTTTCCATGGCTGGTGCTGCAGGATAAAGCCAGTGAGATTGGTTTTATAACATCTTCAAATGATTCATTAGACAACCATTATTATCAGCTCAATCTGGCTTACGGCTATGAACAGTCTGACCTGACCGGCTCCTTACTGTATCAGTATGATAACTGGCTGGGCTTTGTCGTCGCCAGAGAAAACAGCCTTTTCTCAAATCATTCAACGGGGCTGACAGATATCATCAGAACCAACCGTCAGGCACAATTACGTTTTTCTTTACCGTTCACTAGCTTAAAAAGTCGCTGGCGATTAAGTTTGGGCCTGATCGATAATCATGAAGCAGATGTTTATCGTGCCAGCGGTGTCACCGGCTTTCTGGATCAAAGTGATGATTTGTTGGGGTTCAGCATCTTTTATGACAGTAAACAGTCATTTATGAAAGGTAACAGCCCTGAAACTGGCAGAGATGTGTTGCTGGTAACAGAGAGTAGTGATGTATTCAGCAGTGATTATTCAGGCACAGCGACCACTCTCGACTGGCGCGAATATTTCAGGCTTGGTTCACACCACAGCTTGGCCTTAAGATACGTAACAGCCAGTGCAGATCCTGACATGCGAGCCTACACAATTGGTGGCTTAGAGAGTGACTGGGATTCAGTAACACTACTTAACCCCCAATATTCCCGCACGACATTTAATAAACGTCACTTTGCATTGCGCGGCTATGCTGATAATACTCAAATGGGTAATCATCTGCAGCTGGCTTCCATCGAGTGGCGCTTTCCATTACGGCATGTTGAAAAAGGCATTATGGCACCCCCTGTAGGTATTATGAAGCACTCTGGCAGGCTGTTTGCCGAAACAGGTGCTAGCTGGTTTGATGGTCAGGATAAAAAACCGTTGCAAAGTGTCGGTGTGGAGTGGCTGATCGATCTTAATTTTTTTTATAATTTTACACCGCAAATCCGTCTGGGTTATGCACAGGGACTGGATGAAACCGGTGATGAATATTATTACCTTAAAGTCGGCGGCGCTTTTTAATAAGAGTGTAGCCATGCCGTGCATAAACCGATCCGTCATCAGAAAGCTAATAATTTAACTAATTGTTCAAGCTTGTCGCGAGGCGTGTAGTAATGCGGTGAAAAGCGAATGCCACCACCGCGTGGTGCACACAAGACGTGGTGTTGTTTTAAGTAATCAAATAATTCACTGCTTGGCATTTGTTTATGACGGACCACTACGATGGCTGATAATCTGGCCGGTTCGGTTGAACTCAATACTTCAAGGTTTGGATTGTTTGAAAATTGCTCAATTAAAAATCGTGTATTATCAAGAATAATTTTTTCGATGTTTGCCAGTCCAACAGACTCAAGCAGAAGCAGGCTTTGCTCGAGTGCAATAATGCCCATCGTGTTCGGGCTGCCGCATTCAAAGCGCCGTGCCGATTGTGCAGGCGAGCAGTCTGTGGCATCAAAATCATGCGGATTTTCGAGCATGTGCCAGCCGTATTGATGCAGCTTTAGTGTTGTCAGGTGTTTTTTTCTGCAATAAAACAATGCCAGTCCTTCAGCGCCCAGCATCCATTTGTGACCGTCTGCCGCTACAAAATCAGCTTTCACTTTATTCACGTCGAAGTCTAATGCACCGAGTTGCTGAATCGCATCAACACAAAATAAAATATTATTTTGTTCGCAATGAAGACCGATTTTTTCCAGGTCGGTACGTCTGCCAGAAGCATATTGCACCGCACTGACTGAAATTAAACGCGTTGTCTTATCACAGGCATGAATCATAAGCTGCTCTGCATCATCATCTGTCTGATAGCTCACCTGCCTCACCGTAACGCCAAACTGCTCAAGTGACTGCCATAGAATACGGTTAGAAGGAAATTCTTCAGCGGCTATCACCACCGAATCACCGGCTTGCCAGTCGAGTCCGTAAGCGACCACGGATAGTGCCTCTGAAGTACTTTTAAGCAGGGCAATTTCGTCGGTTGAATCAGCATTGATAAGCGTTTTTAATAATCGCCTTAAGTTCGCTTCATGCTCAAGCCATTGCAGGTAATTTAAGGAGCCTTGACGGACATTTTCTTCGGCAAATGCCTGCACGGCCAGCTGGGTTTGTACAGGCCAGGGAGCAACTGCCGCATGGTTGAGGTGAATCAGATTGTCTTTAAGGTTAAAGTCGCAGGTGTATTGCGTCATAGTGGCGCTCAGGGTTAATTATAAGGGTTATTAAAGCTTACTTTTGACATATTATGTAGGTTGCTGCAAGTAAATTAGTAGGGGGTTATGGTGGCGCTAGAAATTGAGCGTAAGTTTTTATTAAAAAATAACAACTGGCGGGAATATGTACAATCATCAACGCTTATTCGCCAGGGCTATCTGGCACCGCTGGATACCTCGTCTGTACGAGTCAGAGTTGAAGGTGAGCGTGCCAATATTAATATTAAAAGTGCAACGATTGGTATTACACGGCTGGAATATGAATATGACATTCCGTTAAGCGATGCGCTGGAGATGCTTGATAAACTGTGCCGGCAGCCACAAGTACATAAAACCCGTCACCGTATTGCTGTTGAGGAACATGTCTGGGAGATTGATGAGTTCTTTGCAGAGAACGAGGGCCTGATCGTTGCCGAAATTGAGCTGAGCTGTGAAAGCGAGAGTTTTGAGCGACCTGAGTGGCTGGCTGAGGAAGTCAGTGAGGATCCGCGATACTATAATGTGAATTTAATAAAACACCCATATAAGAACTGGTAGACTGGCTGAGATGTCTTTTTAAGGCTTAATGGTTTATATTTGAAATACTTACATAGATAGTTTTAACTAAAAGTATAATTAGAGGTGTTGATGGCTATTCGTGTTATGTTGGTAGATGATCATGATCTGGTTAGATTTGGCATCAAAAGCTTATTGCAAAATCAGCTGGGTATCGAGGTCGTTTCTGATGTTAGCAGTGGTGAAGAGTGTCTGGAAAAATGCCGGATAGATCCCCCTGATGTCATCCTGATGGATATCAACATGCCCGGAATCGGTGGCTTTGAAGCCACTCATCGTTTACAGACTATCTGCCCCAATACTAAAATCATTATCATTACTGTCCATAGTGACGGGCCATTGCCTAAACGATTACTTGAAGCCGGTGCTGTTGGTTATTTAACCAAGGGCTGCGAAGTACAGGAGATGGTGGATGCGATACATAAAGTTTCAAAAGGACTGAAGTACATCGCTCCCAGTATTGCACAGCAGCTGGCCTTATCCATGCTGCCGGGCAATGACTCGCCGATTGACACCTTGTCGCAGCGAGAGCTGCAGGTACTGCTGATGATCAGTCAGGGCCAGCGTACATCGACTATTTCAGATAAGTTAAACCTCAGCCCGAAGACGGTCAGTACCTACCGTAAACGACTGCATGAGAAGCTGGGAGTAACGAACGATGTTGAAATGATGAGGCTGGCTATCCAGCACGGTATTCTGGATGATGATATTGAAGAACATATCAACAACTAACGCATGTTTTCTACAGGCTAGTGATCTGTCACTGGGCTGTTAAATGCCGGGCTAAAATCGGCATCTCTGTTTGAATTCAGTTAACTACTTCTCCTGTGCTGCGCTTTTTAAACGGCGCCAGTAAAAACAATCGACACACTATTATCCGGTTTAGAAAAACTTAGTTATGACTGATAAACCACAAACCTTCGATGCAAAAAATTATCTTAAAAACTGCAGCTCATTGCCGGGTGTATACCGGATGTATAATGAAAAAAATGAGATAATATACGTTGGTAAAGCGAAAGATCTCAAGAAAAGGCTGTCCAGCTATTTCAGAAATACCGGTTTAAGTGCTAAAACACAGTCGCTGGTCTCACAGATTATAAACATTGAAACAACCATCACACATACGGAAGGTGAGGCATTAATTCTTGAAAGTAATTTAATTAAAGAGTTTCTGCCGCGATATAACATTCTTTTACGCGATGATAAAAGTTATCCGTTTTTGTTTTTGTCAACGGAGGACGATTACCCGATGCTCAGGCTTCACCGCGGCACCAAACGAAAAAAAGGTCGCTATTTCGGTCCTTATCCGAATGCCGGAGCCGTCAGGGAAACACTGAACCTGATACAAAAAGTCTTCCGCATTCGCCAGTGTGATGATAGCTATTTTAAAAATCGCAGCAGGCCCTGTCTGCAATATCAAATTAAACGCTGTACCGCACCGTGCGTTAAAAGCATTAGCCAGCATAATTATGCAAATGATATCTTACATGTCACACAGTTTCTTGAAGGTAAAAGCCAGAAAGTGGTTCAGGATCTGGTCGCACAGATGGAGCAGGCTGCTACATTGTTGCAGTTTGAAAAAGCCGCTGAGTTCAGAGATCAGATTAGTTATTTACAAAGTGTTATTGAAGGCCAGTACATGACTGGCTCCGGCGGCGATATTGATGTCATTGCCTGTGCGACACATGCCGGTCACGCCTGTGTAGAAATATTTTTTATCAGAAATGGTCAGAGTCTTGGTACCAAAAGTTTCTTTCCAAAGCTGCCTGAGAGTATGCAGGAGGCTGATATATTAAATGCCTTTTTACCGCAGTATTATCTTAATAACGACATTCCGGCTGAAATAATTCTAAGTGAAAGTCTGCCGGACCATGAGCTCATTGCCGAGGTGCTGTCTGATAAACGCGGTAAGAAAGTGATGCTTTCCAGTTCGGTGCGCAGTGACCGAAGGCACTGGCTGGATAATGCCAGACAGAATGCGCAAAAGGCGCTGCTCACGCGGGTTAACTCCGCAGCAGGAATGATTAAACGGTTTGATGCACTACAGGCGTTATTACACCTTGATCATATGCCCGCAAGATTAGAGTGTTTTGATATCAGCCATACGATGGGCGAAGCCACCGTGGCTTCCTGTGTTGTGTTTACACCTGAAGGGCCGTTAAAAACCGATTATCGTCGTTTTAATATTGAAGGCATAGAGCCTGGTGATGATTATGCGGCAATGAAACAGGCACTGAAAAGGCGTTACGCAAAAATCCGAAAAAGCGAAGGCAAAAAACCGGATATATTGTTTATAGACGGTGGTAAAGGTCAGCTATCACAGGCGATCGAAGTAATGAATCAGCTGGAAATAGAAGACGTGTTGTTAATTGGTGTGGCCAAAGGTGAGGGCAGAAAAGCCGGACTTGAAAAGCTGGTCATGACCGATGGCACGGAACTTTACCCCGGGCAGCAGTCCATGGCTCTGAATTTAATTTTGCATGTGCGTGATGAAGCGCATCGCTTTGCAATCACCGGTCACCGTGCGAAGCGGCAAAAATCCAGAACCACATCGCAGCTGGAGCAGATACCGGGTATGGGTGCTAAAAGGCGTCAGTCGATACTAAAACACTTCGGTGGCTTGCAGGCGGTCAGCAAAGCGGGTGTAGAAGATCTGGCTAAAACACCGGGTATTAGTAAGGCATTAGCACAATTAATATATGATAGTTTTCATACAGAATAATTAATATATAAAGAGAATACACAATGACGGTTAAAAAATTAGATCAGACAGCATTAGATACCTTGTTTTTATCGGCCAGAAGCCATAATGGCTGGCAGGATAAGTCCTTGCCGGACGGCATCATAGAACAAATATATGAGCTGATGAAAATGGGCCCGACCAGCGCCAATTCCTGCCCTGCAAGATTCGTGTTTGTACAGTCAGATGCAGCTAAACTGCGGCTGAAGGCTTGTCTAGCAGCAGGCAATGTTGAAAAGTCTATGTCGGCACCCGCGGTTGCTATTATTGCCATGGATATGGAATTTTATGAAAAACTGCCGCAGTTATTCCCGCATGATGATGCCCGTTCATGGTTCATTGGTAATGAGAAGAAAATTGAAGAAAATGCTTTCAGAAACAGTTCGCTTCAGGCGGCGTATTTTATGCTGGCGGTTAGAAGTCTGGGGCTGGATTGCGGTCCTATGTCCGGACTTGATTATGATAAATTAAATAACGAATTTTTCCCTGACGGAAAAGTAAAGTGTAATTTTATCTGTGCGATTGGTTACGGCGATGACAGCAAACTGTATGGCAGACTGCCGCGACTTACTTTTGATGAAGCCTGTCAGGTACTTTAAAAACGAGATAGCGTCATCAATCAGCATCAACTGATGAAGGCCGGTATTATTAACAACCAGTCTAATAACCGTTACGACGAGGAATATCTGACTGAAGGTGAGCTAGTAAAACGTAAATTAAAACTGGTAATTTTATTTCAAGAACAAAACAAGGCAACTGTATATGTCACACACACTTTTAATTTTTCGTCATGCAAAGTCCGGAATGGATGCTCCCAGTGACCATGAAAGAACCCTGACCAAACATGGTATACAGCAGGCAAAATTCATGGGCGAATTGCTTAATGAAAAAGACATTCACCCGGATCTGGTGGTCTGTTCATCAGCCAGCCGGGCTGTTGAAACCATGAATCTGGCAATGATGGCAGGGCAGTGGGAGTGTGACAGTACCGTTACAGATGCACTTTATAACACCACAGTTAACGTGCTGTTTGAATTATTCAAGCACCTCAGTGAAAACGACAAGGTTGTTATGCTGGTAGGTCATGAACCTACCTGGTCTGAATTAGCCAATAGCCTGACGGGTGAAACGCTTACTTTTAATACAGCGGGTCTTTGTTGTATCAGCTTTGATATTGAACAATGGAAGGACCTGAAGCCAGGATCAGGCATGCTTGAGTGGTATGAATCACCTTAAGCCGTGCAGTGCTCTTATTAGTCCTGCACAGAAGCGTTTAATTAGTCAAATAAATCAAAAACTTAAGGAGCCTGCTATGCGCTACTTATACAGTAGTGATAGTTAAAGAACAGGTATATCATAATATTACTATATTTATATCGACGACAGAAAAGACCGGATACTTGTACTAAACTATGAATCAATACTAGTAAATATTTATATTTAACGGCATCTCTTTTAAAGCAATAATCACCGAGATCAGTAATGAGACCAGCAATTAAAGCCCTTATGATAATGATGTGCATATTTCTGTCTCAGGGCTTGCTGGCTAAAGAATACCGGATTGCTGTCAGGGCACATCATGGCATTGAAAAGGCCAAGCAACAGTGGCAGCAAACAGTCAATGTGCTGAATGCACAATTCCCAGAGCATAGATTCTTCCTTATGCCTGTATTAAAACTGGAGGAATTAACAAAACTGGCAGGTCAGCATGAGTTTGATTTTGTATTAACTAACCCGTCATCTTTTGTTGAAATAGACCAATTATACGGAGCAACTGCATTGGTTACGTTAAACAATAAACGCGCGAATACAGCTCAGGATCAGTTTGGATCGGTGATCTTTACCCATGTGCGTAATGAAAATATTATTAAAATATCAGACTTTAAAGACAAAGTTCTGATGGCGGTATCAGAGTCAGCATTTGGTGGCTGGCGCATGGCGTGGTATGAGATGCTTAAAAATGATTTTGATCCGTACAAAGACGCCCGTAAATTATTGTTTAGTAAGTCAAGAACCCATCAGGAAGTTGTCCGGGCAGTCAGGGATAGTATAGCCGATGTAGGTGTAGTGCGAACTGATACGCTTGAAAATATGGAGTCAACCGGTGAAATTGATCTCAGATATTTTCGTATTCTTAATAATAAAGATATAGAGAGCTTTCCTTTTTTTCTTAGTACAGAGCTGTACCCAGAGTGGAGCTTTGCCGCAATGCGAAACGTTCCGCAAAAACTGCAACAGCAGATACAGCAAATACTCCTGTCGCTGGAACCTGAGACCCTGGCTGCAAAAGCGGGTAAATACATTGGCTGGGTGCCGGCGCACAACTATAGTGTTGTCAATACACTAATGAAAAAACTGAAAGTGGAGGCTTATGCAGAATAATTCTGAACAGGTCTGCCGGGCTGTAGTGGTAACGGACAAAAACCTATGAAGTTATCGATTGTTCATAAGTTTAGCTTAAGTACAGTGCTGGTTGTATTGCTGACCAGTAGTGTTATCGGCGGTCTTTTCTATACTAAAATTTCTAATATATTAGTAGAAAATACCTTCAGCGCGATTGAAGCCGAGATTCAAAATACCGGGAACCGGCTACAAAGTAAAATTGAGGATCTGTATGCAGAGGTATTGATTTTATCTGAAACACCGCCGATTCAGGGTATTATCCGGGCTAAAAGTTCGAATAATTATGATGCGATAGGTCAGTCAACATTTACGCAGTGGAAATTACGTCTGGAGTCAATTTTTACAACGGTAATAAATAGTAAAAAATCCTACCTTACACTTCGGTTTATCGATAAAAATGGCCAGGAGTTAATTGTCGTTGAGCGCAATTTTGAAACTAAAAAAATAGCGGCAATGAGTGATGAACGATTACAAAGTAAGAAAAAAAGACGTTATTTTATTGAAGCAATGAAATTAGAAAGTGGTGCTGTATATTTATCGGAAATAAACCTTAACCGCGAATATGGAAAAGTTAGCCAGCCTCACCGTCAGGTTATGCGGACTTCGACACCAGTATATGATAACAGAACGGGCGCTGTAGCCGGAATTGTTCTGATTACTACTGAAATTGGTGAAGAGTTACAAAAGATTCATAATGAGATTGAGAAAACCGGACGAAATATTTATATAACAAACGATCAGGGTGGTTATTTACTGCATCCTGATAAAAGTAAAACCTATGGTTTTGATCTGGGTAAACGTTATCGTATACAGGAAGATATTCCCCGTCTTGCTAAGCTGTTTCTGCCAGAAAATAAAAAAATGCACCATGTACTCAAACCTGATGAAAGCAAAAGTGACTACGCTATAGTATTTTCAAAAATTCTGTTCGATCCTTTACGACCCGAGCGATATATCTCGGTGACCATGAGTCAGGCTTTTGGTGATATTGTTGCCAGTCAGTCAGCTGTACTTAACGATATGGCAATATGGGGTCTTATTCTGGCTTTTATAGCCACTGGTATTGCAATACTTGTATCTGTGCGTGTTACCCGTCCTATAAAACAAATGACGTCAGCAGTCGATGATTACTCGCATAATAAAAGCTCACTGGAAAGTTTGCCGCTGTATTTGAATGATGAAGTGGGAGTACTGGCGCGCTCATTTGAAAGTATGATTCAGCAGGTTGACAGTTCGCAAAAAAACCTGCGTGATCTAAACGATAATTTAGAAGCACAGGTTGCAGAAAGAACCCGCTCTCTTGAGCAAAGTGAAGCACAACAGAGAACCGTTTTCAAAGCCATTGCAGATGCCATTGTTACCATCGATGATCACGGCATTATCGATGGCTTTAACCCGGCAGCTGAAAAGATATTTAATTATACATCTGAAGAAGTTATCGGCAAAAATGTATCAATCTTGCTTCATCAGGATGAGAGAGATGAGCATGAAGAGTACACTAAAAATTCAGCATTGAATGAACCCCGGATTATCCATCGAACAAGAGATCTTAAGGGATGCCGAAAAGACGGCAGTTCTTTTCCGATGGAACTGAATGTAACACCAATGCAGGGGGATGTACGGTCAGGTTACGTTGGTGTTTTGCGCGACATTACTTCCAGGGAGTTAGCCAAAAAGGCACTGCTGGATGCACGTGATGAGGCAGAAAATGCTAATCATGCCAAATCCCAGTTTCTGTCCAGCATGAGTCATGAGCTGCGTACACCGCTTAATGCGATTATAGGTTTTAGTCAGTTACTGGAATTAAATGGCGATGATTTAAGTTCTGTACAGACTGAGTACGTTAACGAAATACAAAAGGGCGGCGAGCATCTTTTAGCACTGATTAATGAAATACTTGACCTTACTAAAATAGAATCAGGCCGGATAGAGTTATCAATCGAACCTATCTCACTTGAAGAGCTGATAGAAGAAGCACTTAAATTAATTACACCTTTAGCTGAAAAACATGGTCTGACAATTTTTATTAAACGTAATGACACGGCCATAGCGGTTAGTGAATTATTATGTCAGCGAAGTATCGTCAAGGGTGATCGTACCAGAGTGAAGCAGGTGCTTTTAAATCTCCTGAGTAATGCGGTCAAATATAATAGTGAGAACGGTTCTATTGTCATTACTTATGATACGACTGATTGTGATTATACTCGCGTCAGTATTATTGATAGCGGTGCTGGTTTAACAAATGAACAGCAGGTACAGTTATTTAAACCTTTTAATCGCTTAGGTGCTGAACAGTCTGAAATAGAAGGCACCGGAATAGGTCTAGTTATTACTAAAAACCTCATTGAATTAATGCAAGGTAAAATTGGTGTGGATAGTCAGCCGGGTATCGGCAGTACTTTCTGGTTTATATTACCTGCCGGTGATTCATCAGAAGATCATGCTAAGTCGAAACCGGCACAATATTATCCGATGTTGCCGCTATCAAATGGAGATACAAAGATGGATAATGATTCTGATCCGGGAAAAAAATATAACGTCCTTTATATTGAAGATAACCCGACTAATTTGAGATTAGTGCAATTATTATTGTCACACCAGCCCTCTATTCATATGTGGAGTGCGCATGAGCCGTTCTTAGGATTAGAGCTTGCAATCGAGCACCGGCCAGACCTGATACTGCTTGATATTAATCTGCCCGGAATGAACGGGTTTGATGTGCTTAGACATTTAAAACAGCATAAGGAAACCCGCGATATTGTTGTCGTTGCATTGAGTGCAAATGCTATGCAGAAAGATATTGACAGGGGGCTGGCGGCCGGTTTTGATGATTATGTTACAAAACCAATCAATGCAAAAGAATTATTAGCAAGCATCAGTCAGAAACTGGGTATATAAAAAGACTTTATTCTGTGTCAGGGCTTCTGCTGCTGTATAAATAGTATAGAGTACTAAACCGAACGTTTTTTATGATACCCTAGTATTTTTATAGTGCGTAATATACTTTGAATACAGATAGCGGCATTCGTCTAAATAAATTTATTAGTGACTCTGGTTTTTGTTCTCGTCGCGAGGCGGATAAGCTTATAGAGCAAAAGAGAGTGACAATTAATGGTAAGCTGCCAGAATTGGGCAGTAAAGTTTCAGATATAGATATTGTCATCGCAGATGGCAAGCGCATAAAGCCCAGTGCGGTTAATAAATCAGACCGTATTTATATTGCCTATAACAAACCTGTCGGTATTACCTGTACAACAGAGCGTAATATTGCCGGTAATATCATCGATGCTATCGGACACCGCGAACGAATTTTTCCTGTTGGCCGGCTGGATAAGCCCTCAGAGGGTTTGATTTTTCTCACCAGCGACGGTGACATCGTTAACAAGATTCTGCGTGCAGGTAATGACCATGATAAAGAGTACATTGTTACGGTTAACAAACCACTAACAGAGCGCTTTGTTGAACTCATGTCTCAGGGGGTGCCTGTTCTGGATACCGTGACTAAGCGCTGTAAAGTGACTATTCAAAGTCGTTTTGTCTTTAAAATAATCCTTACAGAAGGCCTTAACCGTCAGATTCGGAGGATGTGTGAATATCTGGGTTATGAGGTGACAAAGCTAAAGCGTGTACGAATAATGAATGTACACTTAGGTAAGCTGAAAACAGGGGAGTGGAGAAACCTGACCAGAGACGAAATGGCTGAAATTGATAAATCACTTGTCAATTCCAAAAAAACAACCGACAAACCAGCAGCTAAAAAAAGCAAGTCAAGAAGGGTATTCAAATCTAAAACAACCCCGATCAGTAAAAAAAATTCAAAAAGAAAATATAAAAATAAGTGAGATGCTCCGGGTTTTATTATGATAATTCCTGTTTGTTTTTTAGCCGCTTATCAATTATCACATCTCTATTTTTTAACAGCACTAATAATTAAAACCTTATAATATTTAGGCTATTCGGTCTCCGCTATAGCTTGCACTAGCAGGCGCCAGTAGAGTTAAAATAGTAAACAAGATGTTCGATCAAATTTTGTCACTCACTAATTACAGTTCGGTCGAATACGCGATGAAGTGTAGAAAATGCGCTACCAAATGAACTCTTTTTTTAACTAAAGGTGATATTATTGCCTGCTAATTTAAGCAGTAGTTAATATAGTTCATACTTATCGGATGAGTTAGAGCAGTCTTTATAATTATTCTCATCGGTAAGAATTATGGTAAAAATTAACAAATTCATTAATTTGCTATCTTCTAGTGCACTTATTTCAGTGTTATTCATCAGCTCTGCGACAGCAGAATACCTTTTCACAGCACCGCCACGAGAAAGTGCTGCAAAAGGGCTTGAAACCTATGGCCCATTGGTTGCTAAACTAAGCCAAATAATGGGCTCAGAAGTGAAGTATGTGCATCCAAAAAACTGGCCAACTTATAAAAAGTTTGTGAAATCGGGAGACTACGACTTTGTTTTTGATGGGCCGCACTTTGTATCCTGGCGATTTAATAATACCGATGTTGATCCTTTGGTCCGCCTTCCGGGTGATATTTCTTTTGTTCTGGTTGCAGCCAAAGACAACAATATGATTAAAACAAAAGAAGATTTAATTTCCCGTAAAATCTGTGTGATACCATCACCTCATCTGGGAACGCTGGCTATTTATTCCATGTTTCCCAATCAGGTGCAGCAGCCAAAATTTGTTGCCAGTGCCGGTGGCGGCTTTAAAAAGGTATATGCGAGCTTTAAAGCAGGTAAGTGCGATGCGGCTGTTTTCAGAGAGAGTTTTTATAAGCACAACATGGACGACAATGCACGTGAAGCTTTAAAAGTGCTCGCTACGAGCCCGACCATGACTAATCAGGGCATAACAATCAGTAAGCGTGTTAGTGCAGATAAACAGAAAAAAATTGCAGAGTTTCTGGTGAGCAAAGAAGGCAGTGAAGCAGCTGATAATTTGTTAAAACGCTTTAGTAAGAAAAATAAAAAGTTTATTTACACCAGTAAAAATGAATATGATGGTCAGAACCTGTTGGTCGATAATATGATTTTCGGCTGGTAAAACAATTGTAGAGCGGCTGGCAGTGACACTGTTGTTGCTTTGTGTATAGCCCGGGAACACGGCCAACAGGTTGCCCGCTTTTATTCGACGGGCTTGGCTTTACGAAGAATAGGTGAGCTCACTATTTTAATTAGGTGTATTGAACTCACACAATTCAAAACTGAAGTTTAACTCTCAATCTCATCAACATCCAGTTGACCGCTAATCCGACGACGAATATGAGACCAGCACATGCCGGTTGCAAGCAAGCAGCCAATAATAAAAAGTACGATATAAGTAACTGCGCTCGCTGTATTTGCAGGTATTATGTTCAGGTCGATTAATAACCAAAGTAATGCGGCAAAGAAAGCAAAGGCCAGTACAATTCCAATCATCCCCAATGACCGTCTGGTTGCGCGAATATATATGGCCCAGCCAATGATAAGCGTAACACCAATAAAGACTTTAAAGACAATATTGCCGGATTCAGTATTAAGTACCCAGCTGACAAATGAGTAACCACTGGGGTTATAACTTGAGAAAACGATAATCCAGGCGATTAAAAACCTGATGCCTATACCTAGCCAGGACATTTCTTTTACTGCCGCCATACAATCTCCTTAGTGATTGCTTTTATGTATCTAAATTAAAATAAACTATAGCATTTTTTATTGTTAGAGCGTTAATGACACAGCCGAGTTGTGAATATTTACAATATATGATGGCATTAATTTAACCATGATATTAATGAGATGCTCTATCCGTGAGTATAAAATAATGCTTATTATCTCTATTGTCTAATCAAGCAGATTATTTTTTAATTTCATGATTATATAAGTTGATTCACTGTTATAAACCGCTTTAAAAATTAACCAGACAGTTTTGCCTGATATTTGAAGTTTTTTGCCTATTAGCTTTTATACACAGCAGATGACCTGATTTAATGTAAGTAATTTATAATATTACCGTATGGTAATATAAGGTAAGTTCATACTTATCGGATGAGTTAGAGCCTGCTTTGTTTCTGACACCCGGTAAAATTAAATGAATAAATCAAACAAACTATTGAAATCGTTATTTTGCAGCGCAGTGCTGACTGTTTTAAGCATTAATACAGCAGCAGCAGAATACTACTTCACGGCACCACCCAGAGAGAGTGCTGAAGACGGCATAAAAACTTATGGATCACTCACTGCAGAACTGAGCAGGATTATGGGTGCAGAGGTAAAGTATGTGCATCCTGGTAACTGGTCAATGTACAAGAAGTTTTTGAAATCAGGTAAATATGATTTCGTATTTGATGGTCCGCACTTTGTTGCATGGCGTTTTAATAAGACTGATGCAAATCCATTGGTCAGATTGCCCGGTGATTTAGCTTTTGTTCTGGTGACAAAAAATGACAACTCGATAATTAATACAAAAGAAGATTTAATATCACGTAAAATCTGCGTATTACCATCACCACACCTTGGTACATTGTCTGTTTATTCTATGTTTCCTAATCAGGTGCAGCAACCAAAGTTCATCGCCATTAAAGACGGCTTTAATAAAGTATATGCTGCATTTAAAGCAGGAAAATGTGATGCCGCTGTTTTCAGAGAGAGCTTTTTCAAAAACAATATGGAACAACAGGCACGAAGCAGCTTAAAAGTCATTGCTAAGAGTCAGGTGCTGACTAATCAGGGGATTACCATTAGTGCGCGAATTAGTGCAGAAAAACAAGCTGAAATAACACAATTTTTACTGAGTGAAAAGGGCAGTCAGGCGGCACATAACCTTCTGAATCGTTTCAGTAAACAAACACAGAAATTCATAGTTGCCTCTAAAAATGAGTATGATGGACAAAATTTATTAGTCGATAATATGATGTTCGGCTGGTAGTGATGTTGCTGGCAGGGATGCCTGATTTTGTAACCAATACATGTATGAGTTGTTTGTCATTGTGCCTGAGTACTAATTAAAAAATAAAATATCAGCGTCTGTCCATTATTATCGGCTGCATGTATATATCACTAGCGGTTAAAAGTGGCTACTTGCTCTTTCGTAGCCAGATAAATAACTCAGGTACTTGTTATCCGAGTTTTTTTGAACAGTTTTCCCTCTGTTTTTGTTATCTTTTTTATTTATACTGCTCATATTTGAATGGTTATTGTATGCTTTTCAAATAATCGCTCTCTGATTAGCTACGACAATGTATAAAAACTTACTTTTTAAAATACCCGTATGGCTTTTATACTGTGGAGATATGGAATAAGATAAAGCCACAATAACAATAAATAGCAACAATAAACATAGCACGGAGCGATATGTTTTTTATTCCTTATAGTACTGAGCTCAAGCTAAATAAACTGCCGGTCGTTACCTACGCGGTAATGATAATTTGCAGTGTTATTTTTTTTCTGCAATATCAAAATAACAGCACGATTTTACAGGCAGCAACTCTGTATTGTCAGTCTCTTTCTGAAGCAAACAGTCCGGGATTAAATGAAAGCCCGTTAAATGGTCGCCGTGAATGCGTAGAAATCCTCACTGATATCCATGTTTACCTGCGGGATGACTGGGACCTGCAGCAGTTTATTAGCGATAATCTCTTATACTCTGGATCAACGGGAATGACTGTTAAGTTTATTGAAAAGCATTATCTGATTTTTTCAGAAGATCTGATCAGTGGCCTTAATAAGTCGATCATGTATTATCCTGATTCATGGAACCCGTTAAAAATGATAACTTCGTCACTGGCGCATGGTGACTTAGGGCATATTTTTTTTAATCTGCTGTTTTTCTTTGCCTTTACTCCGGCGCTTGAAATCTTAATCAGCAATAGCTGGAAATTTATTAAAGCTTTACTGCTTATTGCCTTTAGCACACATATTACTTATTCACTGATCAGCATCGGAACCCATCCTGTTCCTACGCTGGGTCTGTCGGGAGTTGTTAGCGGCATGATCGGGCTCGCTGCTTATCTTATGCCAGAGGCTAAAATCAGGGTGTTTGTCTGGTTTTTTACTTTTCTGAAAACTGTTTATATACCGGCCTGGATTCTGGCGCTATGGTATATAGGCTGGGACAGCTGGGATCTTTTGAATGACGGCAATAATGGAGGAGTAAATCTTATTGCCCATGTCAGTGGCGGCATAACCGGGTACTTTCTGGGTAAGCTATGGTTTAAGGAAAGACGACAGGATATCAAAGATGAATTAAAAGAAGAAATAAATTACAGGCGCTATAGTCGTAATATAAACACCTTCGATGCCAGTTATATTGGCGGTAAACAACAGTTTGATGACAGGATAAGGAGCAAAAACGCGGAGCGTGAATGCGAGGCACATTTAAGTAAGCTCTATACTTATGTGCAAACCGAAAGAGACAGTGATGCTGTTGTATTATTGCTTGATGATTTTGAGTATAAACAGGGAAGTGTGGAAATTTATGAAGAGCTTTTTGACCGTATGAGTCAGTGGCAACCCAGCCGGGCATTTTTATGTGTGGGGCGTCTGGTTATTTATTTATTATTAAATACGCAGCGTTTTTCTGCAGCTGTGAGTTATGCTGAAAAGTGTCAGCTGGTTTCTAAAGATTTTGTACTTGCTCAGGCGGGTGAGTTGATATTATTAACTCAGTCAGCCATAAAGCTACAAAAGTATGAGCTGGCATATTGCCTGATTAATAATGCGAATAGTCGTTATAACGGTGAATTTGATGCTGTTCATTGCAGGCTTCTTGAAATTGAACTGCTTTGGTATCACCTTGAAGCTGCAAATAAAGCCAGAGACTTAATGAAACAGTTATTGGCGCTTAAGCCAGTAACACACCGGCAGGAAATTATGCAGCTGGCAACACAGATGCAGGGCTAGAAAACATTCAGCGCTGCGTAATCCCGGCAGACTGTAGTATATTGAAGTCAATATGTTTTAGTTTCTCGTACTGACCGAGCAGCCGATGATAACACCATCCGGATTAAGTCATGCACAGGCAAAACAGCGCCTGTTTAAATTTGGCCCAAACTGTCTGCCAGAGCCTGAGCGGGCAGACTTATCTTTAATATTTTTACGTCAGTTTAAAAGCCCGTTTATTTACGTACTGTTAGCCGCAGTTGTGCTCTCATTACTGCTTGGGCAAAATCTCAACGGCATTTTTATACTCTGCGTGCTGTTTCTAAATGCTGCTATCGGAACTTTTCAGGAATACGCTGCACAAAAATCAGCATCCGGACTGGAAAAAATGGTCCCGCATCAGGCCACGGTTATCCGTGATGGAGAGCAGTGCATTATCAATGCTGCAGACATTGTTCCCGGTGATATTGCACTGCTGGTTTCAGGCGACAAAATTCCTGCCGACATCAAACTGTTAAGGACGATGGAGCTGGAAGTGGATGAGTCTATGCTGACGGGCGAGTCTCTTGCAACCGACAAAGATGCACAATTTACAGGGCATGATGATATGCCTGCCGGTGACAGACTTGATCTTGCTTACGCAGGCACTATTGTGCTGCGAGGCCGTGCACATGGTGAAGTGATTGCAACAGGAATCAAGACTGAAATAGGCAAGATTGCACAGGATGTTAGCAGTGATGCAGATACCAGGCCTCCCTTGGTTCTGCGCATTCAGGGTTTCACCACACGTATTAGCTGGGCCATGCTCATTCTAATTACATTAATATTTATCGTTACCGCAGCCCGTGGTGATGATCTTTCAACCGTCTTTCTGCTAGGTGTTGCGCTGGCTGTTTCTGCGATTCCTGAAGGTTTGCCGGTGGCTATCACCATCGCTCTAGCTATCGGCATGAAAAGAATGGCAGCTGTCGGCGTCATTATTCGCAAGCTTGTTGCCGTTGAGTCATTAGGTTCTTGTACTTTTATCGCCTCAGATAAAACCGGCACACTGACGTTTAATGAACTGACTATTCGACGTATTATGCTGGCTGATGGCAGCGCCTATTCGGTCAGTGGTGAAGGCCTGAATATGCATGGTAATATCACGCGCGATGACAACGGCGTATATGACCCGGAAAGTTTAATGTTATTACTGGCGGGCGGTGTCCTTGCCAATGAAGCGCGTCTCGAATTAATTGACAACAAATGGCAGGAGCATGGTGATCATGTTGATATCGCATTACTGGTGCTGATGAACAAACTCACGGCTGGTACAGATGATGCGCGTAAACGCTATACAGAAATTGCCAGTATTCCCTATGAGTCACATACCGCCTATGCAGCGAGTATAAACCGCTTCGAGGATCACCTTGAGCTTTTTGTAAAGGGCAGTGTTGAGCGCCTGCTGAGCATGTGCGACAAAGCGGTTAATGTTCCTCCGTCTGACAGTTTAAAAGAAATTGAAAATAGAGCAGAGCAACTTGCTGCACAAGGTTATCGGGTACTCGGTATTGCGCACCGGGTACTCGAGCAGGTACCGGATGACCCAAGAACCTGTTTAGAGCAGCTCGAATTTATTGGCATGGTCGCTATGATCGATCCGCTCAGGCCTGAGGTGATTGATGCGGTTAAGCAATGCCGTGAAGGGGGAATTAAAGTTGCGATGATCACAGGTGATCATCCGCTCACGGCTCAGGTACTGGCGAAGGAACTGGGAATAGCACAAAGGAACTCGCGAGGAGATTATGATGAACCCGTAACCGGTGCACAGTTAAAGCGTGCCTATGAATCAGGCAAAGCCGATTTTAACCAGCTGGTTGCAGAGAAGCGCGTGTTCGCTCGTGTCGAGCCGCATCAAAAAATGCAGATTGTAGAAAGCCTGATTGAAAGCGGGGAGTTCGTTGCTGTAACGGGTGATGGTGTGAACGATGCGCCAGCACTGAAACATGCGCATGTCGGTATTGCGATGGGTAAGCGCGGATCGGATGTGGCACGGGAAAATTCAGATCTGATATTAACAGATGATAATTTTTCTTCCATCGTGCAGGGCATAAAACAGGGACGAATTGTTTACAATAATATCAGGAAAGTTATTTTTTTGCTGATATCGACCGGTGCAGCAGAAATTACTCTGGTAATGTTATCGATCCTCACTGGTTTGCCCTTGCCGTTACTGCCACTGCAGTTACTCTGGCTAAATCTGGTGACTAACGGCATACAGGATGTGGCACTGGTTTTTGAACCTGCAGAAGGTCATGAGTTACAACAGTTGCCACGTAAACCTGATGAGGCTATTTTTAATCGCTTAATGCTGCAGCGGGTAATTGTTAATGCAATGATGATGGGGTGTGTAGCATTTGCGGTTTTTTACTGGCAGATCAGTTCCGGTGTAGAAGAGCATAGTGCGCGCAATATAACACTGTTGCTGATGGTGTTGTTTGAAAATGTGCATGTCTTTAATAGTCGTTCTGAGACCATTTCCATCTTCAGGACAAAGTTTTTCAGTAATCCCTTGTTACTGTTTGGTATGTTATCTGCTCAGGCCATACATATTGCCGCCATGCATATACCGGGGCTGAGTACAATATTAATGCTGGAGCCGGTAACACTGGAAATTTGGGGGCAGCTCTTGTTAATTGCTTTGGTGTTATTAGTCGTTGATGAGTTACATAAATATATTCATAAATGAAAACAAGATATATGAAATAAGTGACACTGTTAGAGTAAATCCGTTATGTATTTATTCAGCGATGATAACAACAGGACACCTTGCTGTTAATGTAATTACCTTTCCTTGTTACTGAGCCGGTATAATGGCGAAGTGATTGATTCTGTATTTTTCATTAAGCATTGTGCTCAGGTTAACAGACGATAGTTAACAGTAATTCATACCATATTATCTTTTGCCTGTCAGTGCTTCTTTTAGGAGAAAGCTGCGGTCCGTTATTTTTAAAAAACTCACGATAGCGAGCGTTGTGAGCAATGACAGTATCCTGTTTTTCAAGAGCGTCAGGGAGACAGTGGGCTTATTGATAGTATTATGGTTTTCCGTTAACAGGACTAATCAAATGTCAGCTAGCTGCCTCAGATGAGGCAACAGTTTCAGGCTATTAGAGCTATCGCCATCAGTGACGGTAGAACAAATTTTACTTACATCCGTCACAGTCAATAATAGACTTTATGTAATGACATCTGCCTGTTCACGGTTACAGTGTGTTTTTATTTGCGCGATATTTTTTGAGATTTCAACTAAATCTGCCAGTGCAGACTGTGTTTCCAGTGTGTGCTGTGTTGTGTCTGTGACATAGTTTTCTATGTATACACGCAGTGTGGCGCCTTCAGTGCCTGTGCCTGATAGTCGGTAGACGATGCGCGATTCGTCATCAAATAAAATTCTGATGCCTTGCTTTTCTGCGATGCTGTTATCGACAGGGTCGCGGTAACTGAAATCATCACAGAGTGTTATTTTGTGACCGGCATACTCTTTACCAGCAAGAGTTGCTGACTGTTCTCTTAAATGCTGGATTAAGTTTTCTGCTGCCTCACTGTCGATGGCTTCATAGTCGTGGCGGGTATAATAATGCCGGCCATATTGTTTCCAGTGTTCGCGGGCTATCTGTTCAACCGACTGTTGCTTTATCGCTATAAGATTTAACCAGAAAAGAACGGCCCAGATACCGTCCTTTTCACGAATGTGATCAGAACCGGAGCCAAAACTTTCTTCACCGCAGAGTGTGATGCGCTTGTCATCTAATAAGTTACCAAAATATTTCCAGCCGGTCGGAGTCTCGTAGCAGCGGATACCCATGCTTTCGGCTACTTTGTCGACAGCGCGACTGGTTGGCAGTGAACGGGCGACTCCGCTGATGCCGCTTTTATAGCCGGGTAGCAGATGTGCATTTGCCGTCATGATGGCCAGGCTGTCACTGGGGTTTACAAAAAAATGCTGTCCAAGAATCATGTTGCGGTCACCGTCTCCGTCAGATGCTGCACCGAAATCCGGCGCATTTAAGCCACTGTTTAATAACGATGCCAGCTCTATTGCATGAGCTAAATTAGGATCGGGGTGACCGCCCGCAAAATCTTCTAGCGGGACGCCGTTAATAACAGCGCCAGAATTTGCAGACAACTGGTTTTCAAATATTTCTTTAGCGTACGGCCCTGTAACCGCGTGCATGGCATCAAAGCACATAGTGAAATTATCGCCCGTAAACATGGATTTGATTTTTTGAAAGTCAAATAGCTCTGCCATTAAAGCGGCATAATCACTGACGGGATCGATGATATTGATTTGCATATCAGCGATAAACACTTGCTGTTGTTCGCTCAGTGGAATGTCTGCTGTTTCTATGATCTGATATTGCGATATTGATTTGCTGAGTTCAAAAACAGCGTCGGTAAAGCTGGTTGGCGCCGGGCCACCGTTACTGATATTAAATTTGATACCGAAGTCGCCATCAACGCCACCAGGATTGTGGCTGGCAGAAAGAATGATGCCACCTGCGGCTTTATTTTTTCGTATCAGATGGGAGACGGCAGGCGTTGACAGAAGACCGTTCTGGCCGACCATAACCTGTTTCACGCCGTTTGCTGCTGCGATTTTAAGGATCACCTGAATAGCCTGTTGGTTGTAATACCGGCCATCACCACCGACAATCAGTAATTGTCCTTTTAGTTCACTGGCAACATTGAAAATGGCCTGTACAAAGTTTTCAAGGTAACGGGGCTGTCTGAACACTGTAACTTTTTTACGCAAGCCTGAGGTGCCAGGCTTCTGATCAGAATAGGGTGTTGTTTCGATAGTTACTGTTGTGCTCATTTATTATCCTTTGTTATCACGTGCTTTATCTGGTGGTCGTCGCCGAGTTCAAAAACAATATCGCAGCGATCCGGCATTTCTTTCAGTGTATGTTTTGTTATTCGTTCGTAGTGCATGATGAAGCGGTCAATTTCAGTGTCGCTCATAGTCGCATTATTTTTGCTGTCACTACTGATAGATGCTTTTAATTTTTTTTCCTGTAACTTTCTCCATTCAAAAACTTTATTGAAATCAGGTATCTTCAACAGAATCAATGTATCAATCAGTGAAAAAAGGTCTGCGTAACGACTACGTAATTGCTGATTAACATGGCGTCGCCAGGTGGCCGACGCGTCTTCCTCTTTCTCCAGTGTATTAACCGGTGTTAACAGCGCCTCATCAGCTTCACAAGCAGCACCTACACACCAGCCTTCAAATAACACAATATCACATTCGCCCTGAAATTTTGTCCATTCGGATTCCGGCAGACGGTCATCGCAGGATTTGTCAAAAACCGGTATTGCTAATTCAGTATTTTGCTTTCGAAGTAAGTGTTCAATGACCGCGATACCTAAATCAATATCGTGTGTGCCGGGTACACCTCGGGTTGCAAAAAGCGGATGAATTTCACGGGCCAGCAGCTGACGCGATTGCTTAGTTTTATATAAATCATCAATTGAAAAACTGACCACTCTTTTATTAAAGCCATGTTCGAGGATATTGCTCAATATTTTTGTCAGTGTTGACTTGCCTGAGCCCTGTGAACCATTGATGCCGATAATTTGTGGCACTGATTTTGGTTGTGCTGCCAGCCAGGCACAAAAAGGCACGTACAAGTTTTTATGAGCTTCGATGAGATTTGCTTCGGCAGGTATTTTTTCCTCAGACAGCAGTTGCATGAAGTGAGGTAATGTTCTTTTACTTAGTTGCTCTGTATCGAGCTTGCTGAGAGGCTGTTTTGAGGGCCATACGGCACCACTATTGACTGAACTGTTCACTGTGTTTCCATTTTTATTTAATTTTTTATTTGCCGATAGTGAATAGCTCTGATCTCTAATTTGAGTGCCTGATCAGACCACTTCTTTCAGTTATGGGCTTTGTCGATGAATCATCACAGGATATTACAATCTCAGCGAGTTGGTTAGTCAATTAGCTTAGTTAAATTTTAGGTGATTTCTTCGATATTTACTCGCTAGCTGCCATTAAACGGTTTTTCAGCGGATAGTGATGGCAAATATGCCGGTAGTAGTCAATATAACAGACTGAGCACGCTATATTTAGCGCTTTAGTATACTAAGAGGCACAAAATACGGTATGATTGCGCTCCAAATTTTAACTATTTTTTTCCAATAAACCTAAACCCGACAATGGTTTAGGCCTGATTCAGGGGGTTACATGTTTTCAATCCATATGAGTATTGCCGGTTACGACGATGAACTGGCTTCAGCCATTGAAAAAGAAACGGTGCGTCAAGAAGAACATATCGAGCTGATCGCATCAGAAAACTATTGTAGTCCTCGCGTCATGGAAGCTCAGGGCTCGTCATTAACCAATAAATATGCCGAAGGTTACCCTGGTAAGCGTTATTACGGAGGCTGTGAATACGTAGATATTGCTGAGCAACTGGCGATTGATCGGGTTAAAGAACTGTTCGGCGCGGATTATGCCAATGTCCAGCCGCATTCCGGCTCACAGGCTAATGCCGCGGTTTACATGGCGTTATGTGCACCCGGCGACACCGTACTAGGCATGTCACTGGCTCACGGCGGGCATTTAACTCACGGCGCTAAGGTCAGCTTCTCTGGCAAGATATATAACGCTGTTCAGTACGGCATCGATGAAAACGGCATGATCGATTACGATGACGTACAGGCGCTGGCGAATGAACATAAGCCTAAAATGATTGTGGCCGGTTTTTCTGCCTACTCGCAGGTTGTTGACTGGGAGCGTTTCCGGGCCATCGCTGACTCTGTTGGCGCATACTTGTTTGTCGATATGGCACACGTTGCAGGTTTAGTGGCTGCAGGCATCTATCCCAATCCGGTGCCATTTGCCGATGTGGTCACCTCAACAACTCACAAGACACTGCGTGGCCCGCGCGGCGGCATTATTATCGCTAAATCAAACCCTGATTTAGAGAAAAAACTCAATTCTGCCATATTCCCTGGCGGCCAGGGTGGCCCATTGATGCATGTGATTGCAGCCAAAGCGGTTGCTTTTAAAGAAGCGCTTGAGCCACAGTTCAAAACTTACCAGCAACAAGTGGTTACCAATGCAAAAGCGATGGCTAAGGTTATGATGGCGCGTGGTTATGATGTCATTTCCGGCGGCACTGAAAATCACCTGTTATTAATCAGCCTGATCAAAAAAGGTCTGACCGGTAAAGATGCAGAAGCCGCACTGGGTAGAGCACATTTAACGGTAAACAAAAACGCCGTGCCAAATGATCCTCAGTCGCCATTTGTCACCAGTGGTTTGCGTATCGGTACTCCGGCTATTACATCGCGTGGCTTTGATGAGCAGGATGCAACTGACATCGCAAACTGGATGAGTGATATTTTAGATGATATGAGCAATGAAGAAGTGATCGCTCAGGTCAAGGCTAAAGTGACTGATCTTTGTGCGCGTAAACCCGTTTATTCAGCTGAATAACAGAGTAAATTAAAGCATGCATTGCCCATTTTGTTCAGCACCGGATACCAAAGTTGTCGATTCTCGTTTATCCAATCAGGACACTGTCCGTCGCCGGCGAGAATGTTTGTCCTGTAGTGAGCGTTTTACAACTTACGAGAAAGCGGAGTTAAACATGCCACGGGTCATCAAAGGTGATGGCACTCGTGAACCGTTTGATGAAGGCAAGCTGAGTTCAGGTCTTTCGAAAGCGCTGGAAAAACGCCCGGTTGAGACACAAAAAATTGACGACAGTATCAATCAGATCAAACATCAGTTACTGGCTAGTGGTGAACGAGAAGTCACCACAGGTTTTATTGGTGAGCTGGTCATGGAAGTTTTAAAAAAGCTCGATCATGTCGCCTATATTCGTTTTGCGTCTGTGTATCTGAGTTTTGATGATGTGAATGCTTTTCGTCAGGCGATTGATAAACTCGACCCGACTAAATAATTATGCAGAATACCCGATTTATGGCCAGTGCCATGCGTTATGCAAGACGCGGTGTCTATAGTACCTCTCCCAATCCTAACGTGGGTTGTGTGATTGTTCGGGATAATCAGGAAATCGCAGTAGGCTGGCATCATAAGGCAGGCGAGGCACATGCTGAAATCAATGCTCTGCACCGTGCCGGTGAGCTGGCAAAAGGCGCAACGGCTTATGTCACCTTAGAGCCCTGTAGTCACCATGGCAAAACCGGACCGTGTGCAGATGCATTAATTGAAGCCGGCATTGCTACGGTGTATGTGGCAATGGAAGACCCGAATCCGCTGGTTGCGGGGAAAGGGATACAGCGGCTTCGGGATGCCGGAATTGAGGTTAAGGTTGGCCTGCTTGAATCCCGTGCAAGGCAATTGAATGCAGGGTTTGTTAAGCGTATGGAAGGTGGCTTTCCCTTTGTGCGTGTGAAAATGGCGATGAGTCTGGATGGTCGCACGGCGATGTCCTCCGGTGAAAGTAAATGGGTCACAGGAACGGATGCCAGGCAGGATGTGCAGCGCATGCGCGCCCGCAGTTCAGCGATATTAACCGGTATCGGCACGGTGCTGGCAGATGACCCGTTACTGAATGTCCGGCTGACGGCTGATGAGCTTGGTATACAACAGGAAGTTCGCCAGCCTTTGCGAGTGATTCTCGATAGCAATGGACGGTTGCCGGCTGATGCTAAACTGTTGGATCTGCACGGCCAGGTGTTATTGCTAACGGCGGACAAATCAAAGCTGTTTCAACACCCTAATTTAAGCGTTGAAGAAGTGGCGCTAAAGGATGGTAAACTGGATTTACAGGCTGTGATGCAAACTTTGCTGAAATATGAAATCAATGAAGTGCATGTTGAAGCCGGCTCAGTATTATGCGGTGCTTTGTTAAGTGAAAATCTGGTTGATGAAATTGTCATCTATATGGCCTCGCATTTAATGGGTGATGATGCACAGGGTTTATTTGCACTTCCCGGCATTAAAAACATGCAGCAACGCATTGATTTAAAAATTGAAGATATACGGGCGGTTGGTGATGACTGGCGCATCACGGCTATACCCGTTACTAAGAAGCGACTGGAGCAGAAGTAATGTCCACGATTGTGGTAGTAAAAAAGGCCGGTAAGGTTTGTATTGCGGCTGACAGTTTGACCAGTTTTGGTGATTTACGCATGGGCGCAACCTATGAAAAAGTCTATGATAAAGTGCAGACTTTTGATGGCAATTATTTTGGTATTGTCGGCAGTGCTGCGCATGAATTAGTAATGGCCAGTGTGCTGAAAGAAGATGCATTAAAAGAAAATGAAATAGAAATAGATTTCACTTCCCGCGAAAATATCTTTGAGTCATTTCGCGCACTGCACCCGGTATTAAAAGACAAGTATTTTCTAAACAGTAAAGACGAAGACGAAGATCCCTACGAAGCAACCCGAATCGATGCGTTAATTGCAAATGCACAGGGTATATTTGGTGTTTACTCATTACGAGAAGTCAGTGAGTTCAACCGCTTCTGGGCAATTGGCTCAGGTTCTGAATTTGCATTGGGTGCTATGTATGCGATGTATGATCGCCTGGATTCTGCTGAAGACATTGCAAAGATCGGGGTAGAAGCCGGCGCCGAATTTAACAGCTCTACGGCATTGCCAATGACCTCGTATACTATCGAGTTAAAAATCTGATGTTCACAGGTATCATAGAATCTGTCGGCAAAGTTATCGCCAGTGAAAAAAAAGGCGGTGATTTAAGGTTAACGATTGCTACGGAAAAACTGGATATGTCAGATGTCCAGTTAGGTGACAGTATTGCGGTTAACGGTGTGTGTTTAACAGCAGTTGAACTTGATCAGAGCAGTTTTGTTGCAGATGTTTCAAATGAAACCATTGATCATACGGCTACCGGCAAATTGCAGCAGGGCTCGGATGTTAATCTTGAAAAAGCACTAACACCAACAACTCGTCTGGGTGGTCATTTAGTCAGCGGGCATGTTGACGGCGTGGGTGAAGTTGTCGAACGTTCGGATGACGGTCGTTCTGTGCATTTCACCATTAAGGCACCGGATGAGCTGGCAAAATACATCGCGCATAAAGGCTCTATCACGGTCGATGGTATCAGCCTGACTGTCAATAAAGTCAGTGGTGCTGAGTTTGAATTGAATATTGTACCGCATACGATGCAGGAAACCGTTATTAAACACTACCAGGTTGGTACACAGGTTAATCTTGAAGTTGACCTGATCGCCCGTTATCTTGAGCGTCTGCTTTTAGGTGATAAAGCAGCGGAAAAAGAAAGCGATGGAGTATCAATGTCTTTTCTCGCAGAGAATGGCTTCATTAAAAATATTTAAAAGAAAGAATAACTATGGCATTTAATACAATTGAAGAAATTATAGAAGATATCCGTCAGGGAAAAATGGTTGTCATTGTCGATGATGAAGACCGTGAAAATGAAGGTGATATTTTGATGGCTGCCAGTCTTACAACAGCTGATGATATTAATTTTATGGCTCGTTTTGGTCGCGGTTTGATTTGTCTGACGCTGACACGTGAACGCTGCCAGCAGTTGCGTCTGCCACTGATGGTTAACGGTACTGATGCAGAGCATGGTACTAATTTTACTTTATCCATTGAAGCCGCAGAAGGCGTTACTACCGGTATTTCTGCTGCTGACCGGGCAAAGACGGTACTCGCAGCAGTTGCCGATGATGCAAGGCCTGAAGATATTATTCAGCCGGGTCATATCTTCCCGCTAATGGCTCAGCCTGGTGGCGTGTTAAACCGCGCTGGTCATACCGAAGCCGGTTGTGACTTCGCACGTCTGGCAGGCCTTGACCCCAGTGCGGTTATTGTTGAAATTTTAAATGACGACGGCACCATGGCACGGCGCGGGGACCTTGAGATATTTGCTAAAGAACATGGTCTGAAAATGGGCTCTATCGAAGACCTGATTAAGTACCGAATTGAAAATGAAAAGACTGTTGATCGTATAGCCGATAAAGACTTCCCTACAAAGTTTGGTCAGTATCGGCTTTATGCGTATCAGGATAACCTTGATAATTGCCTGCATCTTGCGCTGGTTAAGGGCACAATTGATTCTTCTCAGCCGGTTCTTGTTCGTGTGCACATGGAAAATGTTTTATGTGACTCACTGGCAGGTAGTGAACATTGCGGCTGGCCATTAGATAAAGCCATGCAGCAAATCTCAGAGGCAGAAGAGGCCGGTATCATTGTTATCTTAAGAAAAGAGCATTCTGCACGTGATATTGTCAATCAAATGATTCAGCAGGCCACGACAGATGCTAAAAGCTCTGCCTCATCGGATTTAAGAACACTTGGCGTTGGTGCGCAGATTTTAACGGACCTGGGTGTGCAGAAAATGCGTCTAATGAGCCGCCCGCGTAAAATTCATGGACTGGCAGGTTTTGGCCTTGAAGTGGTAGATTATGTCGAAGGTACTGATGCGCCAAAAGATTAAAAGCAGACTAAAATAAATTAAGAGATACTATTAGGAACGGTTATGAGTGATATAAATACAATTGAAGGTGACTTACATTATACCAACGGCAAGTTTGCTATTGTCGTTGCGCGTTTCAATGGCTTTATTGTAGAGAGCCTGCTGGCAGGTGCTATTGATGCCTTTAAACGCAGCGGTGTTCCAGAAGAGGCCATTACTGTGCTGCGGGTTCCCGGCGCTTATGAAATGCCGGTAACCATTCAAAAGCTGGCGCAAACTCAAAACTTTGATGCGATTGTTGGCTTAGGTGCTGTTATTCGCGGCTCAACACCACACTTTGACTTTGTTGCTAATGAAGCATCGAAGGGCATGGCGGCTGTTTCACTGGACCATAATATCCCGGTCATTAACGGCGTGCTGACAACCAATACCATTGAACAGGCCATTGAACGTGCCGGTACAAAAGCGGGTAATAAAGGTTCAGAAGCGGCTATTACTGCCATCGAAATGGTTAACCTCTTAAAGCAGATCAATTAATCTATGTCATCTACCAGTTTTGTAAAACAACGCAGTTTAGCCAGACGCCGTGCCATGCAAGCCATCTATCAATGGCAAATGGCAGGTAATGACTTAAAAGAAATAGAAACACAGTATCTGACAGAGCAGGATATGTCTAAGGTAGATGTCGACTACTTTAAAGAGCTGATGCATAAAGTACCGCAGCAGATTGATGTGCTCGATATCGTTGTTGAAAAACACATGGACTCGACAATGGAAGAACTTGATCCTATTGAAAGAGCGATTATACGGCTGGCTCTTTATGAGTTAAAAAACCGTCTGGATGTGCCTTATAAAGTAGTTATTAACGAAGCCGTTATTTTGGCTAAAGCTTTTGGCGGCGATAACAGTCACACCTTTGTTAATGGTGTGGTTGATAAAGCGGCGATTGAGTTGCGTCAGTCAGAAAGCAAATAATAGCCGGCAAATAAATTCAGTCACAGTCGTGGTAGACTTCTTGAAGAAATAATATTGACGGTGTTACTGTGAATGAATTTGATCTGATTTATCAATTAATCAATACACAATCTATAAGCAGAGCAGATGTCAAAACCGGCATCGGCGATGACTGTGCTATCTTGTCTGTGCCCGATGGCTATTCGCTGGCTGTGTCTATGGATACACTGGTCAACGGTGTTCATTTTCCCGAATCCGTTTCAGCCTTTTCCATAGGCTATAAATCTTTGGCTGTTAACTTAAGTGATCTGGCTGCGGTCGGTGCTATTCCCGCCTGGATAACCCTGTCACTGAGCCTGCCTTCGGTTGATGAAACCTGGATAACAGATTTTGTTAAAGGCCTTTTCACTCTTGCTAATCAGCACAAAGTACAACTGGTTGGCGGTGATATGAGTTGCGGGCCGCTATCCATCAGTATTCAGGCACACGGCTTTGTAAAAAAAGCGCTGTTACGTTGCGGGGCTAAAGCTGGCGATTTGATTTATGTCAGCGGTAACATCGGCGATGCCTCACTTGGTCTGCGTTCATATCAGGGTGACACAGCCGTTCCAGAAAACTGCATCAGGCGATTAAATGAACCGCAACCGCGTGTTGATTTAGGCATTGCACTCAATGACTATGCCAGCTCCTGTATCGATATTTCTGATGGCTTAATTTCTGATCTCGGGCACATCTGCAAACAGAGTCACTGCGGGGCAGATATTTATCTGAAAGATATTCCGCTTTCAGATGATTATAAATCTTATTTCAATCAGCAAGCAGATTACACTGATGCAATGACGTTTGGCGATGACTATGAGCTGTGTTTTACAGTCAGCCCTAAAGACAAGCAGGCTATTGCTGATATAGCGCGGCAAGTGGCCACTGACTTAACCTGTGTAGGTAGTATTAACACAACTAATCAGATTCAGTGCTTCGATCAGAATAACGAGCCTGTTACTATCTTAAAAAAAGGGTTTGAACATTTCAATGAGTAAGAAAAAACTGTCAGCTTCGTTATTAAAACACCCGATACATTTTCTTGCACTGGGATTTGGCAGCGGACTGGCAGCAAAAGCGCCCGGAACATTTGGTACTTTAATGGCGATCCCGCTTTATCTTTTAATTCAGCCTCTTAGTGTTATTAATTATTTTATTGTTGTGCTGATTATTTCTTTAGCGGGTATTTATATCTGTGACAGATCTGCAGCTATGATGGGAGAGCATGATCATCCCGGTATTGTCTGGGATGAATTCGCCGGTTACTTTATAACAATGCTTGCTGTGCCTTTTGAGTGGTTCTGGGTTCTGCTCGGCTTTGCTTTGTTTCGTTTGTTTGATATTCTCAAACCACAGCCTATCGGCTGGTTAGATCAACATGTTAAAGGCGGTTTTGGCATAATGCTGGATGATGTTGTTGCCGGTATTATGGCGGGACTTTGTTTGCATTTAATTATCTGGCTGGCACAATTTATTTAAAATGTCTGTTTTAGTGGCAGTGGATGTTAATTATGTTTTTAAGATTGCTAAACGGCTATAAAATAATAACATCTGATAAAAGAATCACTGACAGTGGCTTAACTGTGAAAACTTTAATCAGTCTTTTGATGTTCTTTGTTACGGCTCCGGCACAAGCGATTGAATCCCTGCATGTGGTTGGTTTGTTTCCCGGTAAAGTAGTTGTAACCATTGATAATCAGCACTATGTAATACGTCAGGGTGATGAGAAAGAGGGTGTCCGTTATATTCAGCCTCAGGGTGACGATGTAGTGCTTGAGGTTGGTGGCGTGCGTGCTGTTTATAAAATGGGGGCATCTGTGTCATTAACATTTCAGGTACCAGTTGTTAAACGAAAAGTCATTTATGCCGATAATCGCGGGATGTTTCATACGATAGGCAGTATTAATAGTCAAACCATTCGTTTTCTGGTTGATACCGGCGCAACAACTATTGCGATGAGTGCCGATCAGGCCAGGAAGCTCAATATACAATATCGTCTTGACGGCAAAGAAACAACGGCAAGAACAGCTTCAGGAGTTGCTAAAGCCTATTTAGTGAAGCTGAAAACTGTACAGCTTGGTGAAATCACTCAGAGTAATGTAGACGGTTTGGTCATTGTTGGCAGTTATCCAAAACAGGTACTGCTTGGGATGTCATTTCTAAATCAATTAAAAGTTGAAAAGACGGGCGACTCAATGGTGCTGGAGTCGCGCTGACAGATTTTTTCGGGGTCTTAGGTTAGCAGGTCTTTTTTTAATCCGTTTCTTAAGCCTGTTAAGATTATGTTGCTGGTAGCTAATGCAGGTATTGCCACAATCATCCCAATAAAGCCAAAAAAGTTACCAAAAATAATAATACCAACAATCACTGTTATAGGGTGCAGGTTAACCGCGTTAGCAATTAATGCCGGTACGACAATGATATTATCAATGAGCTGCGCAGCAATAATGACACTGATAGCTGCGACTATCAGCATGGGATCAAAAACGGGTGCACCCAGTGCAATAATAACTGGAGGGATCATTGCCAGTAGTGGCCCGACATAGGGAATCAGATTTAATAAGCCGGCAATCGTTCCCAGTAAAATAGGTGATTCCAGCCCGAAAAAATAAAAACCAAGCGATGTGACAATAGCCATGATACCGGACTGTAAAATAATGCCGCGTATATAAATTTCTAATTTTTTTGCAACCCGGTAGTAAATTAACCAGCCCAGCTCAAAACTTTTGTTAGGCAAAAGATCCAGTGCGCGGTTACGTAAATGTTTGTAGTCGCGAATTAAAAAGAAAGTAAATAACGGTACAAGAATAACCGTTGTTGTCATATTGATGAGCATGTTTGATAAGCGAATGACAGCATCTTTTCCCCATTCAGATGAAGCGCTCATCACTGGTTTAGTAATAGCATTAGGATCAAACTCAACCCCGTAGCTGTTAAGCAGGTTCTGGATTCTAATACTGAACTCGGACAAAAATATCCAGAGCTTGGGGATTTTAGCTTGTAATAAAAGTAACTGCTCTGCCAGCATCGGAAAAACAATTGAAATACCAAGAACACAGATAACAACCAGTAAAATCAAAACCAAAATAGCGGAGAGACTGTCGTTGATACCGTTTCGTTGCAGTAAATTACTGATGGGATCAAACAGTGCATAGAGAGCAAAAGATAAAATAATTGGAATCAAAAGTGGTGCTAAAAGATAAGCACTTAAAGCAGCCAGTAAAAGAATGCCTGAAAATATAAACAGGCTTCTTAATAAAGGCATCTCGGATATTTTAAACATGATTCAGTTAATCTTTTTGTGCGGAAAGCATGTTATTGGCATGACGTAATCGTCCGGCGAGTACACGTGAAATGTTCGCCAGCAGTTGTGCGCCCTGTTTGGGTGTGCTGTGTACCCATTCCTCAAGGTCCGGACGTAAAAAGAAAACCAGTTCACAGTCGGTGCTGGCGACTGCATCTGCAGTTCGCGGTTCGTCTACAACAAGGGCGACTTCGCCAAAAAAATCACCCGCTATTAAACGGGCTAAAACCGTTTCACCCGCTCTGATCTCGATCTCACCGGATTTAATTAATACTGCACCAGCACCGATATCGCCGGTGTTAAAGACTATATCGTCTTTTTTGTAAAAGCGGGGGTGCATATTTTTTACCAGGCGAAGGATGTAGCGCTTGGGGATATCACTAAATAGTGGAGTATCTGACCATAGCCGGCAGACTGTGGTCACGGCATTATCCTTATGACGAAATATATTATTCCAGAAAGGGTGGTTATTCATATTATCCATGATTGTTTTTATACTTATTATATTAATTGGGCATATTTATTATGCATGCCTTAAATTACAAAACTGAAAAACCTTCATTGTTAAGCATATTCGTTAATTCAATCAGGGGCAAGCCGATAAGGGCAGAGGGGTCAGTACCTTCCATGGATTCAAACAAAGCGACCCCCAGGCCTTCTGATTTAAAACTGCCTGCGCACTGATACGGTTGTTCTCGCTGCAGATAGTTTTCGATCATTGCATCGGTTAATACACGAAAAGTGACCGTATAAGGAACTAATTTGCTCTGAAAGGTATTTGTTTTAGTGTTGTAAAGACACAGGCCCGTCTGGAATATTACCTTTTGGCCTGAAGCTTGCTGTAGTTGTCTGGCTGCTGTTTCATGGTTACCCGGTTTGTGTAAAATTTCACCATTTAATAGTGCGCTTTGATCTGAACCGATAATTAGGCTATTCGGGTGACGTTTAGCGATTTCAGCGGCTTTTTCAATGGATAGCCTTAAGACCATATCCTCAACTGATTCCCCGGCAGCAGGAGTTTCATCAATATCTGGTGAATCAGTCTCAAACTCTATACCGAGTTGCTGTAGTAATTGCTTTCTAAATGGGCTGGATGAACCTAATATGATTTGCATAAAAACGTACTCAAATTCCTTAAATATTCAGATAATTATCTGGAAACAGCAGGCATTGCTAATAAACTATCGAATAGATGGCTAAAAACCTTCTATTTTTCTTATAGTTAGCAGATATTACTCCAATTAGCATGATGTTAATAGAAAAGCATATTTTTTTGCTGGAAGCTATTGAATCATAACGATTTTCTTTGACAGGTGAGCGTATTAATTATATTATTGCGCGCTTATGCAAAGCCGACTGCCAGAATATTGTGACTTATTTCAGTTAGCTGATAAATCCGCGACTATGTCGGGGGTCTGGCCAATCGCGAAACTACCGCGTTTGCTGGCTTTGTTATCATCTGATGTTGGTGAAGCAGTTGTTGAATTTGAATTCGGCAAAAGCGGGCGTACTCGTTTCTTAAAAGGCACAATAAGTGCTGATGTAGAAATGGAGTGTCAACGCTGCTTAGAATCAGCTACGGTTTCTTTGAATGCAGAGTTCTCTCTGGCTTTAATTGAAGACGAACTGAACAGTAACAAGGTACCAGAAGAATATGACATTCTTGTAACGGAAGGTCGTCATTTTTTACCTGATGTTATAGAAGATGAATTAATACTGGTTGTGCCACTCGTTGCGTCACATGACTATGAATGTTCTAGTTATTTGAATCAGCAGGTAGTTGAGCCGGTTGTACAACAGCAGGATGAGGGTGAGAAAAAACCTAACCCTTTTGCTGCATTAAAAGATTTACTCTGAGAATAAAAGACTTACTTTTTTCTTTGGGTCTATGAATTTTAGATTATTTAACCAGGAGTCATATAATGGCTGTTCAAAAGAGTCGAGTTACTCGTTCAAGACGTGGTCAGCGTCGTTCACATGATTCACTAACTAGCAAAACTGTCTCAATCGAGCCAACTACTGGTGAAACACACCTGCGTCATCACGTCAGTGCTGATGGCTATTACCGTGGTAAGCAAGTTATTGCTGCAAAAACTGTAGTAAGCGAAGTAGAGTAAGTTTTAGATTAAAGGCGCGGGCTTCGGCCCGCGTTTTTTTATGGAAATTTTTTATGTCGGAAAAACCGGTTATAGCAATTGATGCAATGGGTGGCGATTTCGGCCCCGATGTTGTCATTCCTGCTGCTGTTCAGGTTCTAGAAAAAAACAAAAACTTAGATATTATTCTGGTAGGTGATAAAGTGCTACTGGAAAGCTATTTATCTGATGTTGCTCCAGCTATTTTAAATCACCTTAAAATACACCATGCCTCCGAAAAAGTAGAGATGCATGATGCGCCTGCCTTGGCGTTACGCCAGAAAAAAGACTCTTCAATGCGTGTTGCCATCAATCTGGTTCATGATAATGTTGCTAATGCTGCCGTCAGTGCCGGTAATACCGGCGCACTGATGGCGACTGCAAAATTTGTTTTAAAGACAATAAAAGGAATTGATCGTCCGGCTATAGTGTCAACACTACCATCAGTGACCGGTCACACTCATATGCTGGATCTGGGTGCTAATGTCGACTGCAGTGCGCAACACTTGTTGCAATTCGCTGTTATGGGTTCTGTGCTGGCAGAAGTCATGGATAATAAGGCACAGGTTAAAGTGGGCTTGCTGAATATCGGCTCTGAAGCCTTAAAAGGTAATGCACAGGTAAAAGAAGCGGATGCTGTTTTACAGCAAGTTGGCGGCATTAATTACATCGGCTTTGTAGAGGGTGATGATATTTATCTGTCTGATGTAGATGTTGTTGTTTGTGATGGCTTTGTCGGAAATGTCTCACTTAAAACAGCGGAAGGTGTTGCCAAAATGGTCGGTAAATTCATGAAAGATGAGTTTAAGAGCTGCTGGTATAACAAACTGGCGGCGCTCATTGCGATGCCTGTATTGAAAGCATTCAAGGACAAAATTGACCCACGTGTATATAATGGAGCCAGTTTTCTGGGCTTGCGCGGTATAGTGATCAAAAGTCACGGTGGTGCAGATGTGTTTGCATTCTCCAAAGCGATTGAAACGGCTGTACAACAGGTAGAAGAAGACCTTACTCAGCGCATAGCGAATCAATTAGAACAAATACTAGAAAGGTAGCGGTTTGACTTACTCAAGAATCACAGGCACTGGTAGTTTTCTACCTGACAATATCGTTACAAATGCGGATATGGAAAAGATTGTTGATACCACTGATCAATGGATTCGTGATCGAACAGGTATTGAGCAGCGCCATATAGCGGCTGATGATGAATTTACTGTTGATTTGGCTGAAAAAGCAGCGCTTAAAGCGATGGAAATGGCCGGGAAAACCGCTCAAGATATTGACTTGATCATTGTTGCGACCACCACACCGGACCGTATTTTTCCAAGCACAGCCTGCCTGTTACAACAGCGTTTAGAAAACCATGGTTGTGCAGCCTTTGACGTTCAGGCTGTTTGTACGGGGTTTGTCTATGCACTAACCATCGCTGATAAGTTTATCAAATCAGGTTCCAATAAATGTGCACTGGTAGTCGGCGCTGAAACCCTGTCACGTATTCTGGACTGGACCGATCGTGGCACCTGTGTACTGTTTGGCGATGGTGCAGGGGCTGTGATTCTGGAAGCCAGTGAAGAGCCTGGCATCTTGTCTACCCATATTCATGCCGATGGACAATATGAGAGTCTGCTGACGGTGCCTGCAGGTATCTCTAATGGTGTTGATAAACTGGCTGAGCTTGATGCACATATTCGCATGAAGGGGAATGAAGTTTTCAAAATGGCGGTCAATACCTTAGGTCGCATAGTTGATGAAACGCTGGCATATAACAATATGAAAAAATCAGACATTGACTGGCTGGTACCCCATCAGGCTAATACACGGATCATCAATGCTACGGCTAAAAAGCTTAAAATGTCGATGGATCATGTGGTATTAACGGTCAACAAACACGGTAATACTTCTGCCGCATCAGTTCCTCTGGCTTTAGATACAGCGGTACGAGACGGCCGTATTCAGCGTGGTGAAACCCTTTTATTAGAAGCTTTCGGAGGTGGATTTACCTGGGGCTCAGCACTCGTTAAATTCTAGTATTAAGACCGGTAGAGGCTGCAAATGAATCTTACCGGTTTAGTTCCAATCCTTAAGTGTCGCTCCGTCACTAACAGTCTTAAATTCTATAAAGACACGCTCAGATTTGTTGAAATCAGAACGCGAAAGTCAGCTAAAGAGCTTGAATGGGTCTATCTTAAATCCGGTAGCACTTATTTAATGCTAGAGTTGATGAGTGAAACTGAGCTGCAGCAAAATAACGCGATTCAGCTATACTTTTATGTCGATAATATAGATGATTTTTATCGCTATATGTCAGCTAAGAGTTACGCTATTTCATCAATAAACAGCACAGACTATGGACTGAAACAGTGTGATTTTCAGGATCCGGATGGCCATAAAATCATTATAGGTGAGCTGATTAAATAACGGCTTATAATTAATGTGTGATTGTTGTTTCATTGTTCGTCGTAACTATTTATAGTTCAGTCAGTTTTAACAGCTATTGAATTGAGATTTGAATATAATGCTTCCGCCATCGTTTATCTTTTGTTTGTGAGGTTCAGTATATTGGAAATAGAAAAACGAAGTTTATGGGGGCATCAAAGTGATGATAGTCAGGAATACACAGCAGGTTCTGATAAGCCAGCAATGCAAATAGAAAAAACACTTCCTGTTAGTCGCATGCATTCACTGATTGGCAGGTTATATTTCATTGTTCCATTCATGATTCTCGGCGCAATGCCGCTGGCTGAATATATCGTTAATGGTATTTTGGAGTTAACCTTCCCAACCATTCTTATTGTACTGGCTTCAGTCATGTGTCTTATTACATGGACCATGAATATCAATTCTAATCTTACAAATTTAATGCCGGTAGTTATTACTGCAATATCCGCTATTGCACTGGCTATGCTGATGGTTTCTAAAACTCCCGATTTGCACATGCAGGCTGCAGCATCAATGATGATCATGATGGTTTGGCTAACCAGCGCACCTAATATTAATGTTTATATTCAAACAATAAGTAGCTTACTGATCGTTACCGTTCTTTCATATCTGTTGATTACCGCTCACTTATTAACGCAAAACTTGGTGACTGTTTTTGTGCTGTTAATAAGCGGTATGATGATGGGGTTATTTACTCAGCTGCACCGTCGTCTGCAGATTAAAGATGAAGTAGTGGATGATCTGCTGAGTGGAGATTTATCAAACATTGTTTATGACCAGGCTGAAGAAGAAATGTTTGAAGAAGCACATGATGCAGATCTTGAGCAGGACTGGCCGGAGGTGCTTGAAAAATTAAACAAAAGTTTAGGTGCGATTCACGATGTAGATGTACTGTTCAATAAGATGCTGGTTATTTTACATGACGCTATACCCTTTAAAGCCGCTTCTGTAGGAATGCTTCAGGGTAGCAGCCTGAAAAATATACTGTCTTATGGTACTGCTGATTTCATGACCGCAGATACGCTTAACTGGTCAAATGATTTTATCCGCTCTATGGGTGACAGGCAGCAGGAAGTGACTAATACTATCAGCCTGAGTGGAAAAGTTTATTATAGACTCGACCTGCCGATAATATCGAATACAAAACTTGTAGGTGTAGTCACCATTATAAGAGAGAACGAAGAGTTTGATAATTATTCCTGTAAGCTTTCTAAAAGTATTCTTTTCCATAGTATGGTTTCGCTAAAGAATGCCCGCTTGTATGAAGAGTTTAAAAAGCTGAAAAGTCAGGGTAAACAAACCACTCTGATTACCAGAGAGCAGTTTATGCAAGCATCAGGCAAGCAGCTTCTAAAACTGAATGAACCGCGCAGCGCATCACTGATGATTGTTGAGATTGATCACTTTGATAAACTTGAAGAACGTTACACTAAAGAGACCAGCCTGGCGGTTTATAATGCAATAGTGAGTTTGCTGCTAGATGCAACAGATAACAGTGATATTTTGGGGCGTTACGGTAAAGAAGGTTATATCATCTTATTGAATGATACAGATTTGTTGATTGCCAAAAAGAAAGCTGAGCGCATAAGAGAGCTGATTGCTAATACACCGTGTAAAACAGTAGACGGAAAGATTACAACCACGGTCAGTATTGGTTTGTCATCGGCATCACATTCTGACGAAGATATTATGTCACTTTCACAGCGGGCCGGAATGGCTTTGTATGTTGCCAAAGAGTCAGGTAAGAACTCTGTTAAAGTTAAGCTCTGACCGCTTAACTTTAACGAGCTTTAATACAGCTCAGGCTGTTTGTGCTTTATTTATCATTTCCTGTGCGTGATCCAGTGTCTGCTGGGTAATGTCTATACCGCCCAACATGCGGGCAATTTCTGCCTGTTTCTGGCTGTCATCCAGCTTGCTAATCGACGTTTCTGTCGAAGATTGAGTGACGGTTTTATTCACCTGCAGATGCTGATGTGCCTGAGCGGCTACCTGTGGCAGGTGTGTTACACATAATACCTGACATTCTTTGCCGATACTGCGCAGATGCTGACCGACTATTTCAGCCGTTGCACCGCCAACCCCGGAATCCACTTCATCAAAAATAAGTGTTGGTATATGGCCCTGATGAGCAGTGATCATTTGTATGGCCAGACTGATTCGTGCAAGTTCACCACCCGATGCGACCTTTGCTAAAAGTTTGGCTGGTTGACCCGGATTGGCACTGACTAAATAATCAATTGAGTCAAACCCTTCAGCGGCACATTTCAATGGCTCACTCTGGCTGACTTGAATTTCAAAGACACCGCCTTTCATATTCAGGGCCTGCATAGCCTGAGTTATTTCCTTACTCAGAATTTCGGCTGATTTGATGCGTTTGTTACTGATATTTTTAGCCAGTTTTAAATAGGCTTGTTTGTACTGCGTTCGTTGCTCTGTCAGCGTAGCCAGTGATTCATCAGCATTCATAAGCTGACTGTATTCATCACTTAATAGTCTGTATGTTTCAAACAGCTGGTCAGGCTCAACGTGATGTTTTCTTGCCTGGTCGTGAATATTATTTAAGCGCTGATCAATTTCTCTGAGTCGCTCAGGGTTATGTTCTAAGGCATCCAGGTATTTTTTCGTCAGGCTTGCTGCTTCACTGACCTGAGCCTGAGCGTCATTGAGTAACTCAATCACTGAGATTAAATTTTTATTTTCAGAGCCGAGTGCAGACAAGCTGTTAATCTGCTGGCTGATTAAAGAATAGATACTGTCTTCATTGTCATAAAGCAGTTCACCTGCATTAGCACAGGTGGATATATGTTTATCAACATTAGCCAGCAGGTTGTGTTCATCAACCAGAGCTTCGTATTCGTTTTCTTTGGGGTCCAGCTGCTCCAGATCTTCCACCTGATATTTTAGCAGTGCAACGCGTTCGTTGCGTTCGGATGCTTTTGCCTGCAACTCGCTTAATGTGTTTTCAGTCTGGTACCAGATGTCATAGGCTGTACGAACATCAGCGAGCAAATTATTATGTTCTGAAAAATCATCCAGTAAACGGCGCTGAATATCACGCCGCATCAGTGACTGATGTTCATGCTGGCCATGTATGTCAATGAGCATTTCACCGGCTGTTCGTATTTGCTGCAGTGTTGCCGTGCTGCCATTAATATAAGCCTTGGAGCGTCCGTCTTTATTGATGATACGGCGGATTATACATTCGTCATCATTTTCCAGATCATTTTCAGCTAGCCAGCTCTGTAACTCTTTGAGTTTTTCAATATTAAAGCTGGCACTAATATCCGCTTTTTCAGCACCGTGTTTAACATTGTTACTGTCCGCTCTGTCACCGAGAATTAAACTGATCGCATCGAGTAAAATCGATTTACCGGCACCGGTTTCACCGGTTAGTGTTGTCATGCCATTTTCTAAGTCAAGATCGAGCTTGTCGATAATGGCAAAGTTACGAATAAAAATATGAGTTAGCATAAGGTTATAGTTGTTCGCTCCAGCGTAATTTTGCTCTTAAAATTTGAAAGTAGTCATAAAATTCAGGGTGGATAAGGTGAACGTCATTTTCTTTACGTTCTATTATAATTTTGTCGCCTGCTTGCAGGTCAAAATTTGACTGCCCGTCCAGAGAGATCTGTGGTGTATTGCGATTGTTTTCATTAATCACTATCTCTACTTTACTATCAGAGCCGATAACCAGCGGGCGGTTACTGAGAGTATGCGGACAAATGGGAACCAGTGTAATCGCTTCTAATGACGGATGAAGTAACGGTCCGCCGCTTGAAAGTGCATATGCTGTCGAACCTGTTGGGGTGGAAACAACCAGCCCGTCGGCTCGCTGTTCATTAACGAAGACATCATTGATATAGGTTGAATAATCGATCATTCGCGCCACATCACGCACATGCACCACAATGTCATTAAATGCACACGAGTGCATTACCCGCTGTGTGCCACGTGTGACAGTTGCCTGCAGCAGAAAACGACGTTCATCTTTATAATGACCGGCAAGTACCTGATCAATGACGTTGAACATATCATGCGGTGAGACATCCACTAAGAAACCAAGCCGGCCAAGGTTTATGCCGAGAATAGGGGTATTGTGGTCTGCCAGTGAGCGGGCCGCATTTAATAATGTACCATCGCCGCCAATAACGATGGCTAACTGGCAAGACTGGCCAAGTGTCTGGCGATCGACCACAGCTTTATCTGTAACCAGTTCTGCGACGCTTTCATCGAGTAAAACGGTAAACTGCTTGTCGCTTAAATAATTGCGTAGCCGATGAAAAGTATCAGCGACAGTCTGCTCGCTATTCTTAACAATTAAACCGATTGTTTGTATGTTTTTATCCATTAGCGGAACATTATCATGGAGTGGGCATCTGGCCAAGTTATCGATTTATGCATTTTATAATGTGTTCTTGAGTGCCTGTAACTCGTACAGCAGATCCATGGCTTGTTTTGGTGTCATGTGATCGGGCTCAATGCTTTCCAGTCGCTCAATAACAGGGTTTACAGGTGCAGTGGCGAACATATCTAACTGGTTGTCTTGCTGATTGTTTTTATACTGGTTAATGGTTTGCCTTTCAAGCTCGGTCAATTTATTTCGAGCGGCTTCGATAACCGGTTTGGGTAATCCGGCTAACTGGGCTACTTGCAAACCATAGCTCTGGTTGGCAGCACCTTTTTTCACATGGTGCATAAAGACGATGGAGTCGCCGTGTTCAACGGCGTCCAGATGTACATTGACCACCCCCGTGTGTTCTGCAGATAATGAAGTCAGCTCGAAGTAGTGGGTTGAGAAAAGGGTATATGCTTTAATCTTTCGGGCTAAAAACTCAGCGCAAGACCAGGCCAGAGACAGGCCATCAAAAGTACTGGTACCACGACCAATTTCATCCATTAAAACCAGGCTATCCTCGGTTGCATTATTCAGAATATTTGCCGCTTCTGTCATCTCAACCATAAAAGTAGAGCGGCCGCCGGCAAGGTCGTCTGATGCACCGATGCGGGTAAAAATTCTGTCTATCGGTCCAATGACAGCCGATTCAGCCGGGATATAGGAGCCGATATGTGCCATTAAAACAATAATGGCAGTCTGCCTCATATAGGTTGATTTACCACCCATATTCGGCCCGGTTATCATCAGCATACGCTGGCTGTTATTGAGGCTGATATCATTGGCAACAAAAGCCCGCTCAAGTACCCGCTCGATAACCGGGTGGCGCCCAGCAATGATTTTTAAACCAGGCTTGTCACTGAGTTCGGCTTTATTGTAATCTAGTGTATCGGCACGCTCGGCAAAGCAGCTCAGTGTATCCAGTTCGGCTAATGATGCGGCACACAGTTGTAACGGTTTAATCGATTCAAGTAGCTTGTCTAATAACTGATCATACAGCTGCTTTTCTTTGGCTAGCGAGCGCTCGCGAGCACTGAGAACCTGATCTTCAAATGACTTCAGTTCAGGCGTAATGTATCGCTCAGCACCTTTTAAGGTTTGCCGGCGGGTATAATCATCGGGAATTTTATGCGCATGTGCATGAGTAATTTCAATGAAGTATCCGTGCACACGGTTATAGCTCACTTTAAGTGTGCTGATGCCTGTGCGCTCACGCTCTCTGCTTTCAAGGTCGAGCAGAAACTGGTCTGCATTCTGGCTAAGGTTTCTGAGTTCATCGAGCTCTGTATCATAGCCCTCGGCAATAACACCACCATCACGGATCAGGACGGGTGGGTTTTCAATGATGGCTGTTTGTAACAGTCCGCAAACAGCGGGATGTTCACCAATGCTATCTGACAGGAGTTTGAGATTGAGACTGCTGTACTCTTTAAGTATGGCTTGTAACTCGGGCAACTGCTGCAGTGATAATCCGAGGGTAAATAAATCCCGTGGGCGGGCCGATTTAAGTGCGATGCGGCTTAAAATACGTTCAATGTCGCCAATGGGCTTTAACAGTGCCTGTACATCCTGAAAGTTAAGGTTGTGCAGTAACTCTTCTACGGCCTGATGTCGGTCGCGAATGACTTTCTGGTCGCGTAAGGGGCGCTTTAGCCAGCGACGTAAGCAGCGACTGCCCATGCTTGTCATTGTGCGATCGAGTACGGAGGCCAAAGTATTATCTTTTTCACCGGCCATGTTTAACTCAAGCTCAAGGTTGCGCCGGCTCGCCGCGTCCATAACAATGGCGTCTTCAGTGCTGTCGGTTTGCAGCCCGGTGATATGAGGCAGGGCTGATTTCTGAGTGTCTTTGACATACTGCAATAGACAGCCGCTGGCCATAACAGCCGCGCTTAAATCCTGACAGCCATAACCGGAAAGGTCGCGGGTTTTAAACTGCGAAGTGAGCTGCTGGACAGCGGTATCTATATCAAAATACCAGGGTGACTGCCTCTTTATCGGGTAACTGGCACTCAGCGTGGTGACCAGAGGATCACTCTCACTGAGCAAAATTTCAGCAGGCTTCAGACGCTCAAGCTCGGCCGTCAGTGCGCTTTCATGATCAACCTCAAGCACGCTAAAACGTCCCGAGCTCATTTCCAGAAAGGCCAGTCCAATCTTGTCATTGACACTATGGATTGACAGTAGCAGATTCTCAGAGCGCTCATCTAATAAGGCTTCATCAGTCAGTGTGCCGGGTGTTAATACGCGGGCAACCTCGCGCTTTACCGGCCCTTTAGAGGTGGCAGGATCACCCACTTGTTCACAGATGGCGACGGATATGCCTTTACGTACAAGGCGAGCTAAATAGTTTTCGGCCGCATGATAGGGAATACCGCACATCGGAATAGGGTTGCCATTGGCTTTACCTCTGGCTGTCAGGGTTATGTCAAGGTGCTTGGCGGCCATCACGGCATCATCAAAGAATAACTCGTAGAAGTCACCCATGCGATAAAATAGAAGCGTATCCGGATATTGCGCCTTGATGCCAAAATATTGCTGCATCATAGGTGTGTGTGTAGTGGCTTTTGCTGTTTTAATTTGAGTTTCTGTCATCAGTAAATTTTACAAGAAACTTAAACAAGCTGCTGATATATTTATAACGATCTTTGCAATAAGCGGACTATGGGCTTGTGTATCCCAGTAATAAAAAATTGATTAGTTATTATACAGTTTTTTATTGCTGGGATATTGTGCAGGGTTAAACTCAACACTGGTTATGCTAATACATTAGCCTGAAATTAAAAGTCCATCAACGCAGCGTATGTTGTTTCAACTTGTCGTGTTTTGAAGTTTTCAAAGATCCAGTCTGCAACCTGTTCGCCAAGTACATCGGATTCGATGCCTGCCAGTCGAAGTTTGTCCTGATAAAACCAGTCAATAATACGCTCCTTTTCCGGGTACTCTTCAACAAGGTCTTCCAGTCTTAGTCTGATTTCATTGCTGTCAGGGGTGATTTTAAATTCACGGGCTAACTCATAAATTAGCAGACTTCTTTTGACCCGATTTTGTGCCAGTTCGGTAAAATCTGCGGGATCCATTGCTCTTTGATAGCTTTCAACTCCCTCTACTTCTTCACATGGATCACATACCTGTCGTTGTATTTCTTGATTGACCAGTGTTTCAGGAATGCTATCGACAGGGTGATTAGTCAGAATCTCGGAAAATAAATTCAGTGTATTTTTCATACGGATAACTTTCTGCAGGTGGGTATCCATATTTTGTCCAATTGTCCGCCGTAGTGACTCTATCGAACCGTCTGCTATGCTGTGACTCTTTGCAAACTCGCTGTCAATTTCAGGCAGTATTTCAGCTTCAACCTGTAGTACCTCCACATCAAAAACAATTGTTTTCCCCGCCACTGACTCCGGGTAATTGTCTTCTGGAAAAGTAATGTCTATCGTTGTTTTTTGACCGGCAGCCACGCCTGTTAAGCCTTTTTCAAAACCCTGAAAACTATCATTAGCGGTGTCAGTCAGTTCCACGCGCATGGCTTTACCGGCGAAGGCTTTACCCATGTTTTGAGCCTGATAGTTGATGATAACGCTGTCACCTGGTAATGACGCTCTATCGACTATTTTCCATTCCTGCAATTGACGTTGTAATGATAATAGCGTTCGGTCAATATCCTGCTGCTGGATGCTGGCGACCAATTGGCTGAACTCATATGTCTTTAGGTCGGGTAGATTAATGACAGGATATACGTCAAAGCTGGCGCTAAATTTTAATCCGTTCCCCGGCGTCATTTGCAGAATTTCAAATACAGCTTCCCCTACAATTTTTGAGTCAATATATTCTGATATGGCCTGTTCGAAACAGTTGCTCATTACCTGGGTTAATAGAGTATTGTGGGCAGATTTATCAGCTAGCTGTTCTAACAGCTGTATTGCATTATCAGAATCAGATACCCTATCAGGCTTCATCTCATTAGTCAGTTTTTGTAGCTGCTCGATCAGGTTTCGCTTGAAATCATCCTCGTTTAAGTCAATGGTTGTTCTTCTGATGAGGCCGTGTCCGGATTTTATTTGTAGATTCACTTAGCAAGACTCAGTAATATTGGACGATAGGTTGATAATATGTGACGTTCTGTTTAAATTATATTGAAATTTAATTTATATTGTACTAGTTTTTAGGTTATGGACTATAACATCTAAATTGAAGAAAAGTTTGAATAGGCAATCGGATGGCATCAGTCTCAAACTTACACTGACTAAAATTATATGACAAAAGAGATAAGCTATGGCTTTATTTAACTGGAAAGATGAATACAGTGTTAATGTACTTGCGATGGATAATCATCACAAAAAGCTGTTTGATATTTTAAACAAACTCCACGAAGCGGCTAAAGCGGGAACAGGGGAAGAGGTTGTAACTAAAGAAATTAGCGAGCTGATTGATTACACACGTTACCACTTTGGAGAAGAAGAGAAAATGCTGGAGCGTGTTAATTATTCAGCACTGGACAGTCAGAAAAGATCGCATGTCAATTTCGTTAACAAGATGGTTGAATATCAAGAAGAAGCTGCTTCTGGTATGGCTATTTTTGTAGTTCCTAAAGTGACTAAGACAGGTATTGACTGGTTAAAGGAGCATATTCTGGTAATGGATCAAAAATATACAGCCACTGTTAACGCCGCCGGTATTAACTAACCCTGTAAATAAAAGTTTATGCCTAATCAAAAAGCCATCGTTGCTGTCAACAAGCCACGATGGCTATTTTGCTTTTAGTTCAGTATTAAATTGATGCATAAGGAATATGCGAAATTCTGAGTCAATGAATTCTTTCTCTCCGAAAGGCTGCGACAGCCAGTCCAGTCTGGCTTCTCATTATCGTATTTGAAGTCAATTAAACCATTTTCTGTCAAAACGGAGACTGCTGTTGTTTACAGCTTTATCATTAAAGAGTATCCTTTTAAATACTGGGGTAATTGCAGCCGATTTCAAGTTTTTGTAGGTAGCTGGTGCCTGTAGATCAGACTAAAATATATAAAAGCAAGCCTAAGTATCGCAATTATTCTAAGCCAGTCTTTTTTTAAATTTAACCTGTCAATTTATCATCAGTTGACTTAATGAATCCGCTTGTTTGTCTGGATGATTCAACCGGACACAATTAAGTATTTGATGTCCTTGGTTTTTTTTACTTTTATTTATCGAGTATATCTTAGATAGTTATTTCCAAATAAAACAATAATTTATCGTGTTAAGTTAAAGTATGTTTTTTTTGGTTAAAAAACAACCGATTTTGAAAAAAATTCTCAGATTATTTGTACTAGACTCTTTTTTTATACTAAGATTGTCTAATGTTAAATATCAATAAATGTTTATATAAAATGCATCTAACAGTCAGGATGTGTCCTATATATGTCCGGCTTAGCACCGTTTTTTAACGGCTAAGATTGTAATAAATTGCTAGACAATAAAAGTTATATAAAAACGATGGAAAGTGCATTGCGGTTACTGATTGTCGATGACTCAAAGCTGATGAGAGATGCTCTCGTCGGTATTTTTGCTGATGATGAAAATATCATGATCGAAACGGCGTCTGATGGTTTTGAAGCACTTGCATTACTCGATGTATTTAAGCCAGATGTCATAACGCTGGACATTAATATGCCAGAGCTCGATGGCATTAGTACACTTAAGCGGATAATGATTGATCAGCCTGTACCTACGATTATGTTAAGCAGCCTGGCTCAGGAGGGTGCGAAAATTACCTTTGATGCCCTGCGTTATGGAGCAGTTGATTTTATCTCCAAGCCATCCGCGATATCCGATATTAGCCTTGAAGAACAAAAGCAGGCAATCCGAAGTAGAGTAGAGTACGCAGCTAAAGTCGAGTTAGGTGCGATAAAGTATATCCGTCACAAATCTGGTAATGAACAAACAAAAGCTGATTTTAATAATAACCATTGTCATCACTTAGTTGCATTGGGCGCAGCTGAAGGTGGTTATGGCGCGCTGTTAAAAATTATCCCGCAACTGAGCAGCTCTCCCGGCGTTGCTTATCTGGTGTCACTGCATGTACCTACAGAATTTGTTGATGCGTTTATTGGTTATTTAAACAGCTATAGTCAGGTCGAGGTTAAACATGCAGCGCATAACGAAGTCATTAAGCCTGGATGTTGTTATATTAGCTCTGGTGATAATTATATGAGTGTCCATAGTGAGCTCGAAGACTATGTTTTGCATATCAGCTCTGCGCCTTTTATAAATCGTCGCGGTGCTATTGATATGCTGTTTTTTTCCACAGCTGAATCTATTAAAGATCATGCCGTAGGCGTCATACTGTCAGGTTTGGGAGAGGATGGTGCTGAAGGGCTTGAAGAGATAATTAGAGTAGGTGGAACGGCACTTGCTCAGGATCCAAGTAGCTGCCTCTGTAATGAAATGGTTGAAATAGCGATGTCAAGAAGCCAGGTAGCTATTGTAGAAACAGATTCAAGAATAGCGGCTGGCATTAATAAACTGGTCAACTAGACTGATATCAACAGGAATTAGAAAAAGTGGGTCTGAATTGCCAAATATGCTACCAGATTAGTGAAAAATAGTGTGCTGGTTAAAATACAACCAGCTTTATGGTTTTTAAAAATAGACAGTTAAGCGGAGATTGAAACAGTGCGGACTCATTTCACTGGACAAACAAATTCTGAATCAGGGTGTGTTCATCATTTCCCTGTTACTAATAAAAATACTTTTCGTATAAGTAAGGAGATTGCTCATGTTTAAAAATATAGGACTGGGCGTAAAGCTTTCCGGTCTGACTCTGGTGGCAGCCGTCGTGCTAATTGTCATCGGTGTTATGGCGTACTTCAGTTTGACTACAGCTGATAAACAATGGAATGAGTTTATTTCCGGTGTATATAAGAAAGAGGCCCATCTGGTCGAGATACGTAAAGACATAGGCTATGGAGGTGGTATTCACGTATTTAAAAACTACGTGCTACGTGGGCAGCATAAATATCACGAACAGTATATTGAGCTTGCAAATGCTACAAAAAAAGCACTTGATGCATACCGGGCTCTGGGTGTAAATCAGGTCGAAGATAAAGCTTTAACGGCTTTATCTGAGCTGCTGAGTACTTATGGTAAAGCGAATGATGACGTCAAAAGGCTGGTTAATGAAGGCAAGACAGCAGAAGAGCGTGATGCGATTGTAAAAATAAATGACGGGCCATTTTTAAAGGCACTGACAGACTTGACTAAAAGCTTAGAGTCACAAACTAAAACTGCAACGGCTGAGATGCACGCAATCATCGCTCAGGCAATAAATACAATGTTTATCGCATTACCATCGGCGATTGCATTGCTATTAGTATTAAGTTTTATTGTTATCCGGGGTATTACCCGCCCTGTTCGTGAAATGACCGAAACCATACGTCACATTAATGAAACTCGCGACCTGACACTTCAGGTACCGGTACGTAGCGGAGATGAAATAGGCCAGACATCACATGCCTTGAATTCATTACTTAAAAACTTCCGTGAAATTATCGGCTCAGTGGTTACTACTACAAAAGAAGTAACATCAGGAGCAGACGATGTGGCACAACGAGCTGGCGCAAACAGACAAAGGGCGCAGGGTGAGCTTGAACGTAGTCGTACATCTGAAAAAGTAATCACCGACATGGGTAATACAGCTACTTTGGTATCACAAGCGGTGGCTGGACAGGCGACGGCAGCGGAAACCTCGCAGAAAACCATCGAAGGTTTATTAGAGAAAATGCAGAACGTTGAAAAAGCGGCCAAAGATCAGGATAACGAGGTAACCACCGCACTGCATACCGTAGGTACCATGGGTGAAACAGGTGCCAAGGTTGTGGATAACGCGAGAAATCAGGGCGTCATGGTTGTCCGGGTAACCAGTTCGATCAATGAAATGGCCGAAGCGGTGGATGAGATGCGTGGCGCTGTAATCAAGGCCAGTGAATATGGTAATGCGGCATTAATAGCAGCAGAAGAAGGCCGTACATCGGTAGAAGCATCCGTACAGGGTATGCGTAAGATTGCTGAATCATCCGACCAGATCTCTGAAATCATTGGTGTAATCACAGAGATCGCAGAACAGACTAACTTACTGGCACTTAATGCAGCAGTAGAGGCGGCCCGAGCCGGTGCACATGGTAAAGGCTTCGCGGTGGTTGCGGACGAGGTTGGTAAACTCGCTCAGCGCTCATCAGAAGCGGCTAAGGAGATTACCCAGTTAATTAAAGATTCATCTTCTAACGTAATCGAGGGTGTAAAGCTTTCGGATCAGTCACAGGCAGCACTGGCAAGGATTGATGAAGGTGGTAAGTTAAACATTGAAGCAATCAACGCGATCAATGCGGCGTCTTCAACGCTGACAATGAGTACCAATGATGTCCAGAACTTGATGCAAGAACTGAATGAAATGGCTCAGAAGATCGGTTTAATGGCAAATGAGCAGGGACAGCGTCGAAGAGAAGCAGAAGAAGCACTGAACAAGCTGGAAGAATTTGCCAAATTGATCGTCAACCTGATCATCGATTCAGGCCGAAGCGTACAAGATATCTCACAAGACATGGATGGCGTTGTTAAACGGGGTGTTGAGATGACGCAGATGACCGAGATGCAGGCGCAGCGTGCCAAAGCTATCATTAAACTGTCAAGTGAATCAGCGCAAGCTGCAACACAAACCGTGGAAGGTGCCGGTACGGTTGTACAGGTTACTGAATCATTGAAAAAGCAATCAGATGATTTGACAGCTAAGATTTCGCAGTTCAAATTCTAAATTGCAACATCATGATGAAGGGACAACCGGATATAAAATTTTGTTCAGCAATAGTTTTATGTTGTCCCTGTAACTGAGGAGAATTCCATAATGTCAGATAATTTTAACATCGATGAGGCTGAAGACTCAGAAGATGAAGGCCTTGTGCAGCTTGTTGGCTTTGGCGTGGCAAATGAGCATTTTGGTGTCGATATATTAATGGTGCAGGAGATACTTCGCTCTGCGAATGTTACACGGGTTCCAAATGCACCTGAATTCATTGAAGGTGTACTTAACCTTCGTGGCAATATCGTGCCGGTTATTGATTTACGTAAACGCCTTAATCTTTACAATAAAGAAACCTCTGAAAAGAAATGCTGGACTCTGATCTTAAATATCGAAAACAAAGTCGTCGGTTTTATAGTTGATAAGGTAACAGAGGTTTTAAAGATTGAAGAGGCGCGTGTTGAAATGGCACCTGAAATTATTGTTTCAGGTCTTGAAAGCCAGTATATAGAGGGAGTCTGTGAGATAGCAGGCAAACTCATCATTATTCTTGATTTTGACTTAGTACTGTTTAATGAAGAGCAGAAACTACTAAAAGAAATGGATGATGATGCGCTGATACTAACTGAAAACGATATGATTTGATGGATATTAAAAAGACTTCTAAACAGGTTACTAAATAATGACTCAGACAATATTAATTGTAGATGACTCTACTATTATGAGAAAAATGCTTGTAAAAATATTTGAGGAAGCAGGGCACTCGATTATAGGTTTGGCAAGCAATGGTCTTGAATCTATAGAAATGTATAAAGAATTAAACCCTGACCTTGTGACGATGGATATCACTATGCGCGGTATGGACGGTTTAACAGCAGCAAAAGAAATCCTCGAGTTTGATAAGGCTGCCCGGATTCTGATTCTTTCAAACCTTGATGAAGAAAAATACCGGGATGAGGTTGATCGTATTGGTGCAATAGGCCTTGCCAATAAACATGATCCGGATCAAATACTAGAGTTAGCTCAAAAGTAATGATTCTGTTGCTGTTTTTAATTGATCAGACAGTATTAGTACACTGAATTATGGAAAAATAAATGAGTGAAATTGAATTATCACAGCTTCCCGATTTTATTGTCGAAGCCACAGAACATCTCGAAGAGATGGAGACTCTGCTACTTCAGTTAGTCGAGAGCCCGGATGATCTTGAGATTCTGAATGAGTTATTCAGGCCTGTTCACACAATCAAGGGCTCTGCTCAGTTTATTGGCATAAAGAGAATATCGGAGCTGACTCACCGGCTCGAAGATCTGATGGATAAATTACGTGATGCAACAATGGTCGCAACTCCATTTATCATAGAGACTCTAATAGAAGCCAGAGACCGGATTATTCAGTTGGTAAAAGAGCTCGAACGAACACAGACAGAAGAGTCTTCTGTTGATGATCTGCTCGATAAACTATCATCTATCCTGGACGGAACAGCGCTTGAAGGTACATCTGAATTTACTCAGCAAGATATAACTAAGACAACTGCTATGACCTCACTTGATGCTTCACTTAAATCACAGAATAATGATTTAAGTGAAGAAAATGACGAAGAGCTATTGTCGATCTACCTCAATCAAGTGAATACACAGTCTTCTGTTATTAAAGGTGCACTGGATAATATTGATAATTCGGAAGATAAGCAGCAGCGTTTAACAAGCTGCTTTGATGCCATCGAAAAGCTTAGATTATCAGCTAACTACATGGGCTACGAAGAAATTGCTGAATTTTGTAGCGGCTGGGCTGAAACCATACAACAGGCATTAAAGGAACTGACAAAAGGCAAAGAGATTTCTTTGTCTTTTATGGAGTTTTATTTCGCTGAGCTAATGCAGTTTTACCCGCAGCTAAAACAGGATAAAGACACTGAAACTAATCCCCAGTCGACTGAATCAGCGGATATATCACCTGACAGTGATATGCCTAAGGAAGTAAAAAAATCAATTTCGGGTGTCGGTATACAAGAAGAAAATGATGAAGAGTTATTTTCTATTTTCACTAAACAATTGCAAGACAGTGTATCTGCTTTAGAGAAGATGTTTCAAGAGCCGTCTGACACAGTCAATAATGCATCTCATATACAGAGCACAATCGGCATTATCGATAAACTAACGTCATCAGCTAACTATATGGGCTATGAAGAAGTTTCAGAGTTCTATGCAGGGTGGTCTGAAACGTTGACACAGGCTGCAAAAGCTTACGCCAAGGGTGATGAAGTTAGCCTGTCCTTTATGGATTTTTATCTTGCAGAACTAAAACAGCTTTTTCCTGATGTTGCTTTTGTAAGTACTACCGATAATGAACTCCAGAAGACGCCAGCCCCTGTTATTACAGATGATATACCTGTCCCATCAACAGATGCTTCGGCTATCGACGAATTAAGTGCTGCACTGGATGAATCTATTAACAGTCAGATCGATGATGCATTATTTGGACAGTTAAGTACTGCGTTGAGTCAGCCAATCCATGAGGTAACTAAAGCAGAGTATGAAACATTAAATCAAGTATACGATGTCATGGTTTCTTCGGCTACAAAAGAGACAAATACGGCGACCCAGGTTCAGCAAACACCGGCAAAAAAACCGCTTAAACAGGTTGTGCCAGAGCGGCGTACATACGCTGACAGGCGCGTTATTTCTGAAGAGAGGCGTCTGTTTGAAGAAAGGCGGTCGCAGCGTGAAAATAAAGAAAACAAAACAAAAAGGAGCCTCAGAGTTGACTCCGATAAGATCGATACACTAATGAATCAGGTCGGTGAACTTGTTGTAGATCGCTCTTATTTTGTTCAGTTACAAAATGAGCTTAGTACCTTACAGCGATACTTAAAAGAATCACTCAATCTTGATCAGAAAGAACTGAAAATGCTCCGGACATTTAATTATCGTTTGGGTGAAGCGATCTCCGGTTTAGGAAGAACATCTAATGAACTCCAGGAAGGTGTCATGAAGATGCGTATGTTGCCCATTTCCCAGATATTTAATCGTTACCCCAGACTGGTTCATGATCTGACACATAACTCAGCTAAAAAAGTAAACCTGATTGTAAAAGGTGAGGAGACTGAACTCGATAAGATGATTGTTGAAGAACTTTCAGATCCGTTAGTGCACATTATTAGAAACGCCGTCGATCATGGTATTGAAACGATGGATGAGCGTAAACTGCTAGGTAAGCAGGCTGAAGCTAACTTAATGCTGAATGCCTATCAGGAAAGTAACAATATAGTCATCGAAGTAACGGATGACGGGCGTGGACTTGATCATCAAAAGATCAAGAGTAAGGCAATAGAAAAAGGTTTATTTTCGGCTGATGAGTTAGAGAGAATGTCAGCGCCTGACATAAACAAAATCATTCTTACGGCAGGGTTCTCTACAGCGGGTAAAGTGTCAAGTACCTCGGGTCGTGGTGTTGGAATGGATGTGGTTCGTAAAAACATCGAAAAGCTAAATGGTTCATTGGTAATAGATACTAAACCGGGTGCAGGAACCAGAATGCGGGTTAAGATTCCGCTTACACTTGCGATTATTCATGCGCTGATGATTCGCACAGGTAATGATGTTTTTGCTATTCCATTAGCAAACGTAGACGAAAGTGTGCGGATAAATGTAGAGGAAATATCGACAGTTGAAGGTGTAGAAGTTATTTATTTGCGTGGCCAAACGCTGCCTGTTTTCAGATTGTCACATATCTTTAATATTGATTCTGATGCAAATACAAATAAATTATATGTTGTCATTGTCAGTTCAGGCGGACAACGAGTTGGTTTTGTCGTAGATGAAATGATGGGGCAGGATGAAGTTGTAATCAAACCGCTGGTAGATTATGTACAGGATAAGAGTGGCTTTTCTGGAGCAACGATTATCGGTGATGGCAGAATTTCTCTTATACTGGATGTTTATGAGCTGGTCAGACTGACTGCCGAGAGACAGGCCAAAAAGCAAAGAGAACAGACAAGGCGTCTGAAAGAAAATTTAAGAAAAAAACTTAAGTCTGAATAATGTTTTCTAACTTATTCAGTTTGTTTATGCCTGATTTAATTAATGTTTGAGATTCTATGACAGATAAAATAAGAGTTCTGATTGTTGATGATGCTTCTTTTATGGTTAAAGCTCTGACTGAAATGCTGGGTTCAGACCCGGATATTGATGTGGTTGGATATGCTAAAAACGGTCTGGAAGCACTTGAAAAAATAAAAGAATTAAGCCCTGATGTTATTACATTAGATGTTGATATGCCTGTTATGGATGGTATCAGATCCGTACGGCATATTATGATTGAGTCACCGGTTCCGATTGTTATGCTGAGCTCCCTGTTTAATCATGGTGAAATCACGTTTGAAGCGCTGCGCCTTGGTGTCGTTGATTTCATGCCAAAGCCATCCGGTGCTATCTCACATGATATTCATAATGAGCGTAATAAAATTATCGACAGAGTAAAAATTGCTGCCGATGAAGATATTGAGAAAGTCAGGAGGGTACGTGTCTGTAAGCTTGATTCTCGTGATCGCTTGTCAGAACGTTATGAATTTCGCCCGCTCGAATATATTATAGCAATTGGAACAACGCTAGGTGGACCCAATACCATTATTAATCTGATGTCGCAGCTTTCACCTGACCTCCCTGCTGCAGTGGTTGTCGTTCAGGAAATTTCACAAAAAATATTACCTGCGTTTGTTGCAAAGTTTAATGACTACACACCATGGCGTGTTGAAGTTGGTATTGAAGGTGCTGTACTGGAGCAGGGTGTTTGTTATGTCTGTTCATATAATGAACCACTGACTGTTAAGAGTAATCTGAATGATGAATTTTGTCTGTCACTCGGTGAAAAGCCGGAGCGACCATTAAATGACCTTTTTACATCAGCGGCAGAAGCTTTTAATGACAATGCAATCGGTGTTTTGTTAACGGGTATTGGTGATGATGGCAGTCAGGGCTTTATGTCGATTAAAGAGAAGGGCGGTGTAACAATTGCTCAGTCAACAGAAACCTGTGTTTACCCGAATCTTACACATACGGCTATTCAGAACGGTGTTGTTGATAAGATTACAAATGCTAATCAGCTGGCTGCTATGATTGATTCAATTGTTTCAAACGGGCAGGGTGACTGAGATGATTATAACCTGCGATAACTGTAATGCTCGTTACAATATTAACGAAAGCGTTATTAAAAAAAATGAAACCAGTGTTCGCTGTTCTAAATGTAAAAATGTTTTTGTTGTGCGCAAGCAAGTGTCGCAGTCAAGTGTCGAAAGTAATCCTGCTATAAATAATGACTCTGTCGTTATCGATGGGATAGATACAGCAGACCGGCATCATAGTGCTAAAATTATTTCGGTGTGCAATCAGAAAGGTGGTGTAGCTAAAACAACTACATCTCTGAACCTTGGTGTTTCACTGAGTTTACTGAAAAAACGTGTGCTTATTATAGACTTTGATATCCAGGCTAACCTTAGTCTGCTGATGGGATATAAAGATGCAAAATCATTTTTCGAGGTGATTCAGTCTAAAGATGTGGGCATTGCCGAGTATATTGTTAAAACACAATCTAATGTTTGGTTATTACCTTCTAATAGTAAAATGGCACTGCTCTCGAAAACACATATCCAGAACGAAAATTTTGAATATTTATTAAGAGATAAATTAAAGGTCATTGCTGACTATTTTGACTACATCATTATAGATACGCCACCATCCGGTGATTTTTATACACTTAATGCCCTGCTGGCTTCAAATCTTGCGATTATCCCGACACCGTGTGAATACCTCTCAATGCAAGGTGTGGCACATATTGCAAATATGATTAAGGTTATTCGTGATAAGTCGGCCCACGAACTGGATTACAGGATCTCCATTACAATGTTTGAAGCTAATGATACGGCTTCGCGAGTAGTACTCAAAAAACTGAAGGATGAATACAACGAACATGTCTTTACAACAATGATAGAAAAGGATTCAAAAGTGCGTGAATCGCAGATTGTTCACAAACCAACTATTTTTTATGATAAGGAAAGTCGTGCTGGCAGACAGTACTATAATTTAGCAAAAGAAATTATAGCCCTAAATTAATCCCTTTTTAATGAATTAACCAATATGGCTTTAAGTAAAAAGTTTATATATCCACTGATTTCATTCTCAGTAGTTATCATAATATGGCAGTTAGTTGCAATGTATAGTGGCTGGAGTGAGTCGGTATTTCCGGGACCGCTGCCTGTTCTCAACAGTTTTTTTGAGCTTGTCGCGAATGGCTCAATATTTAATCATTCCGTTGCCAGCTTATACCGTGTGACTATCGGTTTCTATCTGGGGGCCATTGTAGGTATTCCGCTAGGTATTCTTATTGGCAGGGTTAAGGCGGTATCATACGCTTTAAATCCGATCATTCAGTTTCTTCGTCCAATCTCTCCGTTAGCATGGATACCACTAGCCATGCTATGGTTCGGTTTGGGTGATAACCCCGCTATTTTTCTTATTTTTCTTTCAAGTTTTTTCCCTATTGTTGTCGCTACTGCAATTGCGGTTAGCTCAATAAACCCGATTTATTTTCAGGTGGCGTCAAATTTTAACTTGTCTCGAGTTGAAATGATTACCAAAATTGTAGTGCCAGCAATATTGCCTGAAGTGGTAACTGCTTTACGTTTAACGATTGCCATTGCCTGGCTTGTTGTCGTGGCGGCTGAAATGATTGCAGTGCAGTCAGGATTAGGTTATCTGATTCTTGATTCCAGAAATGCTCTGCGCATGGACTATGTCATGGTGGCAATGATTGTTATAGGAATTATTGGATTGCTGTTAGATATTATTATGTATAAATTAGGCAGACTCGGTTTCATCATGGCTGCAAAGCAACACTCTTAAAGAAGGTTTACAATGGGTTCTATTAAAATTGAAGGGCTTAGCAAGAGCTACGTTAATAAGCGCGCAAAAAAGCGTGATATTAATGATCCTGAAAAGGCCGGCCAAGTAATTAAAGTGTTTGATGATATCAATATGGAATTTGAAGATGGCGAAATGGTTTGTATTCTGGGACCATCGGGCTGCGGTAAATCTACATTATTAAGAATAATGGCGGGGTTTGATCGGGCAACAACAGGTAAAATTCTGATTGATGGTCAAGAGACATTTAAGACTAGCCCTGATCATGTTTATGTTTTTCAACAGAATGGATTATTACCATGGATGACGGTGTGGCAAAATGTTGAATTAGGTTTGCGCCATATTGAAGATGAAGCTGAAAAAACAGAGACCATCCAAGAGTACATCGACATGGTTGAGCTGACTGGTTTTGAGCATCACTATCCAAGCCAGCTTTCAGGTGGTATGCAGCGGCGGGCAGAATTAGGCAGGGCACTGGCTGTTAATCCTGATGTGCTTTATATGGATGAGCCATTTACAGGACTGGATTACCTTACACATTTAAAAATACGTGAAGAAGTCATTAATATGCATAGCTTTATAGGTAAAACCATGGTGATGGTAACGCATTTTATTGATGATGCGTTAATTATGGCAGACCGAATTATCGTTATGAATGAGAAACCAGCAAGAGTCACCATGGAAAGAAAGCTTAACTTTTCTCGTCCTCGTAACATCGAAAAAGAACCTGGTCTTAGAGAGTTACGTGATGAAGTATTTATGGAGCTTGGTGTGAGCTATGTTGCATAAAATATCTTACCAGCTCAAATCAGTCCCGCTTGTGTGGGTGCTTTTTTCAGGAGCAATTATCTGGCTTTTTTTCATTTCCTATATGCATTTTTTATTAAATACAGAGCATAGTGAACGAAGAATAATCTCAATGGGATATATGCCGGTTATTACCAATCTTGCTGCACCCATTCTGGATCATGTCAGTAAATCGACAGGAGATATTCGCTATAAAGCGATAAAATATTCATCATTTGCTGACATGGCTGAGTCATTGCGTAACGAACAAATTGATGTCGCATTTATGATTGCACCATTGTCTATTGTGTTAAAACAGCAAGGCGAAGACGTCCGGGTTGTTTATATTGGTAATCGACATGAAAGTACATTGGTTGCAAGAAAAGACTTAAAAGTCACTCGCATAGAAGATTTAATCGATAAAACCGTAGCTGTACCGATGCGTTATTCCGGTCATAATTTAAGTATTTTACAACTGATTGAAGATAGTGGCTTAAACGGTCGCATTAAGGTTGTAGAAATGAATCCTCCGGATATGGCATCCGCATTATCAAGTGGCTCGCTGGATGCTTACTATGTTGGTGAGCCGTTTGCAGCTAAGACACTTAAAAGCGGTGATTCCACTTTGGTTAAATATGTTGAAGATGTATGGCCTGACTTTATGTGTAATTTGGTTGTTGTCAGGCAGAGTTTAATTGATAAAGACCCTGAAATCGTACAGCGCTTTGTACAAAGTGCAGCACGCTCAGGTTTATGGAGCCAGAAAAATACTCAAAGTGCAATTAAAATTGCCGTTAAGTACTGGAACCAGTCTGAAGATCTGGTTAAGTATGCACTAACAACACCTGAAAACCGGATTGTCTATAATAAGTATGTGCCCATAGTAACAGAATTTAAATATATGGCTGAGCAGATGCAGAGGTTTAAACTGGTTGAGGATAGCAATATTGAAGGCCTCGTAAATGATCAGTTTGCAAGGTCTGCCAATGTAACTGATATCACGACGGTTGAAAGTATTATTTCATTTCCTGATAACTAGAATAATATATAATAATGGCAAAAGTGATGACATTGCTCTAATTTATATTAAGTCAGCATAAATGTTACAAGCTAGCCTGAAATATTACAGGAATACCACAGAAGACCAGTATGGATAAAAAGAAACAAGCAACTATCTTAATCGTAGATGATTACCCATCAAATATCAGCGTGCTTGAACGCTTTTTGCAGGCCGAAGATTATAAGGTTTTAACCGCAGATAATGGTCAAACCGCCCTGGGTTTGTGTCAGGACTATGATATAGATCTGGTACTGCTCGATATAATGATGCCAGGTTTAGATGGTTATCAGGTCTGTGAAAAATTAAAAGAAATGCCTGCCACATCTCACATTCCAGTTATATTTATAACGGCTAAAATCGATATAGAAAGTATCGTTAAAGGATTTAATGTGGGCGGGGCTGATTACCTTACAAAACCGGTTAACTTTGAAGAAGTTAACGCCCGTGTTAAAACGCAGATCAAGCTGCGAATGCAAGAACAAAAACTTTTGCAGCAAGATGCTGCAAAAAATAAATTTATTTCCATAATTTCCGAAGACCTGCGTACACCTATCGTCGGCTTAAGGTCACTGTTAAAGGAAATGGACAAGCCATCAAGAGCGTTAGATCCTGAGCTGATGTTGGACTACATTTCTTCGGCGTATCTGGCAGCAGATTATCTGGATAATATTTCACTTAAATTAAAATACTGGTCAGCATTACAAAACAATGAATTACCTGTGACACTAAGGACAGTGCAGATATTACCGATTTTTGATGAAGTAGTGAGTCATGTTCAGGCTGAAAATAAGCACAAAGTTATTACTATAATCAATAATATTGCGCCAGATCATACTGCTTATTTTGACGAGGAGTATCTTCGTATTATTGCAATTAACTTACTATCTAATGCAGTTTCATTTAGTCATAAAGAGAGTAAGGTTGTTATCAAATCGGAAGTGTCAAATGTTGATAATGCAGTATTAATCACTATCAGAGATACAGGTGTTGGCATCGAAACAGAACGACTTGAAAGTATCTTTCAATTAGGGCGTCATGAAAGAACAAGGGGGACAGCCGGAGAAGCGGGAACTGGTATCGGTCTGGTGATTTGCCACGATCTTCTTAAAAAGTGTCATGGCAATATCTGGATAGACAGTGAACTGAATACCGGCACCCAGGTAACAGTAAGACTACCGCAAAAGTAACAATATGCTCAATACGATTGATTACGGGAAATATCAGTGCAATACAAACAAACATTAAAGCATTTCATAGAGGCTATTGCTGAATATATTAGTTTTAATATGGATGGTACTGTCGTCATTATGGGTAATGATGATGGCTGGGGAAAACTAATAATAGAAAATGCTGAGATTGTATCTTTAAACTATGGCATATTCCGGGGTATGCAGGTTTTGCCAGAGCTTAAGAAACTGGAAGAACTAAGATTCATGTTCAGGCCGGCGAAGCCGGGGGCAGTTGCTAACTCTTATGCAAACGCGGGCTCTGCAAGGATGTCTAATGAAGACTTTTTTAAGTATTTTGATATCAATACACCGATTAAAAGCAATAGCTCTGACCAGCTAGGTATGGTTACAGATTTGACTGATAAGTTAAGCTCAGTAACAAAGCCAGTACAAGGCAGAATATTGGTCGTAGATGACAGTATTATTGCGAGAAAAGCGGCGTCTGCTCCTTTGCTTGAATATGGTTTTGATGTCACTGAAGCAATCAGTGGATTTGAAGCACTGGACATGCTTGATAAGGAAATCCCTGATTTAATTATTCTGGATTTAATCATGCCTGGGATTGATGGTTATAAAGTGGTTGATCTTTTGAAAAAGAATGAAAGGTTCAAATCGTTACCGATTATTCTGGTTACATCAAAAGACAGTTTAATGGATAAAATGAAGGGTAAAATGAGTTCAACGGATGCCTATATTACCAAGCCCTATAAAGAAGAGACTTTACTTAAAGCGGTTCTCTCGGTGCTAAAAAATTAATTGTCGTGTTCCATATAGACTAAGCAAATCTGTTTAGACTGCCTGAAAAATAAGATGTATACCAATTAATGTCATTAGATATATAAAGCTTTGTTTGAGCATTCTTTCATCAACTCTTTTTGATATATGAACACCTATTTGCCCGCCAATAAATGTACCCAGAGCTCCCCACAGGAAATATTGCAGGTGAAAGTCTTCTGCAAAGCTCCAGTGTATTAACGATGCGATCGTAACCAGAACAAACATAACCGGTATAACAGTAGCTACTGCGGTTGTCATGTCAATTTTTAATTTACTTCTCAGGCTTGGTATTAACCATTCACCAATACCTAACGAAAGAGTACCCAGTATAAAACCAAAAAATGCAGGGATAGGGAGTAGTTTTAAAATAACTTTTTTACTGAAATTAAAACTATGGCCTTGGTTTATGTCATCATGACTATTGACGAATAAAATAGCCAGCATCATCGACATAATTCCGAGAGCCATTTGCACGGTACTCTGCTCGAGATTAATCGTAATAAAGCTGCCTATAATGACACCCGGTAAGGCAACTGCAATAAATATTAACGATAATTTAATGTTGGTGATTCCGGCACGGTAATAAGCGATACTACCGCTGCCCATTCCAACAACCTGTATCAGCAACGATGTTGCTATGGCTTCTTGTGGCGAAAGGTTATAAGCCAGAATGAGCATTGGTGTCCATAAGATGCCGCCCCCGATACCAATTGTCATGGCGGCAGCAGATATCAGGATGCCGCTTATAATTAAGCCTGCTTCAAGAAACATTTTTTATGTCGGTGTGTAGTAGCTGAAATGAGTCAGAGAACTCTACAAGAGCATTAAGACTGGCACGTATGTCTTCAATATCACTCATCTCAAAGGATGTATTTATTTTAAGCTTATCGGCCAGTAAATTCACTTTATCAAGTGTCTGGTTCGCTGTTACACAACTAAAGCTTGCAACTTCCTGAAGATTGCTGGTCAGTTCATTAATGGCCTGGCCAACCATTCCTATTTCATCTTTGCTGTCTATATGGATAACTCTGCTCAGGTCGCCTTCATTAATTGCCTTAGCAGCATCTGACATTTTTTGTAGTGGAATTGTTATGTTTTTTATAAACATGGTCATGACAATGGCCACTACAACAGTTAAAACACCAAACATAATAACTATTTTATTTCTAAGCTGCATGAGCGGCGACTCAGAATGATCTGTTTTTGAAGGCTCTGTTGTGCTGACTATTTGGTGTTGTGAAAAGCTACAGATCTCCTGAGTAAGATCATCTCTTTGCATCTCAAAGAAAAATTCTACACCGATCATTATCGCTGCTATCGCAATAAGTAGAAAGTAATTAAGCAGCCTCGTCACCAAGTTATGAGTCATAAATACTCCCTTGTTATGCATTATGGTTTATGGCATATTTGTTTCAGTAAGGCATACGAAAGTATTTAAACAACCAGAGTTATTTAGAAGTGTTTCTGCTTTTACTGATCCAATATTTATTGATATCAGTTCGCTGTCTGACAACCGACATATAGTCAATAGCATCCTCTCGGCTGCTAAATCCTGTTATGCAGATCCTGTACCACGATTTTTTATTAATCATAACGAGCATTACTTCCGCAGGGATATCTTTGCTATGTAATGAGTCTATCATTGCTTTAGTAGGCTTTTTGGTTTTATATACAGAGTCTAAATTCAGAGACCAGCTATAGGTGTTACCTTTGCTTGTAAAGACTTCGCCTTTTTTCATCTGTTTGACCTGGCTGATAATTTCCTGCTGAAATGCTTGATCAAGAGGCTCTTCTATAGTTATTTTTTCTGCTTTGTTGTTTTCAGTATCTGCTGTAGCGGATAAATCGTCCGCTAGTAATGCACCGGTTATCACCTTAGCTGTCGGTTTTTCATTAATACCATTAGTAGATGTTGGAGTGTTATCTGATACGGACAGTTCAGTATCCGCTTCTGCAATGTCTGGTGTTGTGCGCTGATCAGAAATTGAATGCTCATGACCGGGTTCAATAGCTGCAGTATTTTGAGATTTACTTTCTGCTAAATAATCGACAGATTGTATGACACTCTCTTTTATCACTGGGTTAATGTCTATCGATGATGCGAGCTGTTTTGACTGATTTTTAGTGCTAAATATCATGAATAAGACTGTTACCATCAGAGCAATAAACACTGTGCCCGACAAGAAAATATAGCTACCTGATCTCTCTTTTTTGGCATGAATATGAGAGCCGTTATTCTTTATGATCGTTCTGTAATCAGGTTTTATTTCAAAGTTTTTATTTCTTGGTTTGTGATTTGCCGCAGCTAAAGAGGAACTGGATTTAAAGTCCTTAGCGTAATGATTAGGTGTTTCAGAAGCGTTTGAAACGGGGCGCTTTGCTACTTCTTTAATTGTGGTTTTTGAGACATAATTATCCTGCTGGTTAAGTACCTGATCAGGTATGTATTTGTTTGATGGAAGAGTATAATTTGTATTTTCAAATGCAGGCTCGAGTATATTCCCGGCGGTTTTAGTTTGTGATCCGGCAAGGGTTGCTTCTTTCAATACACTGTCTGAAATCGGTTTAAACAGAGTGCTTGCTATCACCTCTGTTTGCTGTGATGTAGCTTCAGTTAGGTGTCCGGTTTCAGTAAATACATTTAACGTATCTTCGAGTTCGGGAGTGGGGAGGTTGTCTGATTCTTTTTCTAGAGACTCAGTGGATGTGATTTTTTTAAATAGCTTATCTGCCATAAGATCATGTAGTTCAATTTCAGTATCTGCTGCCAGTGCTTTTAATAACTCTGCTTCCGCTTTATCTTGAGCCGGCGATAATAGATCAGAGATATCATCACTTGTTAGTGTTTCGGTTGTTGTCGTGTATTCATTATTGTTTTGTTCAAGCGGAGTCTCCGAACTCTCAATCTCAATTGAATGGCTTGCGTTATAACGGCTTGTTTCAGTATTGTCAGCTGCAGGAAGGACAGGCTCTGACACTGGCTCAGATGCGAGATTATCCAGCCCGCTGTTTTTTAAAATGTTATCTACAGCTGTTGTTTCTTCATATCTATCATCTGTCGCAGTATTTTCCGTGAAAGGCTGATGATCATAAACTTCTCTAAAAATATCATCCTGGGCTAAGTTGATATTTTTGTCTTCATCAGCGGCGAGTGTATAGGGAGGTTTATTGAACAGATGAAGACTATCTGATATCGATGACAACTCAGTGTCATTTGTATTTAGTATGCGCCATAAGGTCTCTAATTTTTCTTTAATTTCCGGATCAATGCTAATGACAGACCACATAGAATTTAATTTTTCACAGAGCTTTTCTACATCAATTGCATCCGTCTCAATAGCTTCATTTGTCAGAGAGGCTAATAGCGGTTTATCAATTTCAGCGATACCTTTTTGATGCTTATAATAATCATCCCCCAGAATTCGTTGAAGTAATTCATCGATTTTTTCAGTTTGGAGAGGGGGCTGTAACGGCTGGTTATCGATAGTGCTGCTAAGGTGGCTAGTCATGGGTACTGATGGCTGATAGTCATCACCAAGAATACTTCTAAGCAGTTTGTCCTCTTCTGACAGAGTCCTAGAAAAGGCTGTTTGAGTGATCTCTTGTTCAGCTTTAGAGCTCTCATCAGTGCTGTCGAAGGCATCTTGATCAGTGCTGTTGTTAGTGGCTTCGAGAGCGGGGTGATTATCTGCCGGCTGAACTGACAGGGGGTCGTGATCAAGTACCTCTTCTACGAGTTCGATGCCTGTGTTGTCTGCAATGTGCCGGGAGTAGGCATTAAGCTCTTCAGGCTTATCACTAGGGGTGTCGGTGCTTAAGCTTTGTGAGCTAGCATTATCATCACTTTCTTGAGTCTCTATATGAACCAGATCATGGTTAAAATCTAAAGGTTTGTATTGATCACCAAGAATTCTTTTAAGAAGTTGTTCTTCACTTTCCGGCTTATTATCAACGTCGTTCACCGCAGGCTCTTTTGTTGCTGCATGATAAGCATTATCAGGAGCTGTATGAAAATCAATGTTCGGCAAACTATTTTTATCTTTCATAATATCGCTGTCGATGCTCTTATTGATTATCAGGTAGTAAATTTGCTTGTAAGGTTAAGGTGCTTATATGATTAGCAACTGTCTGGTTACTCAGTCAGACCATATACCATAATGGATTAGACTTTATGTACCAATAAAATATAGCTCAAACTGTGACTTTATTCTGACAATTGGGCTATTAAAGAATGCGCAAATTCCACCTCTAATAATCTACACTAACTATGATAAAAATCAATATAATCATTTGTTTATGTGAACTTTATAAAAGAATTATTAGCTTTTGATAAGATATTAAGGGTTCGGTCTTAAATGTTAAAAATACAGCTTTCTGATGCAATATTGGCTCTGTCAAAGTTGCTGATAGTAAAAAACTATAAAATGGCCACAGCAGAGTCTTGCACGGGAGGCTGGGTCGCTAAGGCTGCAACAGACCTTGCCGGCAGTTCTAGCTGGTTTGACAGAGGGCTTGTCACCTACAGTAATCAGTCAAAAATGGATATATTGGGTGTATCAGCCGCCACACTTGAGGCGTATGGTGCCGTAAGCCAGCAAACAGTCGTCGAGATGGTAGCAGGTTTACTGCGCAGCAACTCGGTATCAATAGGCGTTGCTATCAGTGGCATTGCCGGTCCTGATGGGGGCACGATCGAAAAGCCGTTGGGAACTGTCTGGCTGGCCTGGCAATCAAAGTCATCAGAAGTGTTTTCTAAATGTTATTTATTTGAGGGTAATAGAGAAGACATTCGTTTACAGGCGGCGCTTAAAGCTGTCACCGGTATGATTGATTTACTAGAATCTGATCAATAAATAATCAAGTCTTAGGGCTTAATTCAATCACCCGCTCTGGATTCTGTCTATTCATCAAAATAGACTCGAATTATGCCTATGCCGTGTCGATAATTAATGTGATAATCCTGCCTAAATGAATCAATTATCTTTAGATACAGAACAACTTGAGGTCAATAATGGACGAAAATCGTAAAAAGGCGCTTGCCGCCGCACTTTCTCAAATTGAGCGTCAGTTTGGTAAAGGCTCGGTCATGCGCATGGGCGATACGGGTCCTATGGATATCGAAGCTATATCGACAGGCTCATTAAACTTAGATATTGCACTGGGAATAGGTGGTTTGCCCAAAGGTCGTGTTATTGAGATTTACGGACCGGAGTCTTCCGGTAAAACCACCCTCACATTGCAGGTGATTGCAGAGTGTCAGAAAGCAGGTGGTACGGCAGCTTTTATCGATGCAGAGCATGCGCTTGACCCAATTTATGCTGAAAATATCGGTGTCAATGTCGATGATCTGCTGGTTTCTCAGCCCGATACTGGCGAGCAGGCACTTGAAATTACTGACATGCTGGTTCGCTCTGGTGGTGTTGATATCGTGGTTGTTGATTCGGTGGCTGCATTAACGCCTAAAGCTGAAATCGAAGGCGATATGGGTGATCACCACGTGGGCCTTCAGGCTCGTCTGATGTCACAGGCATTGCGTAAACTAACTGCTAATATCAAACGTTCAAATACACTGGTTATCTTTATCAATCAGATTCGTATGAAAATTGGCGTCATGTTTGGTAGCCCTGAAACCACGACAGGTGGTAATGCACTGAAATTCTACGCCTCTGTTCGACTCGATATTCGCCGTACCGGGGCTATTAAAAACGGCGATGAAGTGGTCGGTAATGAAACCAAAGTTAAAGTGGTGAAAAACAAAGTTGCACCGCCATTTAAACTGGCTAACTTTGAAATCTTTTATGGTAAGGGTATTTCTCGCGAAGGTGAAATCATTGACCTAGGTGTGGCTAATGGCCTGATAGATAAAGCCGGTGCCTGGTACAGCTATAACGATGAGAAGATTGGTCAGGGCAAAGAGAAGGTGCGTGCCTTCTTAAATGAAAATCCAGAAGTGGCAGCGACGATTGAAGCTCAGTTAAGAGCAAAGCTGATGGTCAGACCAGAGCGAAAATCTAAAGCTGAAGTTGCTTCAGAGCCGTTAAATGCTGAAGCAGAAAACGAGGCCTGATAAAACCGCCTATGCTAATGCACTCAGACTGTTGGCCATGCGTGAACATTCTGAGTTTCAGCTATGGAAGAAGCTTGAGCAGCGCGAATTTGATGAAATCGAAATCAGCGATGCCATTGAACAACTAAAATCTGAAAACTATTTATCAGATCTGCGCTTTGCAGAATCTTATCTTCGTTCCAGAAAGCTAAAGCTTTATGGACCGGTGAAAATCAGATTAGAATTAGAAGACAGAGGGGTTGCAAGTTCCATTATCTCTCAGGTGATGAGCCCGCAAGATGAATTTGAAGAAAGCGAAGACTGGTTTGCTATAATGAAAAAAGCCTATGGTCGCAAATATGGCGATAGCAAAGCAGAGGGTTACTTTGAGAAAACAAAACGCTGTCGATATTTACAAAATCGAGGTTTTGAAAGCTCTTTGATAACAAACTTGATTAAACTGTAAAAAAACAATTAAATCAAACACATAAACAATATACCTAATGTACATACTATGACTAGCAGTGCTCAATTACGGCAACAATTTCTAGAGTTTTTTAAATCAAAAGATCACGAAGTGGTAGCTTCATCATCACTCATTCCCAGTAACGACCCCACCTTATTGTTTGTTAATGCGGGTATGGTTCAGTTTAAAGATACTTTTCTTGGCCTGGAATCCCGCCCTTATGTGCGTGCGGTAAGCAGCCAGCGATGTGTGCGTGCTGGTGGCAAACATAATGATTTAGAGAACGTGGGTTACACTGCTCGTCACCACACCTTTTTTGAAATGCTGGGTAACTTCAGCTTTGGTGACTATTTCAAAGAAGACGCTATCAAGTATGCGTGGGAGTTTTTAACCCAGGAATTGAAACTGCCCGAAGAGAAACTCTGGGTCACCGTTTACAGTGAAGACCAGGAAGCGGAAAATATCTGGTTAAATCAGATTGGTGTCAGCACAGATCGCTTCTCTCGCATTGGCGATAAAAAGGGCGGCAAGAAACACGAGAGTGATAACTTCTGGTCCATGGGTGATACCGGTCCGTGTGGCCCTTGTACCGAGATTTTTTATGATCATGGTGAAGATGTCTTTGGTGGTCCTCCGGGCTCACCTGATGAAGACGGCGACCGTTACATAGAAATCTGGAATCTGGTCTTCATGCAGTTTAATCGCGACAAGGATGGCAGCATGCATCCGTTGCCCAAACCATCGGTTGATACCGGTATGGGACTTGAGCGTCTGGCGGCTATCTTACAAAATGTACATAGTAATTATGAAATAGATATGTTCCAGCGACTGATTGCAGTCGCTGCACAACTCACCAACACCAAAGACCTTGCGCATAAATCGTTACGCGTGATTGCTGATCATATTCGATCATGCTCATTTTTAATTGTTGATGGGGTTACACCGTCAAATGAAGGCCGGGGCTATGTACTGCGGCGCATTATCCGCCGGGCATTACGCCATGGCCATCAGCTCGGTCAGGACAAAGCCTTCTTTAATAAACTGGTTGCGACCCTAGTTGAACAAATGGGTGATGCCTACCCGGAACTGGTTAAGTCTCAGGCGATTGTTGAACAGGTTTTATCGCTTGAAGAGGAGCGTTTTTCAGAAACGCTGGATCAGGGTATGAAGATCCTTGAGGATGATATTGCCAGTCTTGATGGCAAGACGATCTCAGGTGAAACCATCTTTAAGTTGTATGACACCTATGGTTTTCCTGCTGACCTGACGGCCGATATTGCACGAGAGCGTGATTTAGAGCTTGATATGACGGGCTTTGAGCGCTGCATGGAAGAACAGCGTAATCGTGCACGTGCTGCCAGCAAGTTTGATATGGACTACAACAAAGATATCAAGCTGGATACCAACACCGAGTTCACCGGCTATGAACATTTAAGCAGTCAGGGAGCTGTTAAAGCGATTATCAAAGGTGGTGAGCTGGTCGATGAGATCAGTGCCGGTGATGAGGCTGTGGTTGTTCTGGACTCAACGCCATTTTATGCAGAATCCGGTGGTCAGGTTGGCGATACCGGCTTTCTGAGTGCCGCAAACACGCAATTTGAAGTCATGGATACGCAAAAGCAAGGCGCCGCATTTGCCCATATCGGTAGCCTGGTCAATGGCACCATAAAAGTGGGTGATAACTTAGAAGCGGGTATTGATGCCGGTCGCCGTACAGCAACCATACGTAATCACTCAGCAACTCACTTAATGCATGCTGCCTTACGTAAGGTACTGGGTGACCATGTTCAGCAAAAAGGCTCGCTGGTCGACCCGTATAAACTGCGCTTTGATTTTTCTCATTTTGAATCCATAACCGCCTTGCAACTGACCAATATCGAGAGTCTTGTTAACGATGAAATTCGCAAGAATTTAGCCGCAGATTCTGAAGTCATGGCGATTGATGCCGCTAAAGCCAAAGGCGCAATGGCCTTGTTCGGTGAAAAATACGGCGATGAAGTCAGGGTTGTCTCCATGGGTGATTTTTCAATCGAGCTTTGTGGCGGTGTACACGTCAATCGTACCGGTGATATTGGCTTATTCAAGATAGTTTCCGAATCCGGTGTGGCATCCGGTGTCAGGCGTATTGAGGCCTTAACCGGTAATATCGCTCTTGACTGGGTGGAGGCACTTGAGCGTCAGCTTAATAAACTGGCGAGTTTAACCAAGTCGTCAGCCGATGATGTCGAAGAAAAAGTTCAGCAGCTGATCGAGCGCGTTAAGTCTCAGGAAAAAGAACTGGAACAACTAAAATCAAAACTGGCCAGTGCAGCCGGAAACGATTTGAGTTCGCAAGTGGTTGAGATAAATGGCATTAAAGTCTTATCCGCTAAAGTCGAAGCAGATGGTAAGGCGTTAATGGTTTTGTTAGATCAGCTTAAAAACAAACTGGGTAGCGCCATCATCGTCTTAGGTGCAGCAAACAATGGCAAGGTAAGTCTGATTGCAGGTGTTACCAAAGACTTAACGGCCAAAGTCAAAGCCGGTGAAATCGTCAATGCCGTGGCCATGCAGGTAGGTGGTAAAGGCGGTGGTCGCCCGGATATGGCTCAGGCCGGTGGCACTCAGCCGGAAAATCTTGATGCTGCGATGGCTTCAGTGGCTGACTGGGTACAACAAAATACCGCATCATAATACGAAACCATAATACCTACTCCTGATATTAATTCTATGGCATAATCCGCCGCATAGCAGGGCCTGTCCAGTACAGGCCCATTTTATATACCCTAACAAATAGTCGAAAAAAATTTAAAATGGCTCTAATTGTTCAAAAATACGGCGGTACATCTGTTGGCTCAATTGAACGCATTAATCATGTTGCGCAAAAAGTCATAAAAGCAACTGAGAATGGCGATCAACTCGTTGTTGTCGTCTCAGCCATGAGCGGTGAAACGAATCGACTGATTGGATTGGCCAATGAAGTCATGAAAAGGCCAACGGCTCGTGAGCTTGATGTGTTGGTTTCAACCGGTGAGCAAGTCACTATCGCCTTATTAACCATGGCAATTCAGCAGGCCGGCCACAAAGCCAAATCGTACACCGGCGCTCAAATAAAAATGCTGACTGACGACTCTCATGGTAAGGCACGTATTCTTGATATACAGGGTGAAAACATCACTGCTGACTTAAACAATGGCAACATCATTGTGGTCGCTGGCTTTCAGGGTGCGGATGAGAAAGGCAATATCACAACATTAGGTCGCGGTGGTTCAGACACATCAGCGGTGGCTATTGCAGCGGCACTCAAGGCCGATGAGTGTCAGATTTATACCGATGTCGACGGGGTCTATACCACTGATCCGCGGGTCGAACCAAAAGCACGTAAACTGGACAAAATTACATTTGAAGAAATGTTAGAAATGGCCAGTCTGGGGTCAAAAATATTGCAAATTCGCTCGGTCGAGTTTGCCGGTAAATATAATGTTCCACTACGTGTGCTTTCATCCTTTGAAGAAGGTGAGGGTACATTAATTACTTTAGAGGATGGTCAAATGGAATCAGCTGTGATTTCTGGTATAGCTTTTAATCGTGATGAGGCACAGTTAACCATTACTGGTGTTCCTGATCAGCCAGGTATCGCTTCACGTATACTGACACCTGTCTCTGAAGCCAATATTGAAGTAGACATGATTATTCAAAATGTCGGTGAAGATGGCACCACGGATTTTACCTTCACCGTACATCGCAACGATTTCAGCCAGGCATTGGAGATCTTAGAAAAGACTTCATCACTGGTTAATGCTGAAAAAGTCACCGGAAGACAGGATATTGTAAAAGTATCAATTGTTGGCGTAGGTATGCGCTCACACGCAGGGATAGCCACTACTATGTTTAAAGCTCTCGCTGATGAAGGTATTAATATACTGTTGATCTCCACGTCAGAAATTAAAATCTCTGTTGTTATTAATGAAAAATATCTGGAACTGGGTGTGCGTACATTGCACAGCGCCTTTGGTCTGGAAGAGCGTACGTAGTAATACAAAGTAGGCTATAAAAGTTAAATAACTGGTTTACCCCCGTCTGGAGACGGAAGAGCTATTATTTAAAAGCATCGATAACAATTCTCGCGCAAAGATAAATTGTTATTGATTTGGTGATTGGAATGACAAGGAGATAACCTTAATGTTGATTTTAACTCGTCGTGTAGGCGAAACTTTAATGATCGGTGATGAAGTGACTGTTACTGTTTTAGGTGTAAAAGGTAACCAGGTAAGAATTGGTATCAATGCCCCTAAAGATGTATCAGTACATCGTGAAGAAATTTATGATCGCATCAAACGCGAACAAGAAGGCACCGGGAATACAGATACGGATGCGATGGAATAAAATATTCCAAAAAAAGTTGTTTTAGGGCTTTACCAAAACATCATTCGCAGGTATTCTTACCGCACTTAAAAACCGCCGCTTATGTGGCGGTTTTTATTGATAAAACATAAAGATTCAGGAGAAATGGCCGAGTGGCTGAAGGCGCACCCCTGCTAAGGGTGTATGGGTTTACGCCCATCGAGGGTTCGAATCCCTCTTTCTCCGCCATATACGAAGAAAGCTCTTGGGGAAACCTATAGAGCTTTTTTTATGTCTGCTGGTTTAGCAAAGAGGGATTTGACGCCTCGGTCAGAAAACACTGGTTCGAGCCGGGAGCGTAGCGAACGAAGACCAGCGACGCAGGAGCTAATCCCTCTTTCTCTGCTATATACGACGAAAACTCTTGTAAAAGCTAAAGAGCTTTTTTATGCCTCACGATTTTCATTAACTGTCTTATACTCTGTTACCTGTCCGCTGCTAGATAGCAGTGCCTTCGCAATGTTTTACTTCCGTTTAGGTCTTGTCATCAGGAACATTCTTTGCACGACAGTCATCAGCATATATTCAAATGTGTCTTGTAAAATGCTGGTTACAGGCTATTGATATCCGGCTTTTTTTATCAGTTAGTGAATATTTGTAAGATTGTTTACAAATCAAACAGCAAAAAAATAAATATAAGAAAATACTAAAATAAACAGTTAATTAGCTTGACGAGTAGTACCAATATCAGGATAATTCACGTCTTCAAAACACGCGCTCGTAGCTCAGCTGGATAGAGTACTCGGCTACGAACCGAGCGGTCGGAGGTTCGAATCCTCCCGAGCGCGCCATATTTGGAAAAGCCCCTCACTAGGGGCTTTTTTTTTGCCTGCCAAATTTAAACGCTGAAATATCCCTGATCAAATAGAAACATGGCTGAAATATTTAACGCGTTGTCGGTAAAAAACATCCCGGTTTGTACAGACGTTATCTTAAAAAATATCAAAGCAAATGCTTGATACCAGGTACCAATAACGGCGGTGTTATTGGTAGATACAGTCGTGTGTTCAAGGTGTTTAATTATTGGCTTATGCCGGCCTTGTTTTTAGTCTATTTACTGTCATCCACAAGAGAAAACTCATACACCTTAAAAACTGCCGTCAGATTTTAAAACTAAGTATAATTACAGCACGCTTTATATTTGAGAACGCTATGTTTAATGTTAACTCTTTTTCAATATCACGCTTACCAAAAATAGAATTTGGTCCAGGAACAATTAATAAGCTTCCGTCGATTATTAAGACTTATGGCAACAGATTATTAATTGTTACCGGTGATAAAAGTTTTATTCAATCAGAGAGCTGGGCTGATCTTGAGAAAAATCTATCATCAAGTGATATTGAATACACGTTATGTCATGTGATCACCGAGCCATCACCGACATTAATCGACAAGCTGGTGCAAGACTATAGACTATCTGCAGTCGATGCGGTAGTCGCCATTGGTGGTGGCAGTGCGTTAGATGCCGGCAAGGCAATAGCCGGGCTGCTTAAAACCAGTTACTCAGTAATGGATTTTCTCGAAGGCGTAGGTCCTGAGTTAGTCTATGAAGGGCCGGTTGTTCCCTTTATAGCGGTACCAACGACAGCAGGCACGGGAAGTGAAGCCACAAAAAATGCTGTATTAAGTGAGCAGAGCTTTAACGGTTATAAAAAATCGTTTCGCGATGAAAAACTGGTGCCTGCTGTGGCGATCGTTGATCCTGATCTTTTAAAAAGCTGCCCTGAGTCATTGATAGCAGCTAATGGAATGGATGCCTTAACGCAGTTAATGGAATCCTATGTATCAACGCATTCAAATGAAATGACTGATGCTTTAGCCATCAGTGGCATTAAGGCGATTAAGGCATCATTGCTAGCATGGTACGACGGTGATAACAGTGATACTAACCGCAGCAAAATGGCTTATGCATCATTGTTGTCCGGTATTAATCTTGCCCAGACAGGCCTGGGTTCTGTGCATGGACTGGCTTCACCACTGGGGGCTTTTTTTCCGATTCCTCACGGCATGGTATGCGGCACTCTGCTCGCAGAAGCCGCCGATATTAATATCACGGCGATGAAACAAAGAGAACCTGATAATCCTGCGCTGTTTAAATACGCAGAACTGGGGCGCTTGCTTTCTGATAATATCAGTTTAAATGATGAGGCGGCTCATCAGTCATTAATCTTTGTATTAAGACAGCTGGTTGAACAAATGGATTTGCCATACTTAAAAGAGTACGGCATTCGTGTTGAGCATCTGGAGCATATTGTCGGTCACAGCAGGGGAAGCAGTATGAAAACAAACCCTATCGTATTAACCGATGATGAAATTCGCCAGCTTGTGTTTAGAAGAATAAAAAGACAAGCCAATGACTGACTTTAATTTTAATACGATAGCACTAATAAGAAGCTGTTATAACGAAAAGTTTGGCATTCCTCGCCAGTCTGGCTTGGTAGAAAATGCAGATGCCGTTATTGAAATGCAGGCACCCTATAACGACGAAGACTTTATAAGAGAGCTCGAAGGCTTTTCTCATATATGGCTGATTTTTGTCTTTCATCAGCACATCGGCAAGCCTGTCAAAGCGACTGTCAGGCCACCCCGTTTAGGGGGGAATCAGCGGGTAGGGGTGTTTGCCAGTCGCTCACCGTTTCGCCCCAATCCAATTGGCATTTCTGTGGTTAAATTAAATAAGATCAGTAAAAACGACAACACTATCGAATTGCATATTTCAGGTGCAGATTTACTCAATGGCACGCCTGTTATTGATATCAAACCCTATGTCAGTTATGCCGACTCAATTGCGGGTGCCAGTTCTTCGTATGCCAGTGATAAACCTGAGGCTAAGCTAGAGGTCAGCTTTTCTGCCTTAGCCAGTCAGTATATTAACGAGGTAAGAGAACAGTATCCAAAACTAAGAGATGTCATTCAGCAGACACTGTCACTCGACCCAAGACCTGCCTATATTAAAGACCGCGAAAAACACTATGGCTTATCAGTATTTGATTTTAATGTACAGTGGCGGGTTGAAGATACGGTGGCAGAAGTTATCCGGATTGAAAAATTAACCTAATGTGTCTTTTGCTTTTTGTTCCCAGTCATCCGGGGTAATAAAAAGTCTTTTTGTTTCGATCTGGTTATTTATTTGTGCAATGCAGACAGGAGATGACCGGAAAGTGTTATTGAGTTCTACCAGTAGTGAGTCTTTGTCATGAATATCCGCAGCTAAAAAGTTGTAGTCCAGATTATTGACATGAGATAACCAGTGAGTCTTAGGCAGGATCACCCACTGTGACTGCGTATCATTATAAGCCTCAAATTCATCAATAGTTAACCAGCAGGTATCCGCACTGAGCTTGCTGTCATGGCTAAAGAGCCGGCCTTTAATTATCACCCAGCGTTCATCTATTTCAATGCCGTATTGATTTAGTGTGTTTGTTGTAATCGGTTTGTTTGAAAGTTCAATTTGTCGATTAAAAATCTTAGCAAGCTTTAGCTCAAAGTTATCATTCAGGTTTGGACCAAGCCAGACTGCCTTATTTTTATGCACAATCTGAAGATAGAATTTAACAGACACTTCGAGGTGAATGACTTTTCCGCTGGACAGCTCTTTGAGAATAAAGTCGAGTTCGCCAATGGTTGTGTTTTCAGATGAGATGACAACGTTCTTTTTAAGTACTTGATAGTCAGGATGAATAGTAAACCAGTAGGCCAGCAGGTTTTCAAAGTATAAGCCGAGTCTGAAGGCCGGCATTTGAGACAGGTAGCTCTGAATCAGCTGTGGCGATTTATCCTGTTCACTTAGTATCAGATGATTGTCTTCGATTTGTTTTTTAAACCACTCATTCGTCAATAGTCGATCATCAGTATAAGTCGCCTGATCCACTAAAGAGGGGGAACCTATTGCCCATGCAAGGTCATTAATAAGCTTGTGGTTATACATCAAAGAAGAATGTAAAAGAATCGTAACAATAGTAGTAAACAGGCATTTTATGAGATCTATAAGCTAAATAACAGAGTGAAACAGATATTAACATTTAAACACGGAATATGCGGAAAAGATTACCGCTTATAGAGTAAGGGTAGTGGTTATGATTTCATTAACTGATCAGAGTAATGTGCCGAAGATTCTCTGCGATCAGAGTTTAGAAGACAGTGCGCACTGGCTAAGGGCTGCAGGCTACGATGTGCAGGTTCCGGCAGCAAAACTTTCTGATTTACAGCTTTACGATATTGCTCAAAACGAGCAGAGAGTACTGATTATTAATCAGGATTACGTGCAGGATATACCCCTTGAATCTAACTCCGTTCTGTTAGTCGATTCACCGCTTGTGTTTGAACAGATCAAGCAGATTGGTAAGAATCTGAGGATTGACTGGTTATACCGGCCTTTGAGTCGCTGTATGTTATGTAATACAGAATTAACGGATCTTAATATCAACAAATGGATAGTATTGCCTCAAAGTATGCAGAATAATACGGTGACTTCTCATGGCTGTCCAAGCTGTAAGCGGATTTATTGGGCCGGTGATGAAGTTAACCGTATGGTGTTTCAGTTACAGTCATTTAAACGCCTTGAGTGGTAACTTAAAAACAACTGTCACCTGCAATACTCAATACAAAAAATATACTTTTCGTACAGCATATTGAATAATTATTCAGGTCTATAGGGTTATATTTTTGCAGGAACCGGTGGCATTAACTGCGTCAATAGGGTTTTATTGGCAATGCCCATTCGGAAATGATAAATAATATTATAAGCCAGTACGTTGGTGACATATTCACGTGTTTCCTTAAAAGGAATGGATTCGATCCATCGAATTGCATCCATGGGCTCATTTTCTGGCAGCCATTTTCTTACATTCGATGGTCCGGCATTATAAGCGGCGGTCGCAAGAACGGTTTGTTGATTGTGTTTTTTAAAAAGGGACTTTAGGTAGTGTGTGCCAAGGCGGATATTCAACGCTGATTTAATTAACTGCTGCTCACTATGGTAGCCTGTTTTAATGGCTCTTGCTGTTGCTCTTGCCGTACCTGGCATCAGCTGCATAAGTCCGATTGCCCCCTTGTCTGATTTTGCATCTCGTATAAAAATACTTTCTCTGCGAATAATGGCGTATGTCCAGGCTGAGTCGATATCGTATTTGTTTGAATAGCTGTCAATAATATCGCTGTATACAAGAGGGAATCGAATTTCCACATCATTGAGGTTTTGTGTTTTACCGATAGCCGCTATGGCGCGGTCATACCATTTCCAGTTATGTGCCAGTTTTGCAGCCGTCAATAAGTATTCATTAGAAAATTCAGATATGGCATCATTCCACTCTCTTCTTGCTCTGGCAATCTGATTGAAATGATATAATTCTCTGGCTCTGAGTATCCCGGGTAGCTGTTCTATTTCAGCAATTATTTTTTCATTTATTGTAATCGGCGTATCTTCAAAATTATAAGGCTTATAAGTCAGGTCGGCAGCTAGAAACCCGTAATAATCCCTTTTATTAGCGACTCGTTGTAATATTTCAGTTGACTCAATCTCATGCCCAAGCTGCTTGTGAGCATAACCCCACCAGAATTGCCAGCGAATTTTCTGTTGTTCTGTGTGTATCATATTATCAATCTGATTGACAACGATGTGCCATTGTTCATGACGGATTGCATATTGAATCTTCCATTCTGTAATATACCGGGTGGTTTCAGTATCCGGGATTTTATTTAACCAATCAATAGCTGTCTCATCATGATTCTGTGCAAGCCGCAGACCAATGTTTTTATAGATTTCAATTTTTTTGTTATAGGGGATAGCTGTCTTAGTGTTAAGGTAATTGAATAATTTGATGGCTTTATCGGTGTCTTTCAGTGATTGCCTTTTTATAGCGTGTGTAATGATGGTGTGGATATGAGGATGAATAGAATCAAGGAGTTTGTGTTTCAGAACAACTTCCGGCTTGCGGTGAGATTTTATCCATAAGCTAATCCAGGGCTGATCATTTTCCGGTAAGCCTTTTGCAAGGTGTTTTACCAGTGAAATATTGCCACTTTCTATGGATAATTTTATTCGCTGCCATATCATATCGGTGGTCAGTCTACTGGCCTGCTGAAACTTCTCAAATATATATTCACATGTTTTGTGCTGAGATTTACCTGTCATCCATAGCGATGATACTTGTTGCAAAGCCGGCTCTTTAAAACCTTCTTTATATAGAGCTTGCAGATACAAACACTGAAATTTTACCGTTTGTGGCTGACGATATGACAGAAGATAATCCTTCCATTGTTTATGCTTAGCCAAAAAAATAAGCAACTGAGTTCTTAATTTATCACTGATAGGAGAGTTGTCATTCTCTGCAAGAAACTGCTTAACCTCTGTAATATTTTTATTCCTGAGATTTATTATTAATTGCTTATATTTCAAGTAAGGGTAGAGTGGGTAGCGACGCAATTGGTTTGTATATTTTGAAAATAGCCGGTATTTTTTATGCCGGTAGGCGGTTAAGGCATCGCTGTATAATTCCCTTTCCTGTTGCAAAGACTGGGTCTCCTCAGAAAAAATCAGGTTGTCTGCGTACGATGACTGAACTAAAGCGAATATAAGTATAAGCATAAGCGATGAGCTTGTTGTGGATGCTCCACATAAGTAAATCAGCGGTCTACTTTTGGCTTTATTCATTTAAGAAACCAGGGTCAAACTTTTGTTCTTTAAGTTTAGTTCAACTTTATGGCTAAAATAATTTCACTTATTGATATAACGTCTATACTGAAGGTTGTGATAACCGGAGTGTTTTGTATAAGCGTATGATTTTTAGGTATTTTTCTGCTATCTTTTTATCAGTATTCAATCTGTGTTGTTGTATGCGCTAATATAACCGGGCATTTAGCAGATAAACGCGCAATTGAGTTAGACAAAAGGTTTATAGATTACAATGAACCACCGAGTTTCTAATCTTTAGTTAAGGTCTTTGTATGATATTGAGTGTTGATGAACTGGTCTCTGATGTTACCAAGCTGGTTTCACTGCCTGAAGTTTGTCTCAAAGTTATCAGCATGGTTGAAAACCCCGAAACGTCTATTGATGAAATTGGCAAAGTCATCAGTCAGGATCCGGGGCTTACTGTTAAAATTCTAAGAATTTCTAATAGTGCGATGTATGGCCTCAGAAATGAAGTCGATACGGTTTCAAGAGCAATTACTTATTTAGGTACACGTCAGATAAGAGATTTAGTGTTAGCCACTTCGGCATTTGATACTTTTAGGGGGATTTCGAATAGCCTGGTGACTATGGAAGATTTCTGGTCACATAGCCTGCGTTGTGGTTTAGCGGCCAATCAGTTAACAAAATTGTGTGGCTTACGAAATGCAGATGGCCTATTTGTTGCCGGTTTATTGCACGATATTGGTCAACTCATTCTGTTTAACCGGCAGCCTGAATTATCACAGCAAGCCATCATATTGTCGATGGAAGGGTCGGAAGAGCTGGAGATGCACGAAGCTGAGCAGTCATTAATGGGTTTTAACCACATGGATGTCGGTTTCAAACTGGCTGAGGAGTGGAACTTGCCGGAGTATCTAAGGTGTTGTATTGGCTATCATCACAAACCGTCAGAATCACCGGATTTCAAGCAAGAAGTGAGTATTATTCATATAGCTAATACGATTGCCGTGCTGTCTGAACTGAATTCTGATGACCCGGATTTGGCACCTGTTGTTGATGACTACGCCTGGCAGCAAACAGGGCTTGATGCGTCAATATATGCTGCTGTTATTGATAACATTGGTCAGGAATACGATGAGGTTGAGTCGTTATTAAATTTCTAGTTTTTTAAAGATCAAAATATTCCTGTATCATTTCATTTATGAAGTGCTTCGGCTTTGCACCACTGAAACGGGCTTTTTCTTCACCATTTTGATAGAGAATAACCGTG
>JAOULC010000122.1 GCA_029882215.1 Gammaproteobacteria bacterium | reverse complement strand
CCACTTTTGTAATTTTATCAACAACATCCATATCGTCATGCACTACCACCACCATGACGCCACCATAAATTAAGGGCTGTGAAAAATCTGACATTTACCGACATGACAAATCCAGCCACGATTTGCTAGTGTAAAAAACCATAACAACAAAGAGGGATCATTATGAGTGATGTAAGGAAAATCTCCACTTATCAGAGTGATAAAAACGCACTAAGGGAAAGGATTGTACATCTATTGCACAACGATGAGTCTATCAACAAACACAACAAAAATTATCACAAAACTGTAAACCTTGTTTTAATTCTATGTGTCGTTAATGTCTTACTGGTCGCATGGCATTTGTATGTGATTAGATTTTTATAAAACAGGCAGGGGCGGCCATATCAACTCAGCATCCATGTCTATCTGAGAGCCAAGCTGGCGCAGCTGTTCAATATAGAGCGCCACATCCTGCGCCTGCTGGGCGGTCAGGGTTGTGGTCAGTCCAAACTCCAGCTGGTTACGGTGTCGGTCCAGCAGTGCGGCAGCGTCACGAATAAGCTGATCACGATGAGATCGATCATTATCCCTGCGCTGCTGTGTCTGATCTGCCCCGTGCTGCTGCAGCAATGCTGCAACAGCATTATTCACGTCATCCAGACTGATCGATGGGTCATAGATGGTCAGCTGGTCCGCTTTAATCAAATACGAACTAACCAGCCCTCCATGGCTGTTATTGACATATCCAGCCCCTAAGCCCAGCGCGGCCAACAGTTTTGGCGCGGGGATATCAGGCGGCAGCGGCAGGCTGATCATCGGTCAAATCGTCCTCTATCATCCAATCCAGGGCCAGAAACACAATCGGCTCTATATCATCCGGCAGGCTGCTGGCCTGGATTGGATCAATGGCCACAGTCAGCTCATCGTCATGCAGCTCCTTTAGGCGTTTACCAAACTCTGGCTGGCAAGGTTTTTTCTTCACGTCGCCAGACTCATCACGCTCACCACCGCACTCGGTAAACAGCGCCTCACGCGCCTCTCGGTAGGCATCCATTGCCGGTTCCAGTGCCTTAAGATTGCGCTTAATTCGCATACCCGCCACTTTGTTGATCTTGCAGCCCAGCAAAATACCAAAAGCGGTCATTGCATCATCACTTACCACGGTTCCCAGTTTCATTTGATTTCTCCTACATTCAATGATTATTGAAATAACTCAACAGGCATATTTGCTATTAGCTCAACTACAGGATCATAATTGTCCAACTCTATTGGGTCTGCAATAGTTTCTGCGGTACTTGCAGCAACAACAGGCATATCACGCAATTTTTGTTTTTCAAGCGCAATGAGATTTTTCTTGGCAGCATTACCTGCTTCGTCAGCTCGTTGATATTCAATGTCCAAATCAGCCAATATTTTCAAGCGTCTTGGTCGCCATTCAAGATCTAGTTTAGCTTGCCGTGCTTTGGCCATGTCAATAATAGGTGGAGAAGTATTGTCCGGAGGGTTTACCCAACTGTTGCGCATGGCCTCGGTGCGTGTTTTGGTTTCTGGACGATAACCGCTGTAGGGTAAATCAGACTCTTCACAGATGGTAATGTTTATGGCATCTGCTGGAATGTCTTTTTCCATAATACGTTGCAAAACTTCGTCGTCTGTTTCATCGCGATAAATTGCCTCAGATCTTTCCTCGCCATTGTCACCAATAGCGGAATCTGAAACTACCAGTTGATTACGCTGCTTGTAGTTTGGTGTAAGAACCGCGCATACATCAGTGGCTACCAGATTGGACTCTGCATCATATAAAAAAGGTATTGTGTAAATAATTCGCTTCATATCATTAGTGTCCTATAATAACGCCAGAGCAATCAGCATCTTGACGTTCAACTCCGTTGCCATTAAAAATACCTACGTCTACTTGAGTAGAGGCGGTGCTGCTAATATTTACATTACATACAGGACTAGCTAAATCTTTAAGTGAAACAGCACCAGTAGGCAAACCAGATGATACGCCAACTGCTAAATTAAGCCTGTAATTACCCACGCCATTATCGACAAATGATGAGACATTAAAATCATCAGTTGAGGAAATGCTACCAAGCGACATGTTTATAAAAAACCAAGCTTTAACAATATTATCCTTATACAGCGCATTAGCTACAGGCGTGGCAGGTGCAACTGTAGTAAGTGCCTGAGCCTCTACAACTACAGGCTTTGAATTATACTTAAATTCGCCAAGTGCTTTTAAAAGTATATTTGAGGCTTGATATCCAGTTCTGGTTATAGTCAGCCAGTCATATGATGTA
>JAOULC010000121.1 GCA_029882215.1 Gammaproteobacteria bacterium | reverse complement strand
TTTTAATTCCGTTACATGCGAGATGATACCAATGGTTCTGCCGCTGGCTTGCAGGTCTATTAGTGTTGTTATCGCCAGATCCAGTGAGTCCTGATCCAGGCTGCCAAAGCCTTCGTCTATAAACAGCGTATCAAGTTTTATGCCGCCCGAATAGGCTTGAACCACATCGGATAAGCCCAATGCGAGTGACAGCGCGGCGAGGAAGGATTCACCGCCTGATAAGGTGGCGACTGAACGTGTTTTACCGGTGTAGCTGTCTTCTACTTCCAGTTCCAGGCCGGATGCTTTGTTGCCTTTGGCTCGGTCTTCTTTACGGACTAATTGGTAGCGGCCATTCGTCATTTTGTTAAGGCGTTGTGATGCCTGGATGAGTACGTCTTCCAGTAAAACGCCCAGTACAAAACGTTGCAGACTGATTTTATTGCCTGTTTGGCCGGTGGCGACTTCGCTGAGTGTTCCGTACACGGCGTACTCTGCATCCAGCGCTGCATTTGTCTTATGTGCTTCTATCAGTTTTTTCTGGATGGCTTTGAGTTGATTGTTTCGTTCTTCAAGTTTTCGCCAGGCATCATCGGCTGCTTTGAACTGTGTTGTTAACGCTGCCAGTTGTTGTTCGATGCTTTCCAGATCGGGTTGTGATTGTTTTGCCAGATCAGTCTTTAGTTGTTTCACCACGCCTTTGAGTGCATCTAACTCGGAGCGGTAAGCCTCGATCTCGGCTTTAAGTTGGTGTTGGGCTTCATCTGATAATAAGGCGTTGTTAAATGCAGCCACATCATCGAAGGCACTTTTGCCTAATGCCGTGTTCCAGCCCTGCTCTGCATTCTCTGTTTGTTGCGTTTGCTCTTTAAGCTGTGACAGTAATGTTTCATGGCGTGAGTTTATTTTATCTTTATCTGAGCGTTTTTGTGTCTGGTTCGTTTCAGCTTGGGTTAGATTATTGGTCAGTGATATTATTGAAACTTCTAATTCTTTTAAAGCCTTTGATAATTGATTCGCTTCTCGATATTGGGCGGGAATCAGTTTTTCTAATTGTTGGACGTTAGTGCGCGCTTGTATTACCTGTTCATTATCAGACGTTGCTTTTGTTTCCAGCTCTGCAAGCTCGTTACTCATGTTCGCGAGTACGCTTTTGATTTCCTGGATTCTGTTGGTGATGTCTTTGAGTGTATTTTGTTGCGCCAGTAGTGCCTTTACTTCTGATTCTATTACAGCCAGGCTGCTTACGGCTGCATCGAGTGGCTGAGTGGCCAGCTCGCTTAGGGCTTGCTCAATTTCTGTTATCTTACTTACGTTAATCTTCAGTTCGTTTTGAACACCATCAAGCTTTTCTCTGGATTGATCCAGAGTGTCTCGCGCTGCATTTTCATTACTACGATCATCATCTACCTGCTGTTTGTCTACTAACAAACCACCACTATTTGTTTTAGCGGGATTTGGGTGGTCTTTACTGCCGCATACAGGGCATGGGTTATTCTCTTGCAGCTCTGCAGCCAGTAATGCTGCCTGCCCGCTGTGCCATGCTAGCTCTGTTTGGCGTGCGGTTTTTTGCAGGGCTTCAAAACTGCTTTTATTGCTATCATGCTCTTCTTGTTGCCTGGTTTCGTTTTGCTTTAGTTGTGTCTGTGACTTTTTTAAGGCTTCTAACGTTTTGCGTTGCTCGACTTTTGAACGTAATGATTCACATTCTATTTGTTGCTTGGCCAGTGATTCAAGCGCTTTATTTAATTCTGTGGTTTGTGTTTCGAGTGATGATTGCTCATTGACCAATTGTGTTTGCTGGTCTTTTTTGGACTGTAGATTTTGCTGACTGGTGGCCAGTGTTTTTTCATTTGTCTGCAGTAAATCAGTTGCTGCTGTTAACTCACTGATTCTGCTTTGATGCTGCTGCAATTCAATCTGTTGTTTTTTTAGGTCATCAACTTTTGTAAAAGCTGCTTTGGCTGTAGCCAGTATTTTTTCTGCCTGCTGATTTTGTTGTTCTGCTGCCTCTTTATCCAGCTTGCTTTGTTGCACTTGCTGGCTAAGGTTTGATAATGCTTTGGCTTCGGCTAATTGATGTGTATAGAGGTGTGCTATTTTAGCTGCACTTTCAGCTTGTTTCAGTGTCTGTTGTTTGTGTTTTATTGTGGGTTCAGATTCAAGCTTTGCTGCTAATTCAGTTTCTTTTGCTGCCAGATTTTCAAACCTGGTTTTGAGTGCCAGCGCCTGCTCTTGATTTTTGGCTGCTTGTTGCTGTTGAATTATTACTTGTTGTTTTTGTTCAAGCGCCGCAGTCAGCTTT
>JAOULC010000120.1 GCA_029882215.1 Gammaproteobacteria bacterium | reverse complement strand
CATATGAAACATAAATGCTGTTACCCGTAACATTAAGTGATATTGCTCTGCTATAGATCGAGCCTGCGATATATTCTGGTTGTACTCTGTTAGCCCATAACCAGTTGCCGTTAGAGTCAAGTTTGGCTAAAAACAATCCATATTGAATAGTGATTGATGAAAACGTCATCTCCCGATAAGAATAGCCAGTGGTATAGATATTATCGGCTGCATCAATGCCAATTTTGTAAGCATCCATAGAGCCAGAGCTAAGTATTCTCTGCGACCAGACATAGTTTCCCGAACTGTCATACTTAGCTATGAATATATCTCTTCCAGCCAGTCCATTTAATATACTTTTTGAACCGTCTGCTTTTGTAAAACTTATATTTCCTTGAAACCGACCAAGAATAATAGTATTACCACTGGAGTCAACGACAGAATCCACAATAACTTCAACTGAATTAGTGCTGTTCTCATTACCAAACTGAACCGGCCAACTCGCCTGAGAAATACCTGGTAACCACAATAGTAAAATCAGAGCTATGAACTGTTTTAGCCAGTGACTGATAGAAGAAGATTGACTCATAATAAGTTGCTCTTTTAAATTTCTCATTTATTCAGCTCCTCGGTGCGTGCAGTTTCTCTTAATCGGAATGTTCCCGAGGTATAAATTGGGTTTTTATGCAGGCCATAGATCGCTTCGCGATAAGTACCCGTTAAATGATCATAACCAGCACCTGGTGTGCCGGTATCATCAGCAGTAAACGTTAGTTCAATGGTACGGGTAACGGCATAGGCTTCTTTACTGGGTGTTACGTAATCAGCTGCCAGACCATTATGTTGTGCATGATAAGCATGCTTGAAAGGATTAGTAGGCGCGTAGTTCCCCATAGTTAAGGTTACCGACAAGGTTTCGCCTATCGTCATACCGCCCGTCATATCAACTGTCTGACCGGGAAAATCATAAGCCACCGAACTGATGCGCCGACCTACAGCTTCACCATCACGCACATCAACGCCTGAGTATTGTGAAATAAGCGTATCATCCGTCAGCAACACATAACGGCCACCGGTTTCAGTTTCGGGTGTTGCCGGATCATCGAGTGTTGGTTTCCACATTAAAATCACATCTTTTAATAAACGAACTTGTTGCGCTGTGTCGCGATGTAAAATAATGCGGAACGAAACATTACTTGCCACATCGGTCATCACATCTGCACCGGCAGTTAAAACAGGATTACTATTATCATCAACGCAAAGCTCTGCTCCTGTACCTGCTGTTAGTAGATTGGGCTGTCTTGTGCCATCGACTTTTGTCTCTACACAATCCATCTGATAAACAACATCACTAACTGGGAAACGATTATCATCCAGGCACAGGTCATAACCCGTACCATTGTTGAGATTTGGCTGACGAATACCATCGGTATCTTTATTCTCTACGCAATTGTGTTGATAGAGTTGTGCCTGCGATACTTTATCGATAGTGACTGAACCCACATACAATGAATTTAAAGGTGGTGCTGATGCAGTGACCGGTATTAACCAGCGACTTCCAGAACTTGATTTAACTTCCAGCGTTTCGGTGAAATTAGCGGGGTGAAAATCTGCACGGCGTATCGCAAGCGTTAGACGTTTCTCAGCTTGTGCAGATACAGGCGCATTATATGGCTGCGGTAAAGGCAACCACTTTTGCACGGCTGCCGTGTCTGGATTTGGATAAATAAGTCCAGAAGCACCACTGATTATCCGTACGCTAAAAGTCTGATCTTTTGTTGTTTTATTCTGAAAACGGGTAATAAACTCATCGAGCTGTAAGTCATAATCAAGCCGGTCTGATTGCGGCAAGTCGATATGTAAAGGCCCTGTGTATTCACTGCCGGTATTACTGAACACCCAGTATGCAGTATCTGATTCGATTGCAGTACTAAATACATCAACACGCTGCCATTCATTGTGAACCAATTTGTAAACAGGCTGATTTTTATGCGCAGGAGACTCATCAAAAAATTCAGAAAAAGTTGGCGCATTGGCAGGGTCAACATGGAAGCCAATATGATTAAAAGCACTAGGCTGCCATTTTATGCGCGGAACAACCGGCGCCCCGGCAATGCTTAATGTAACAACTTCAGTTCCTTCTAAATTAACTAAATAAGCACGGTTTACCTGAATAGAATGCAGATTGGTTAAAAATGCTTTTGGCGATTGAGATTGAAAATACCTTAACCATCCCGGCTGACTGAGGAGCTTTTTCGGATCAGGGTTCTGAATAAAATCGATCTTTGCTCGATGTGCTAACCATGTCCATACGCTACTTATTTGCGGCCCG
>JAOULC010000031.1 GCA_029882215.1 Gammaproteobacteria bacterium | reverse complement strand
AACGTTTAAAAGAAACTATCTCAGCGGTCGTTAATCTAGATGATAGCTATTTAACCATTCAGGGGCCACCTGGTACGGGTAAAACCTATACGGCTAAACATATTATTGCCGAATTGGTAAAAAAAGGCATGCGAGTCGGTATTTCAAGCAATAGCCATAAAGCCATTAATAATTTGTTAGTGGGTGTTGCACAGCAGTGCAATGATGAGGATATAAACGTTGCGTGTTTTTGCACGCGGGATACAGGTGATGAGATAGAAGAAAACGGTATTGAAGTTATAGGAAACAGTGACTTGAATGACTGTGTACAAACGTCATGTGTTATCGGAACAACAGCGTGGGGTTTTTGCAGAGACGAGATTGAAGGTGAGCTTGATTATCTATTTATAGATGAAGCAGGGCAGGTATCGGTGGCTAACCTAATCGGTATGAGTCGATCTACTCGAAATATTGTGTTAATGGGTGATCAAATGCAATTAGGTCAGCCGTCACAGGGCACACACCCGGCAGATAGCGGTCTCTCCATACTCGATTACCTGTTACATGAGAGTCCAACCATTCCTGACAGCATGGGGGTGTTTTTAGACACTACTTATCGAATGCACTCTGCGGTCAACTATTTTATTAGTAACGCGATTTATGAAGGAAAATTAAACGCACACCTTGAAAATGACCAACAAAGCGTGGCGGTTCCTGAAAACTATTCAGGTCTGCTTGATAAAGAAGCCGGCATTGTTATTGTGCCCGTCGAGCATGAAGGTAATACGCAAGCCAGTGATGAAGAAGTCAGTGTGATCAAGGAGCTTGCGAGTCAATTAATTGGGCGGGTATTTACAGATAAGGAAGGCAACAAACGTCAAATAGCCTGGCCTGATATGTTGTTTGTAGCGCCATATAATCATCAGGTGAATAAACTGCGCATCGCGTTGGGAGATAAAGCCCAGGTAGGTAGTGTTGATAAATTTCAGGGCCAGGAAGCACCGGTCGTCTTTCTGAGTATGTGTACCAGTGATGCCAGTGAATCGTTACGTGGGATTGATTTCTTATTTGATAAGCACCGTATCAATGTGGCTGTATCAAGAGCGCAAGCACTGGCTATAGTAGTAGCCAACCCAAAATTACAAGAACAAAGTGTTAATAGTCTCAGTCAGCTTACTAAGGTAAATACATTTTGTCGGCTAATGACTCAATCAGATGACATCATTGAATAAAAGTTAGGTACTACAGTGATTCCGTTAATTTGAGTAAATAACAAGAGGTGATCTTAAGCTTTTTGTTAGTCCTCGGTTGGGACCAGGTATCGAATCCCTACCCAGTCACCAGCGATGGAATTAATCAATAAATACTGAAGGATATTTCACTTATTTCAGCGTTAGGTTTTCTTCAATTTTTAGTATGGAGCTTGTCATTTTAAAGCTAATGAGAATCCCTGTCGGGATGAATGATTTTCGTGTCATCTTCACACGTAAGAATGGTGCCCAGGGCCGGAATCGAACCGGCACGGTGTTTCCACCGAGGGATTTTAAGTCCCTTGCGTCTACCAATTTCGCCACCTGGGCAGGTGTCTTGCAACTTGCGTTGCCATTATACAGTTCAGACGAACCGTATGGGTAAAGATGGAGGCGGAACCCGGAGTCGAACCGAGGTAGATGGATTTGCAATCCACTGCATAGCCACTTTGCTATTCCGCCTAAAGATCTTTTTATAAAAAAAACCCCGGTTAGATCACTGACCGGGGTTTTCATAAATAATGGAGCGGGAAAAGAGGTTCGAACTCTCGACCCCAACCTTGGCAAGGTTGTGCTCTACCACTGAGCTATTCCCGCAACAGAGGGCGCTATTATATAGAGCCACTGATTTCTGTCAACACCTAATTCGATGTTTTTTAAGTATTTTTCATAACTTTCCATGCGGCCTTCAAATAGATAAACATGGAGACGATTGTCAATACCGCAGAGACAATTAATAGCACTTCACCGATCATAAATATGGGTAATGTGAACAGGTTGTCCTGGTAAAGCAGCAGGGTGATTGAGCCCATTTGGGCAAAGGTTTTGACTTTTCCGAGCATGGATACGGCTACGTTTGCTCGTTGTCCTAGTTCGGCCATCCATTCTCGTAATGCTGAAATGGTAATTTCACGGCCAATGATGACAATGGCTGAGATAACAATGAGTAGATTCTGTCCCTGTGCAAATACCAGCAGGATGAGGGCAGTGGATACCATTAGTTTATCGGCAACGGGATCTAAAAAAGCACCAAATGATGAAGACTGGCTGAGTTTTCTAGCCAGGTAGCCGTCAAACCAGTCGGTAATGGCGGCTAGTGCGAATATGGCGGCACTGGCCATGTTTGACCAGTGATTGTCGAATAGATAGACCACCACCAGGATGGGTATCATAAAGATTCTGCTGAGCGTTAAGCTATTGGGAATGTTCCACATTATATAAGGGCCTCGTAATCAGCGCGTATTATACAAATATTTGGCCGATTTAGTCATTAATTGACCGGCTGCTTGTTGTTTTTGAAAGGTTAATTTTGTTTCTACTATGATAATATTGCGTTTTTATTTTTTGAGTTAGTTAAATGGCCTTATTATTACAACTGGTTGATCGTGTGGTGAGCTCTAAGCTGGAGCTGGATATTGATATTTTGACGGTTGGAAGAAATCAGGACAATGACCTGGTGATTGATGATATCGCGGTTAGCGGCTTACACGCACAGTTTGAGCGGGAAGAAGACCCTTATTATGAAGGGCATTATCGCTACTATTTACATGATTTAGGCAGTACCAATGGCTCGTTTGTGAATGGTAGCCGCGTTGTAGCGCGTAAAGAACTGACGAATAATGACATGGTTAAAATTGGCTGGAACGAGTTTAAGTTTATCGGTGATGATTATGATAAACACGAAGCCACTGCTCATATTTTGAACAATAGTTAAGCATTTACTATCCCATACTGGCTTTTTTGACGCCACTTTCCCTGCCGGGTTTCTACTTTTGTAACGTTTTTCGTAGCTTTTACGATAAACGTTACAAATATATATTTTATCTACTATATTTAGTTTTAATCTAAGCCGCAAAAGTATATTAAATGCCCAAGACATCTGTATTGATAGTCGATGATGAAGCGATCAACCGGTTACTGCTGAATGAATATATAGTGGATGCCGGTTATGATCCGGTTCACGCGGAATGTGGTACACAGGCACTTGAAAATTTATACAAGGAGCCGGATCGTTTCTCTGCAGTATTGCTGGACCGTATGATGCCTGATATGGATGGCCTGAGCGTTCTCAAAGAAATGAAGTCGAACACTGCATTACATGACATTCCTGTCATTATGCAAACCGCTAAAGCCATGAAGTCTGAAATTCAGGAAGGACTGGAATGTGGCTCGTATTATTATCTAACCAAGCCGTTTGACAGAAAAACCCTTTTAACTGTACTTAAAGCCGCTGTCGATCAGTTCCGCGCTCATGAGTTACTGATATCAGAATTAAATGACACAACCAACTCATTTTCTTTACTGCAGTCCGGTATGTTTGAGTGTACGACGCTGGAAGAAGCCAGAAACCTTTCCAAATTACTCGCCATTTGTTGCCCGGAACCCAATAAGACAGTAACCGGCTTGTCTGAGCTGATCATTAATGCCGTTGAACACGGTAATCTTGGTATTACTTATGACGAAAAAACGATTTTACTCAGAGATGATGTGTTGTATGAGGAAATTAATAAAAGATTATCTTTAGATGCATATAAGGATAAAAGAGTCACTATAGAGTATCAGCGATCAGATTCCAATATAAGCTTTTTAATTACTGATATGGGAATGGGCTTTGATTACAAAAACTTCATGGAAAAAGATTTAAGTGACATTCTTGACTCACATGGCCGCGGTATTGCGATGGCAAAATTATTAAGCTTTTCAAATATCGAGTATTTTGGTTGTGGTAATCAGGTGAAAGCGACCATAAATATTTAGCCTGAACGTTAGCATTATTACAGCTACGAGCGCTTTCTATATGATCAGATCAATAGAACCATCGGAACTGCCGTCACCGCCACAAGCGTCGTTGAGTGTCCTCAGAGCCTGCTCAGATGATTCTGCAGACTATGCAGAGATTACTAAATTTGTAACCAATGATCCTCAGTTAACAGCAGAAGTATTGAGGATGGTAAATTCTGCTTTTTATGCAATCACACATGAAATAAGTTCTATCAGTCAGGCTATCTCTGTTATTGGTGTCAAAAGTTTACGCAATCTGTGCCTGTGTTTATCGGTTAAAGAAGTTTTTTCTGGCAGTACCTTTGATAGCGATTTTCTAAATGAATTCTGGGCAGATAGTGTGTTCAGAGCCGTTGCCGCCAAATACATTGGCAATCTCTACAAAAAAGATCCTGATGAATGTTTTACCGCCGGCCTGTTACAGGATTTAGGACTTCTTGTTTTATTTTATCTGGAGCCGGATAAGCTTAGCAACTGGCAGCAGTTAAGACAAACTAGTCCGTCACTCAGATCTGATTTTGAAAAAACAGTCTTTGGTTATTCACATACAGAAGTATTTAATATCATAGGTGAGCAGTGGTCACTGCCTGAGTCAATAATTTCAGCTGTTAAAAATCATCATCAGTGTGAAAAATCCGCTATTGTTGATACTTATGCAATATTAAATGCGGCAGACTGGCTGGCCTATGTGATGGCATCTGATCAGCTCAAAATATCTCTGGATTTATGTAAATTACAGTTACAGAATAATATCAACTTTAGTGGCGAAGAAGTCGATACTTGTCTGACTAAAATATCACCTTCAATTCAAAAAGCCGCTAATGCACTTGGTATTTTGATCGACGATATGCCGGAATATAATGATCTTTTGAAAAAAAGTAATATCAAACTGGCGCAGGACAACCTTGAGATACAGGAGCTGAACTGGAGGCTGCAGGAAACGATAAAAGAAAGAGACCGGTTGTCACTGGAGCTGGACAATGAACTGGCGCTTGCTACTGAAGTACAGGAAAGTTTGTTACCTGATGCAACTGATTTGCCGGTACATGGTTTTAATATTCCGGCTAAACAGTTATCCGGTGACTTTTATGATTACCAGAAAGTTGCTGACGGCAGTATTATATTTTGTCTGGCTGATGTGTCCGGAAAAGGCGTAAATGCCTCTCTTTTGATGGTTAAGACCAGCAGCCTTTTTCACTGTCTTGGTAAATTTATCTTCGACCTTCAAAAGCTTGTCAGTGTGATTAATAATGAGCTTGTTGAAACCTCAATAAGAGGTATGTTTGTTACTTTTGTCTGCGGTAAATACTTTCCCAAAACAGGTAAGCTGACGATTATTAATGCCGGTCATCCGCCAGCGTTCATTATCAGCGACAGCGGCAGTATAAAGATTAATTCTTCAACGTTTCCACTCGGGATAATCCGCGATACTGAGTTCACATCAGAAAGCTTTTTATTAAAAAACTCGATGTTGTATGTTTTTAGTGACGGACTAAATGAAGCCGAAATAGACGGAAAAAAAGTTGAAATTGACGGTGTACTGAGGTACTTCAAAGAGATTTATTCACTGCCTGTGAGCGATCAGATAGATCATATTAGAAACGAATTCTCCACTGCTAGAGCCGTCATTAGCGATGACGTTACGGTACTTGTTGTCAATGGACACTGATTCATTAACAGCCTCATGCTGGCAATACAAATCAGATACAGCCTCGTTAAAAATTATTCGTGATAATTTACGGTTATTTTTATTGTCACGTAACAGCACAGATATCGATGTGGATAAAATAATTATTGCGGTGAATGAGGCATGTATGAACATTGTTCAGCATGCCAACAAAGGCCAGTACTGTGGTTTTATTAATGTCTCATGTAAGGTTGATGAGAATGTCCTTTCGATCATTATTTCTGATGATGCAAAGTTTTCCGATAGCCCGCAACTCATGCCAGTTAATAATGATTTACTCAAGCCTGGTGGTCGTGGCTTACATATCATAGAGGAAATAATGGACAGTATGATTTTTTCACATAAGGACGGTACTCGTGGGAATATTCTAACTTTAATGAAGTATCTGTGAGGTAGCGGTGAAATATACGATAACTAATACTGATGGCTTGAGTATTCTGGCACTGTCTGGTGAGATTGATTTGCATTATTCACCTGACCTGAGAAAGGCCATATTGGATATTTACAAAATGGACGTTTCACTGGAGGTTGACCTCAGTAATGTTCAGTATCTGGACAGCTCTGGCGTGGCTTGTTTTGTTGAAGCCTTTCAGATTTCAAAAAATAAAAATCTTGGGTTTGTAATGACTAATATCAGCCAGCCAGTTATGCAGGTAATAAAACTGGCAAGACTCGATTCGGTTTTTCCAATAAAGTGATAATGATATGTCAGCGTCTAAACTCATAACACTAATTGGTCATAAAGCTTTTGCCACTGTAACCGAGGCCGGTTATATCTTTATGCTGTGTTATGAAAGTATTTACTGGATATTGGCCGGTGCGTTTTTCAGGCAGCCTGTTCGCCTGCATCTGATTGCTTTTGAAGCAGTTAAGGTGGGTATACAGGCAATCCCGATTGTTATTATATTGTGTTTTTCCGTGGGAGTAATGCTGGCAATACAGGGCATAGAAACACTGAAAGTGTTTGGTGCAGAGTCGCAGGTGATATACGGCATTACATTTTCCATGACCAGGGAGTTTTCACCGTTAATTGTCGGCATCCTGATTGCGGGGCGTTCCGGCTCAGCCATTACCGCAAAGATTGGCAGTATGATGGGTTCACAGGAAGTTGATGCGCTGATTGTTATTGGTATTAATCCGGTTCGTTATCTGGTGTCACCTTTGTTGCTGGCCATGTTAGTTATGTTACCTTCTCTGACCTTTCTGGGAGATATAGCCGGCTTACTAGGCGGTGCTTTATATTCAACACTGACACTTGATATGACCTTTGATAATTATATTGCCCGAACATTTGATGTGTTACATAGCGCAGATCTTTTTCAGGGGCTTGCTAAAAGTGTCATATTTTCACTGCTCATCACTATAATCGGTGCCAGTAATGGTTTTCAGGTTCGTGGCGGGGCCGAGGGTGTTGGTGTGGCAACAACCCGCTCGGTGGTATTTGCTATAAGCAGTATTGTAATGGCAGATATGATCTTCACTTACTTTATCAACCGTTAATTTTTATGAATGACGTTATCAAAATCACTAACTTAACCACTCACTATGGCCCGACACGTATACTGAATAATATTGATTTAACGATCCGTCGTGGTGAAATAATGGTGATCATGGGTGGCAGTGGTTCTGGTAAAAGCACCTTACTGCGGCACATGCTTGCACTAAATCACCCGACATCCGGGATCATTGAAATTCTCGGCAGTAATATCTGGAAAATATCTGCTGTCGAATTAAATCTCTTGAGACAAAAAATGGGCGTGGCTTTTCAGGGTGGAGCATTATTTGGTTCTATGACCGTTGAAGAGAATATTGCTTTTCCGCTGCGGGAATTAACCAGGCTTGATGATGAAACTATTAAAATAATGACTAGAATAAAGTTAGAGATCGTTAATCTATCAGGTTATGGGCATTTGATGCCAGCAGAACTTTCCGGCGGAATGATAAAGCGGGCGGCCGTTGCGCGGGCAATTATCATGGACCCTAAAATTTTATTTTTTGATGAGCCATCTGCCGGGCTTGATCCGGTTGTTTCAGCGGAACTTGATGATCTGATTTTAAACCTCAGGGATGCTCTTAATATAACGATTGTTGTCGTTACCCATGAACTTGACAGTACTTATAAAATAGCAGACAGAGTCACCGTAGTAGACAGAGGTGATCTGCTGATGGTCGGAACTGTGGCTGAATTGAAATCATCTGATAATGAAAAGATTCAGAATTTAATCAACAGACAATCCCGAAAACAGGATATAAATGCCGATGAATATCTATCAAGACTCACCAAATAAACCATGAAAAGAGACAACATTAATTACACCCTGACTGGTGTATTTGTAGTATCGATTGGTTTTGCTTTACTGATTGTATTGTATTTTTTAACCGGCCGGGTATCTGATGCTGACAAATATTATACCGTGCTTGATGATGTTTCCGGTATTAACAACGGTACTGCGATTACCTACAAGGGTTATAAAGTAGGGCAGTTAACTGAGATGAGACCTGTTTTTAAGAATAATATCACCCGTTTTGAATTAACTCTGTCGGTTAAATCAGGCTGGGTTATCATGCAGGACAGTACTATTATGATTACCAAGACAGGCATGTTATCAGACTCACAACTTAATATAGATGAAGGTCACGGCAGTGCCGTGATAGCTGCCGGTGGCTATATCGAAAGCAAACCACCGAATGATGTGATGGCTGTTGTTAAATCTGTTTCTGAAAACATCAATAATATTTCCACGGGTTTACTGACACCGATGATTGAACAGCTCAAAGATGATATTTCAGTATTCAGTAAAAGCATGCGTGATGATCTGCCTGAACTGACTAAAAACCTGAATTTACTGGTGACTAAGTTACAGAAAAATTCTGATGTGATTGATAAAGTACTCAATGACAGTAATCAGTCCAAGGTTTCGAGTTTTATAAAAAATGCGGATTCAATGGCCAAAAATCTTCAGTTAATTTCACAGTCGATATATATACTGGTTGATAAAAACAAAAGTCAGGTCAGTGACTCTGTACAGAATGTCAATACAACGACCAGATTATTGAATGACAAGCTTGAGCTGATACTCAATCAGATTGAATTGAGCAGTCAGAATATCAATGATATTACCCGTCAGATTAAAAACAATCCGGCGGTCATTATCAGAAACCAGTCCCCGACAGATTCTGCAATCAGGTAATACAATGAAGCTATTTTATTTAATCTTTATGCTGTTACTGACTGGCTGCGGGTCAGTTAGCACACCCGACAGTCATTACTACCGGCTGACTGATATTAAAGAAGATGATGTCATCGTTAAAGCCGGTCTTGATGCCGGCATTGCGGTAGCGCAAGTTAAAGTTTCCGGCCTGTTGCAAAACAGAAATTTATTGTATGTTGAACAGGGTAAGCCGAATGAAATCATTCCGTTTCATTATCATTTATGGCATGAATCATTGCCGAAGTTGTTGACCCGTCATTTTATTGATTATTTAAAACTGGCAGGCGATAGTGACAATATCATTCACTATAAATACACGGCGGATCATAATTACCGGTTACAGTTATCTGTTAGTAAAATGGAAATACACTACCTGCCTGATGCATCTTCATTGCTGCTGAAAGTCAGTATACAAATGGTCGATAAAAAAGGAGTGATGCTGCTGAATAAGGACTATAGCAGTGTGAAGTCTTATAAGACCAGAGACATATATCAGCTAGTCACTCACTATAATGAAGTGCTGATTGATGTTTATTCACAGTTTATTAAAGATGTTAATTTATTGTAAGTTCTGCTCTGGCAGATCATAACTCGACGTGCAAATAGCCCAGCTCTATATAATCATTGACCTGTACAGGGCCGGCCGGACTGACGTTAATATATTCAGGAAAATCTTCGGCGGCTATATTAAACCAGCTGGCATACGTGCCGCAGACATGTATCGCTGTATCATCATCCTGAGATAATGATTTTATTTGCTGATGCAATTCCGGGTGTTTCAGGCTGTTTTTTGTGCTTAGTAGAAGCGACTCTTTTGCATGCGATACGATTGCCACAGGAAGTTTTTCAAAGCGGGCGCGCAATGCTTTAATATCGGCCTGTAACTCCGGCATGATTTTCTTTAAATAAAGTTTGTCACCACTGGTGATTTCAATAACGATACCTTCAGGTGCCGTTTTATGTTTAAGAATGCTTTGCAGTTCCTCAAAAGCATTGCACTGTGCGGATGTGATAAACAGTAATAAACTAAGGATAAATTTCATTTTCAAAACCCTGGTGGTTTGATCGTTAATAAAGACTTCATCTCAGCCGTAATAATACCGGTTTTCAGTGAGAAATCGCCTGATTTTTTATCATTAAAATAACTGATGAGGGTCTGCCTTATGACAGAAAAGGCGAGTTCCTGCCAGGGGATGTTATCTTTGTCAAACAGCTGCACGTCGAGTGATTCCACACCGGGTGAGTATTCAGGGCTTGCCAGCCGGGCACGGTAAATCATATACACATGACTGATATGCGGAATGTCGTAAAGCGAATATAGTTCAAGCCCGCTGACAGAGGCATTGGCTTCTTCCTGTGTTTCTCTGGCTGCACCTTCACTACAGGTTTCATTATTTTCCATAAAACCGGCAGGTAATGTCCATTTGCCTGCCTGCGGTTCGATTGCACGGCGACAGAGCAATATTTTATTGTCGTGTTCTATCAGGCAGCCGGTAATGATTTTAGGATTGAGGTAGTGTATGTTGTCGCACTCAGTACAGACATGACGAAGTCGCTCATCACCATCAGGGATCAGCTGCTGAGTTTTAGAGCCGCACACAGTGCAGTATTTAATGGTGTTGTGCATCATTATTCAATCGTTTCAAGGCTGGACCGAACGCAGTGGATGATACCGTACTCAATTTCTCCGTTAAGAAATTCGAATATCGGTTTTGTGCCTTCCTGGCCTCCCTCTGCACATAACTCTATCGCATTTTCGATATCTTTTATATCACTTGCTGTAATTTCATTAATATCTTCAAGCGCAATCACTTGCTGCTTTATCGCCGCTGATAAATGCGTGTAAATGGTAGACAGGCTAAGCTCACGTGTTTCGGCTACGGACTGTGCATTTTGCTGTTTTAGATAAAGTCCCAGAGTGCTGTTGATGGTTTCACTGAGATCATTTTTAAACCACGGGTGAATATCATGCTGCAAAATAATATCGAGAAACTGCTGACCAAATTTATCCAGTTTTTTCTCACCGACGCCGGCAATTTTACCCAGCTCTGACAGCATCAGCGGCCGCATTTTGGTCATCTCAATTAATGTTTTATCGTGAAAAATCACGTAAGGCGGCACTGATTCTGCCTGTGATAAGCTGTAGCGACAGGCACGTAATGCTTCAAACAGTTCCTGATCAATATCGCGCAGTGCAGACTTCTGTTTAGTCTCGGATTTATTGCTACTTTTCTTCGTTGGCTTGCGTAATTTAAGTTCTATTTCACCGCGCAATAATGGCCGGGCTTTATCTGTCAGCACAAGCGCACCGAACTGTTCAAAATTGATATTGATATAACCCATGGCAATTAACTGCCGGTAAATACCTTTCCATTCATTTGCGGATATATCTGTTCCGATGCCATAAGTTGTCAGTGTGTCATGTTTATTCTGGCTGATACGATCATTACTCTTACCCAGCAATATATCTGTCAGGTAGCCAATACCAAAGCGCTGACCGCTGCGATAAACACAGGAAAGTGCCTTTCTGGCCGCCTCCGTTGCATCCCAGGTCTCTGGTGGTGAAAGGCAGGTATCACAGTTACCACAGGCCTTATCGGTAACTTCACCAAAATAGTCCAGTAAGTGAAAACGCCGGCAACTGGTGGTCTCACACAGTGCCATTAATGAATCCAGTTTTGAATGCGAAATGCGCTGCTGCATTTCATTATCACTTTCCTGAATCATTTGTTTCAGCATCATCATATCTTTCAGGCCATAGGCCATCCAGGCATCAGCTGGCAGGCCGTCACGACCGGCACGGCCGGTTTCCTGATAATAAGCCTCAATGCTTTTCGGCAGATTTAGGTGAGCAACAAAACGTACATCCGGTTTATCGATGCCCATGCCAAAGGCAATGGTTGCGACGATAATCAGGCCTTCTTCTCTAAGAAAGCGCTTTTGATTGGTTTCACGTAGCTGCGGGGTTAAGCCGGCATGATAGGGTAGCGCATTGAAACCTTGCTCCACCAGCCAGGCAGCAGTTTCTTCGACCTTTTTTCTGGACAGGCAATAAATAATGCCGGCATCATTCTGGTGGCTGTTTTTTATGAATTTAAGAAGGTCAGTTTTACTGCTCTGATCGCTGATCTGGTAGTGAATATTGGGCCGGTCAAAACTGTTGATATAGGTCCTGGCATTATGCAGGTCTAACTGTTCGATTATTTCCTGACGGGTTCTCGAATCGGCTGTTGCCGTCAGCGCAATACGCGGAATGTCGGGAAATCGCTGATGCAGAATATTGAGCTGCTGATATTCTTTCCTGAAGTCATGCCCCCATTGTGACACGCAGTGAGCCTCATCAATGGCGAACAGTGCAATCTGAGACTGCGCTATTAGTGATAACATGCGGTTGCTCATTAAACGTTCAGGCGTGATATACAGCAGGTCTAATTCATTATTAAGTAGCTGTTGCTCAATTGCATTTTGAGCTTCAGCAGACTGGTTAGAATTAAGGTAGCCGGCTGATACTCCTAACTGGGTCAGTGCATCAACCTGATCCTGCATCAGAGCTATCAGTGGCGAGACCACGATGCCAACACCGGGTCTTAATATCGCCGGAATCTGGTAACAGAGGGATTTACCGCCGCCTGTTGGCATTAAAACCATGGCATCATTATTATTCAGAACATCCTGAATAATATCGGCCTGATGATGCCTGAACTCGTGGTAACCGAAGATTTTACTGAGAGCATGGTAGGCATTTTTCATGGGATAAGCTTATCTGGGGTGAGGTTGTTGTCTGTGACAACACAGAGTTTTACTAAAATATCGCCGGCCAGAGACAGGATGAAATTTTAATAGTGATTGCGCCGATTTTACCAGAAAATTATTGAATTAATGTGCCATAATTTATTTTTTGCACAAATACACTCATATTTATGAATAATATCTATATTGCTCGCCAGCCGATCTATGACAGTGCTATTGAGATAATAGGCTATGAATTGTTATACCGGGACAGTGAGTCTAATATGGCGGAATTTACAGATGGCAAAACGGCCTCCAGTGAAACCATTGTTAATTCATTCATACATATCGGTATAGATAATCTGGCTGGCACCTCTCTGGCTTTTGTCAATTTACCGACAGAGTTTATTCTGGATAATGCGCTGATTCCGATGTTTCATGAACAATCAGTACTGGAAATACTGGAAGAAGTTGAGCCAAGCCAAGAGGTTATCAGCGGTGTTAAAAGACTGAAGGAAAAGGGTTACAAGATTGCACTAGATGACTTTGTTTATTCTGAGAAAATTATTCCAATGCTGGAGCTGGCCGATTTTGTCAAGATTGATGTGCTGGATTATCAGCAGAAAGAGCTGGCTGAACTGATTAGTCTATTAAAGAAGCATCACAAAGTAAAATTGATTGCAGAAAAAGTCGAAACTAATGAGCTGTTTTTACAGTGTAAGACACTGGATTTCGACTACTATCAGGGTTACTTTTTTTGCTACCCGCAGATGGTTGTGCAAAAGAAGGTTTGCGCCAATAAAATGGTTGTGATGAGTCTGATCACAGAGATACTTAAACCGGAGACAGAAATACAAGGGCTTGAAGATGTCCTGTCCCGGGACGTGACACTCACCTACAAATTACTGCGCTATATAAACAGTGCTGCCTTTTCCCTGCGCAGAGAAATAGAGTCAATCAAAGATGCTATTGTACTGCTTGGGCTGGACAGTATAAAAAACTGGGCCAGTCTTATATTAATCAGCAAGCTCAATGATGATAAACCGGACCAGTTAATTACCACAGCCTTGCAACGCGCAAAGATGGTCGAATTAATCGCCCGTAACACGACGCCTGAACTTGAGAAACAGGCCTTTATCTGCGGTTTATTTTCGGTGCTGGATGCTTTAATGGATAAACCCATGATCGACTTACTCGACACAGTTATTTTATCCACACCGATCAAACTGGCTTTACTGGATTATGAAGGTGAGCTTGGCGAATTACTTAAAAACTGTATTTTATATGAGCGAGCCGAGTTTGATAAACTCGATGATAGTTGTATAAAAACAAAACGACTGAATGAATCCTATCTTACTGCGGTAAAGTGGGCAGACACAACAATAAGAGAATTAAAAAATTAATGTTTAAATTACACCCGCAACTACAACAAGATTGTATTGAACTCGGTCAGTTTGAGTTATGCAGTCTTTTATTAATGAATGATTCTAGCTACCCGTGGTTTATTCTGGTACCAGAGCGCACCGATATCAGCGAGATCTATGAGCTTTCTGATGATGATCAGTTGCTGTTAATGCAAGAATCTAATTTTCTCTCGCTGATTCTGAAAAATTATTTCTATGCCGATAAAATTAATATTGCAGCATTAGGTAATGTTGTGCCGCAGTTACATGTCCATCACATTGCCCGCTATCATGAAGATCGTTCATGGCCGGCACCGGTATGGGGCAGGCATGAGGCAATTAAATACACTGAAGATGAGTTAAATAAAATTTTCGATGTGGTTAATAAAGCGATGACAGAGAGTGCTACAGCAGCACCCTGATTCAGCTAAAGCCAAATACTTCCCGGGCATTATCGGTTGTCTGCATTGCAAGCTCTTGCAAACTCATGGATTTAATATCGGCCAGGGCTTTCAAAGCATCGATAATAAAGTCCGGCTGATTACGACTACCCTGATGCGAAAAGCCTGACATATCCGGTGCATCGGTTTCAAGCAGGATTGATTCCAGTGGAAGCTGCCTTGCCAGCTCATGTATTTTTCTGGCATTAGGGTAGGTCATTGTACCGCCAAAGCCCAGTTTAAAACCCAGATCGATATAGCGCTTAGCCTGATCTAAGCTGCCATTAAATGCATGGCATGAGCCGCCGGTGATTTTTTTTGATTTCAATAATGCTAACACATCATCGTGTGCTTTACGCACATGCAAAATGACCGGAAGCCGGTGTTGTTCAGCCAGCAGTAACTGATCGTTGAATACATCTTTCTGTTTTTCTCTGTCCGGGTTCTCAATAAAAAAATCAAGACCGATCTCACCCACTGCAATCGGCTTATGTTGATTAATATATTGCTCAAGTGAGCTGATATCTGAGGGCTTATGCTGACGGATAAAAACAGGGTGTAAGCCCAGGGCATGGGAAAGGCAGCTGTACTGGCGGGTAATGTTTAACAGATTGTCCCAGCTATTCGCAGCTATCGCCGGTACCACTAGCCGGTTAATACCGAGTGAAAGACAGTTTTTTATAATACTGTCCCTGTCAGCATCAAAAACGGCCAAGTCGATATGGCAGTGAGTATCTGTAATATTCATCTTTTGATTCTTACATTTATTGTTAGAAAAGGAAATATTTATAGCTGATTGTAAGCTGCGTCATCTGCTCGACATAGCTGCTCACTATTATAGAAAACAGGCTATTATCGCCAGAAAAGGGTGCAGCAAGTTTTATATCTAGCCCTGGGTGTTATTCAGTGCCAGAGGCTTGGGGACTTTCCATTCTGTTTTTCTTAAAAATGAGGCTACCGACACGATAAGTGTTTTTTTATTCACTTTAATTACTCTGCCATTGTATGTTTTATTTTTATGAGAGAAACAGATTTCATCATTAATACTGAACTGCTTTTCAATGACCAGTGGTTTTTCTGATTTTAGAGTTTCAAACTCAAGTGCTACTGATAGGTTATCACACTGTTCTAGCAATTGATCTTTAATGTTTTGAGCGACACCTGTCTGGTGAAGGTGGTTTAAGATGTGATAGAATTTTTTATTGTGTACGCTGCCTTTGATATGCCATTTATTATATTGCTGCAACAGATGTGAAAACTCGTGGCAAATAGTATGAGCCAGTACACTGGCAATTGATGTATCACCACTAAAATAATTGTATCTGCTTATTTCACGCCAGGTCAGCCAGTTTACTATTTTATTTTCATCGAGCTTGCTTTGTATCATTTTTTTACCGTAAGTAATGCTATAGGTATTGTTGCGTACATCATGTTTACAGTAAGTGGCATGACCACTACCCATCCGGCTGCTAAAGTTTATATCGTCGAGTGATCTGTTATTAAAATTAACTGCCGGATCGATGACCAGCTGGTCAGTTATTTCACACAAAACAGTGGCGATTTTAGAGTATTTATCTGACATATTGACTGATATTAAATCCTCTGACGGATATTTTATATGAGGCCAGTTTATTGGCAGAATGCAGTGTCTTGCTTAATGAATTATTTGCCAGCAAGGCATCAATCACGGCTGCATTAAAGCTGTCGCCGGCACCCAGTGTGTCTTTTATATTCGGCTGTTCAATCGCCGGCGAGAAAATAATGTCAGAGTTACTGGAAACAGCATAAGCACCTTTTTCTCCCCATGACAGAAGAATGGTTTTCTGCGGATATGACTTATTCATGCCGGCTAAAAACAATTCAGGATCAGCAGCAGGGGAAGCCTGACAATAGGCTTTTGAGAAAATAAGCGTGTCTGCATAAGGATACAGGCTTTCAACACCGGGCCGGTGTTTTTCAAATTCGACAGAGCAGGGAATAGCAGCGTGTGTGGATTTAAGCCATTTTAACATGTCACAGGTTTGCTCGATATTCCGGCCCTCAAAGTGAACCCAGTCAAACTCATGTAACGGTATGATTTTAAAGTCCTGAAAAGAAAATTCAGCCAGATCGCGGTGGTGAACAATCGAGCGGGAGCCATTGCTTTGATTTAACAAAATGTATGAGGTCGGCACTTTACCGCCGGAGTGTTTTTTAACATAGCGAGTATCTATTGAATAATGATTGAGTTCTTTGACAATGATATCGGCATCAGGTTCAGCTGCTAATGTGCCGCCCCAGTAACATTGGTGATCTAACTGGCTTAAAACGGTCAGCGTGTTGGTGACATTACCTCCACGGCAAATGGTTTGCTTAAGAGCGCGAATCTCACTGTCCTCGGCGGGGTAGTCAGAAACATGATTGATAATATCCAGCGTTGCGATACCAATGCCGAGAATTTTTGCCATGTTATTATTAGCAGCTGTATTGAATAAGTGTGATGATTATAACAATGCTATTGCGCTTTAACATCCCTTTGTTTAGAGTGTTTTAGTCTTTTCTGTCAACATTTCAAAGGAACTGAATATGATCATCTCAATACCGGTTAGCTCTGTATTTTCCCTGTGTTTTACTTTATTGATTATCGTTCTTGCTATGCAGGTTGTACGCTGTCGAAAAAGACATAAAGTCGGTTATGGTGATAACGAGAATATAGAGTTGCAATGTGCAATGAGCGCGCATTCCAATGCGGTTGAAAACATACCGCTGGCATTGCTGTTACTCATATTACTAGAGCTCAACGGCGTTGATCAGATCATACTGATTATTTTAGGCACCGCTTTCTTACTGGCAAGAATCATCCATGCCCGTGGTTTACTAAAATCTGTATCCGTTTCTTTTGGGCGAACTTATGGAACGCTCTTTAGCTGGCTGATATTGATCATTATGGCGGTAATGAATGTGGTTTATGCTGTTAAATAAAGATCACTCAGTCTGGTCTTTATTTATAAGCTGACCATCGCTGTCCAGCTGCGGATAGCCTTGCCGGGTTTCTTTACAGAGCTGGGTGATTTTTGGCTGACTCCATTCAAATAACTTTTGTTCATACTCTTCAGCCGGCAATCGTTTTGTTTTATACATCCCGGCCTGTTGTCGTTGCTTTAATGCCTCATATAAGATGACAGACATGGCCACTGAAACATTGAGTGACTGCACCATGCCTAACATCGGTAAAGCGATGCAGTGGTCGGCATGGCTAACGGCATAATCACTGACGCCCTGATCTTCAGAGCCGGCAATGATGACGGTCGGTTTTGTGTAATCGATTTCTTTATAGTCGATGGTATTATCCGACAAATGCGTGACAACAAGCTGCATGTTTCTGGATTTGAAATGTGCAAAGGCATCATCGGTCGACGGGTGGCGAACAAGGTCCAGCCACTTGCGTATCCCGCCGGCCGCCTTTTGTGATAACTTCAGGCCTTTAACACTTGTTACTGCGTGAATTTCCGCGATGCCAACGGCATCACAGGTTCTGGCGATAGCTGCCAGATTATGCGGCTTTTCCACACCCTCCAGCAAGACAGTAAGATCAGGCTGGCGCTGTGACAATATTTTTTTTATTTTTTCAAATCGCGGTGCCGGCATTTACTGATGTCTGTTCTGGCGTTTGCTATGAGAGCTGCCGACAGCAACAGCTGACGGGCTATGATCACCAATAAAAGCCGGATTACCTTTTAAGCCGGATCTTGCAAAATCCTGCGTCAGCACCGATGCAACCTGATCAGCTGTCATATTGAGGCAACGGGTCATGGCTTTATACAATAGGGTAAACAGCCTGTTAAGGGAAATCTTATGTGTTTGATCGGTGGTTTGAAATAACCAGTCACTTAATGCCATAAAGTTTTTAAACGGGGTGTCACCCAGCAACAGTGGCAGGCTGTATTTAAAGCGGCCGGAATTTGCAATCAGATCCCAGTATCTGGCAAAGCGGCTCATACGCTGCATATCATCAAAGCTGACGTCTTTATTTTTTAAAATATTATACGGCGCGACCGGATTATATTTAATCTGGTATTCAAAACTGTGCCTGATAATCGGTGTGCCTCTTAATCGCTTTAAGATACCAACCTGAATTTCATGCGGACCGAGAGCAACCAGTTTATCAAAGCCTTTAGCAAAAGTTTGCAGTGTCTCGCCCGGCAAACCCACAATCAGATCTGTGTGCAGGTGTGCTGTTGTATCCTGCACCAGCCATCTGATGTTTTCTTCTGACTTCAGGTTGTTTTGCTTGCGGCTGATTGTTTGCTGAATATGCTCGTCAAAACTCTGGATGCCTATCTCAAATTGCAGCCGGCCTTCCGGAAATTTTTTGATGATGTCTTTTAATTTTTCCGGCAGGTGATCGGGAATTAATTCAAAATGCAAAAACAGATCGTTATCCGTCTTATCAAGAAAGAAATTAAGTATTCTGATGCTGTTTTCTATTTTTAAATTAAAGGTACGGTCAACAAATTTAAATGACCTCACGCCACGCTCATAAAGCTTTTGTAAGGCGTCAAGAAAAAGATCAAGGTCAAAGGGTATGGCTGTTTTATCAAGCGATGATAAACAAAATTCACATTTAAACGGGCAGCCTCTGGAGGCTTCGACATAAATGACCCGGTTATCAATATCTTCCTGTGTTAGCACATCATAAGGCAGTTTGATTTGATCCAGCTCAGGCAGTTCAGCCTTAATGATTTTAGAGGCTGGTAAAATGCCCTGATAGATGTCTTCACAAAAGCGGCTAAACGCCAGATCGGCCTGACCGGTAATAACATAGTCGGCATAGTCAAAAATGGCCTGTTGCTCAGTTTCGTAACTGACCTCAGGGCCACCCAGTACGACGATGGTTTCGGGCGCAATCGACTTTAGCAGGGCAACCAGTTCCGTGGTCTGCGGCACATTCCATATATAAACACCAAGACCAATGATTTTGGGTTTTGAAGCCAGCAGCTTTTCGGCGATATCAATCGGCCGGGTATTGATGATGAATTCCTGTATTTCAGTAACAGATTGTAACTTACCCATATTTGCGTAAAGGTATCTGGCACCGAGAGAGGCATGGATATAGCGGGCATTGAGTGTGGATATGATGATTTCTGGCATCGACGTATGATAGCAAGAACAGCGTATTTTTTCGCTATCAAATCAGTTAAAATGCCGCTTCCAGACTTAAATATGACAAAGTTTTATGCGTGGATTTGTACCACCAGACCCTCTAACCAGCGTTTCTGTTGAAAGGTATGCCGTTGTCTACGTACCAAGGCGAAGTCGTAAGCGCTTTTCTATCGGTTGTGTAGAAATTATGCAATCGGAGCAGGCGGCACTGGCAGCCTCCGATGAGGCTAATAACCAGTTTCCCGCCAGGGTTTTGGGCCCTTCAAAATCCTCTGAAGGGCAGTACTTGTATTATTTAATTGAGTGGCTGAGTTAAAGGCTTTTACGAATTGTGACCGCTGATCACAGCATGTAACGGCTTAGTTGCTTCAAACTCGTTCATTTGTTCTGCACTGGCTTTGGTCTGATATTTGTCTTTCCATTCATCAATACTCATGCCATAGATTGCTTGCTGAGCTGCGGCATAATCCATATCTATATTATGCTCTTTAGCCGAAGCCAGGTACCATTTAGACAGGCAGTTACGACAAAAACCGGCAAGGTTCATTAAGTCAATATTCTGTACATCGGTACGGTTTCGCAGGTGCTCTACCAGACCACGAAAGGCAGCGGCTTCAATTTCAGTTTGTGTTTTTAAATCCATCATCTTTATCCTTTGAAAAATTTGAAGCTTATTTTACATGCTCATGCAAAGCATTACTAATTCCTTATTCGTCACATAAAACAGTTTCTATCAGTAATATGCACTATGCAGATCATACAGAAAGTATGAGCAGGGATGCTCCAGATATTATCAAATCAAATTAATGACTGTTCTTAGATTGTGTCTATCCTGCAGATAAACATTCGCCCGATATCTTAATTCACGTTAGAATAACGCCCCTGTTTTATCTTTTTGGTTTTATTCATGACACAAGATCACGATGAGTTGATGGCACAACTGAACAGCGAAACGGCCATATTATCCTGGAAAGAACTGGAACGGCATTTTGCCCGCGGAGTGGTTATCCGTGTTAGTAAAGGGCTGGATTTAATTAAAGTCGCGGCAGTCATTGCTAAAGATGATAAAGACACGCTTAAGGAATGGCTTGATTCGGGCGAGGTGGCTAATGCATCAGTGGATGAGGCGCAAGACTGGTCAGCCAGTGAAGCCGAGTTCTGGTCGGTGGTAGTCGCTCCTTTTGTTATCGTGCAGTTAGCCGATAGAAAATTAGATTCGTAAAGCTGTTGTGGTACAAATAAAATTACAGTCAGTCTGTTTTATTTATACCACTCGCTAATGATTATGGCTTGTTCTTTCGTGGCTTATTAAATGCCTTGGTTTTAGCCGTTCGGCTGGCGGGCATTACCGCTGTTTTATGGTTTGCAAAGTAAGATTTTTTCTTTGTCTGCGTCTGTTTACCTGATTTACTTTCAGAGGGCTGCCAGTTTGGCACCAGATGCCTTTTACCATTGCCAATCAAATCACTGCGCCCCATTTTTTTCAGTGCTTCACGCAGGATCGGCCAGTTTTCAGCCGCATGGTAACGTAAAAAAGCTTTATGCAGTTTGCGTTGTTTTGGACTGCTGACCGTATCAACCCCTTCAGAGTCTTGACTGACTTTCTTTAACGGATTTTTACCGGTGTGATACATCGCCGAGGCAATGGCCAGCGGTGTCGGTAAAAAGGCCTGCACCTGATCCGGTCTGAATTTGTTCTTTTTCAGCCACAGCGCAAGATTGAGCATGTCTTCATCGGTAGTACCGGGGTGCGCAGAGATGAAGTAGGGGATTAAGTACTGTTCTTTGCCTGCAAGTGCCGAGTATTTCTCAAACATTTCTTTAAAGCGATCATAGGTGCCGATACCCGGTTTCATCATTTTACTGAGCGGGCCTTGTTCGGTATGTTCCGGCGCTATCTTTAAGTAACCACCCACATGATGCGTCACCAGCTCCTTAACGTATTCGGGTGATTCAACGGCCAGGTCATAGCGTAAGCCAGAGGCAATGAATATTTTCTTGATACCTTGCAGTGAACGTGCGCGCCGATAGAGACTGATTAATGGTTTATGGTCGGTATTGAGGTTTTCACAAATACCCGGGAAAACACAGGATAAGCGCCGGCAAGAGCTCTCTATTTTCTTGCTCTTACAGGTCAGCGTGTACATATTCGCAGTTGGCCCGCCAAGATCAGAGATGTGTCCGGTGAAGCCCGGAACGTTATCCCTGATGGTTTCTATTTCCTGAATCACCGAGTCTTCCGAGCGGCTTTGGATAATCCGGCCTTCATGCTCGGTAATGGAGCAAAAAGTACAGCCTCCGAAACACCCCCGCATGATATTCACTGAAAATCGTATCATTTCATAAGCCGGCATCTTTGCCTGACCGTAAGATGGGTGCGGCTGACGGGTGTATGGAAATTCAAATAAGCGGTCAAATTCATCGGTATCTAATGGCACTGGTGGCGGATTAAGCCAGACAAAACGTTTGCCATGTTGTTGTACCAGAGCCCTTGCATTACCCGGATTGGTCTCCTGGTGAAAAACGCGTGAGGTATGGGCGTAGGTCACTTCATCACTGACGACCTGATCGTAAGTCGGTAGTCTGATAACAGTGTGTTTACGGTCTAATTTTGCCGGCTTCTTCTGAAACTTAACAATACTGCTGGTTGTTATCTCAGGTTTGGTATCACAGCCCGGTTCAGCCTGATACGGGTCGATATGAGACTCAACACGTCCGGGTTTATCAACATCAGTTGAATTGATGATCGTATAGTGACCCGGTATGGTCTGGGTCATAAAGCCAGTACCCAATATATCTCGGATTTCAGCGATCGCTTCACCTGCGGCTAAACGATGAGCCAGTTCAACGATGGCTCGTTCGGCATTACCAAATAACAACATATCAGCTTTTGAATCAGGTAATACAGAGCGCCTGACTTTCTCTGACCAGTAATCATAATGCGCGATTCTACGCAGGCTGGCCTCTATGCCGCCAATAATAACCGGCACACCTTTAAACGCTTCACGCGCTCGCTGTGCATAGACGATGACCGAGCGATCCGGGCGTTTACCGGCAGCACCATCTGCCGTATAGGCATCGTTACTGCGTATCTTTTTATCAGACGTGTAGCGGTTAACCATCGAGTCCATATTGCCCGCTGTGATACCAAAGAACAGATTAGGCTTACCCAGTGCCATGAAGGCTTCTTTATCGTTCCAGTCGGGCTGAGAAATGATACCGACACGAAATCCCTGAGACTCAAGCAAGCGACCGATCAGAGCCATACCAAAGCTTGGGTGGTCGATATAAGCGTCGCCTGTCACCAGAATAATGTCACAAGAATCCCAGCCAAGAGCATCCATTTCTTCACGTGTCATCGGCAGTACCGGTGCGGTGCCAAATCGTTTGGCCCAGAATTGGCGATAAGAGAATAGATGAGCGCTTACAGACATAGGAATCAGTACATGATTAAAACTGCTATTCTAACATTTTAAACCTGTTAAAAAGCATATGAATATTATGACTTTACAATACAAATGATTTATAGGTCTGATATACATAGCGATCTTACTTATTAGAGTGATTTTTTCACCATGAGAGTGAATAAATGACAGCAAATACTCTATGATTAAGTAAGGGTAAAACTGACAATCGATGACTTTGATGAGGCATGGAGTAAATGGCGAAAACTAGCTTTCGCGGAGCACTGAATTTAATTATTGTGTTATTTCATACCGTGTTCATTGTATCCTGCTCATCAGATGATAATGAAGCGACCTATAAACCCGCATTTTCACACAGCCCGCCAATAGCCGCAGAGAAAGAGTACATTTTTGGTGTCCATCCGCTGCATAATCCACAGCGACTGCATGAAGTATTCTCTCCATTGATGGAGTACCTTAGTAGCCGGATAGAAAATGTGACTTTTAAATTAGAAGCATCCAGAAACTATGGCGTCTATGACCAGAAACTTTATGCGAAAAGATTTGATTTTGCACTGCCTAATCCCTATCAAACCGTCAATGCCGTTAAAAACGGCTATAAGATTTTTGCAAAAATGGCCGACGATCATAACTTCAGAGGCATCATATTGGTTCGCAAAGACAGTAACATAAATGAGGTAGCGGACCTTAAAGGGAAAATTGTCAGTTATCCTGCGCCCACCGCTCTTGCAGCAACTATGATGCCGCAATATTACATTCAGTCACATGGTGTTGATGTAATGAAAGACATTGACAATCGTTACGTTGGCTCACAAGAGTCCTCTATCATGAATGTCTATTTAAAGCACTCGTCTGCTGCTGCTACCTGGCCACTACCATGGCTTGCATTAACCAGAGAGCGGCCTGAAATTGCAGAGCAGTTAGAGGTTAAGTGGCAAACTGACAGCTTACCCAATAACAGCCTTGTTGCGCGTAACGAAATACCCGACGACACCATAGAAAAAGTATCTGCGTTGCTATTTAATTTACACAAAACAAAAGAAGGTAAAGCCATATTGCATAGCATGGCTTTATCCGCTTTTGAAAGAGCCGATAATTCGACCTATGCAGCGGTCAGCCGTTTTTTGCATACGTTTTCCAGAGAAGTCCGAGAAATTGAATAAGTTTATGATCCGGAAATTTAAAAAGCTTTTACTTTCATCTCTTGCCCGGCAGCTGATAGTTGGAATAGCTGCTGTACATGCTGTTTTAATGACAATATTTGTATTTGATCTTGTCGACAGGCAGCGCAATTTTATGCTGTATCAAAGTAATCAACAGGCCATAGGTCTGGCGGCTACACTGGCTACAAACGGATCCTCCTGGATACTGGCAAACGACCTGGTCGGCATTGAAGAAATCATTAGTTCACAGAGTCATTACCCCGAGCTTGAGTATGCGATGTTTATCGACCTTAAAGGAAAAGTTCTGGGTTATTCAGACAGAAGTAAAACTGGCCTGTACATCAGTGATGATGTGAGCAAGAAAATTCTCAATGGCAAAGCTGAGATTAAAACTATATATGAATCAAATGCATTAATTGATATTGCAGCACCGGTTTTAGTCAACGATAAAGTCATTGGCTGGGCAAGGGTTGGTATCAGTCGTCAATCCATGACTAATAATCTTAAGCTGGTTACCAAAGACGGTTTAATCTATACATCGCTGGCTATTTTTATTGGTATTCTGTTTGCCTGGGCCATGGCAAGAAGTCTGACCCGTGGTATAAGGAATTTAAAAGACGCTATAGACAAAATATCAGAAGGCTCCAGAGATGTTATCTGTGAACTTAACCGTCATGATGAGCTGGAAGAGTTGTGTCATGATTTTAATAAAATGCTGATAACTTTGCGTGAGCATGAAGATAACATCATTATTTCGCACAAAGCACTGAACAAAAGCGAAAGGAGGTTTGCTAAGCTCATTGATAACCTAAGGACGGAATATATTTTCTATTCTCATGATGTGAACGGAATATTCACCTATGTTAGCCCGTCAATTACCGATGTTCTGGGCTATTCTGAAGAAGAGTATTTACAGAAATATGATACATTTTATACAGACAATCCGCTCAATAAGGAAGCCATCCGGCAAACAAATCTGTTATTAGAGGGTGAAGTGATATCACCTTACGAAGTTGAGGTCTATCATAAAGACGGGCGCATCAGGCGAATGGCGGTAACCGAGTCATCTGTTACCAACAAAAAAGGTAAAATAACTGCTATAGAGGGTATTGCGCGAGATATCACAGAAATAAAGTATGCCTCTGAAAAAATTCAAAATGAAAAAGATAACTTTGAGAGAGAGCATCTGTTACTGAACTCAATCGTAAATTCGATACCGGATCAAATATACTATAAAACAATTGATGGCCGCTACTTAGGATCCAATAAGTCATTTAACGAATCTATTGGTCTGTCTGAAAATGAAATGCGACACAGACACGATTCAGATTTATTTTCACACGACAAATATTTAGAACACCTTGAGATAGAAGCTGAGATTAATAAAACGGGACATGAAGTACACAGAGAAGAAGTGATGTCTAGCGAAAGCGGTATTCAACACATACTAAACACTGTTTATACCGATTTTAAAAATACAAAGGGTGAACGGGGCGGTTATATATACATTAGCAGAGATGTCTCCGATGCGAAAAATCAGGAACAGCAGTTAAGAAGATCTCAGCGCCTCGATGCGCTTGGAAAACTTACCGGTGGTGTTGCACATGATTATAATAACTTACTCGGTATTGTTATTGGCTATGCAGAATTATTATCCATGGAATGTGATAACGAAAAGCTAAAAAACTTTGCTAATGAAATATTAAAAGCCGGAAATCGCGGTGTTAACCTTACTAAAAAACTATTAGCCTTTACCAAATCACAAAATTCAAGCTCATCGTCAGTTAATATCAACACATTACTCAATAGTGACCTTGTCATGCTGCAGAAAACACTCACTGCAATCATAGATATTAAATACGACTTTGATGAAAATTTATGGGATACCTGGATAGATGCTGCAGAATTTCTCGATAGTATATTAAATATAAGTATTAACGCCATGCATGCAATGCCGGACGGCGGGCAGCTGATATTTACAACGCGAAACATTAGCCTTTCAAAAATAGAAGCCATGACAAAACAGCTTTCTCCGGGTGAGTATGTACGCATTAGTATAAGTGACAGCGGATGCGGGATGACAGAATCAGTAAAAGACCAGCTGTTCGATCCGTTTTTTACCACTAAAGGCGAGAAAGGTTCCGGGCTTGGACTAAGTCAGGTTTTTGGATTTATCAGTCGCTCGCAAGGATATATTAGTGTTTATTCTGAACTGGGTAAGGGCAGTACGTTTAATATTTATTTAAAACGTTACTGTGATGAAACAATAGCCACTACCCCGGACACTTTGGACACCGATATTTCTGTATCAGGAAAGGGACAGAGAATACTGGTTGTAGATGATGAACCTGCGCTAAAAGAGCTGGCGACGCACATTCTTTCCGGTAATGGATATATTGTATTCGATGCTGATAATGCCAGATCGGCGTTAGACTGTCTTAAGAAAGAAAAAATTGATCTCATACTTTCTGATGTTATTATGCCTGACGTCGATGGCTATGAGCTCGCATCAATTGTAAGAGATAATTACCCCGGTGTTAAAATAATACTGGCCAGTGGTTTTACTAAATTCGAATCACAAAAGCCGGAACTGCAGGACCTTACTGAAAACATGCTGCACAAGCCTTATACCACCACTGACCTCCTTGCAGCTATTTCGGACCTGTTATCATAATTTTTTTCCTGACTAAATTATGATTTAAAAATACGCAATGATTTTTCTGCCGGTTGCTAAAGCGGCTGACCATCACCACGATAATAATCAGAGCACGGTGCCGGCAGCCGTATCGCTATCAATGAGTCAGGTCAGCTACCCGATAACGATATACCTACGTCATGTCACTTAACTGCTTTTTGTATCTGAAGTCAGAGTCAGTTGATTAAAAGAGCTTGAACGCTCCGCCATTGCAATTAACTGTTTATTAACCAGATCATTAATCGATTCAGCTTCGTATTCACCATCCGGCATTAACTTGCCGGTTTCTCTCCCTGTTAAAATTTCAAGTGCTTCGTCAATATTTTCAATCACGTAGATATGGAAGTTTCCTTCCTCAATAGCATTTAACACCTCATCGTTCAACAAAAGGTTCTTGCGGTTTATGGCAGGAATAATGCAACCTTGCTCTCCTGTCAGGCCACGGCTTTTACAGACTTCAAAAAAACCTTCAATTTTTTCATTAACACCGCCAATTGCCTGAACTTTTCCCTGTTGATTGAGCGAGCCGGTAACCGCATATCCCTGATTTATTGGTAAATCAATCAGTGCAGAAATGAGAGCACAGTATTCTGCTACAGAAGCACTGTCACCATCGATTCTGCCATATGACTGTTCAAAGGCGATGCTGGCAGAAAATGACAGCGGTAAATTTTTTCCATAGCGACTGGCTAACAGAGCAGATAATATTAGGACGCCTTTATCATGGATCGAGCCGCTCAGATCAACCTCGCGCTCTATGTTAATGATATGACCATTACCCAGTCTGACCGTGGCTGTAATACAGGATGGCTGGCCGAAGCCATATTTACCAATATCAAAAACAGACAGGCCATTGACCTGACCGGTTTGTTTGCCGTCGGTGTTAATAAGTATTGTGCCACTGTTAATGTCTTCCTGTATCAGTGTCTGGATTCGTGATAAGCGAAGCGTCTGTGCACGGATTGCTGCAACAACATCATCAAGTGTTATGTACTGATGTGATGATTTATTAGCCCAGTAGTCTGCCTCGATAAGCAGCTCTGTTATCGAGCGAAGTTTTGTTGACAGCTTTTCACTGTCACCAGCAAGTCGTGAACTGTATAAAAGGATATAACTGACGGCCTGTTTTTCAATCTCCCTGAGATTAAGTTTTCTGCAACGTGTTGCCAGAAGTCGTGCGTATAAATAATTATTTTCTGCAGTATGGATAACTTCCTCATCGAAGTCTGCTTCTACTTTAAATAATTCAGAAAAATCCGGGTCGATTTGATGCAGTTCATAATAGAGCTGCCTGTCACCAATCAGTATGATTTTAAGATCGATAGGAATAGGGTCAGGATCAAGACTTTTTGTCGAGTCTGTGCTTAACATCTGCTCCATTGATTCAATACGGATCATATGTGAATACAGTGCACGTTTCAGCGCATCCCATGCAAATGGCTGGACCAGTAGCTTTTCCGCATCAATGATTAAATAACCGCCATTTGCCTGATGGATAGCGCCGGACTTGATTAAAGTGAAGTCTGTTCTAATCGAACCCATGTAGCTGTCATATTCGATCCGCCCAACCAGATTATGATAGGTCGGGTTATCAAGATAAATGACGGGGGCACCGGTCAGTTTGCTGTTATCAACCAGCAGGTTCAGTTTGTAGCGCTCCAGAGAATTATTTTTAACAGGGTTTGATTCCGCTCCGGGTATTTCATCTTCATATTCGGTGAAGTCCTGCAGATGATCGAGTACATCTTTTTGAATGCTTTCAAGGTATAATACGACGCTATTAATGTCACCGTATCTGCCGATCAGGTCTTTGATTAAATGGCCGGTTGCATACAGCGCAACATCCCGGTTCATTGATTTTATTTTATCATTTGAATCGCGGCTAATCTGATTTAACTGAGGGATAATAAATTCAAGCTCTTCCTGTAACTTGTTTGTTTTTTCATTAAACTGGTCCTGCGTATCCTGAGCTAATAAATTAAACTCTTCCAGTGATAATGCTTTCTCATTAACAATCGGGCTCAGCGTAAACCCGGAAGGTGTCTCTTCCAGTAAAATCGAGTCTTCACGGGCTATCTTTTTGTACTTTTTAATGAGTTCAGTCTGTTTGGTTGATGCATCTCTCTCGATAAGCTGTATTCTTTCCCTGTACTCATTAGTCTCGAAAGCAGCCGGAATGGATTTGCCCAGCTCGGTAATAAGTGCATCCATATTTTTACTGAACTTTCTGCCGCGACCCGCTGGCAGTTCCAGAATTTTGGGTCTGTTATCCTGCTCAAAATTATGCGTATAACACCAGTCAGACGGTGCAGGGCGCTCTGCGGCAATCTTGCTTAATACATCTTTTATAATGGCGTGTTTACTTAAACCCGGCGGCCCCATGACATACAGGTTATACCCCTGATGGTTAACCCCGATCGCAAAGTCCAGAGCTTTTAACGCACGTTCCTGACCCAGCACATCATGTAAGCTCTCAAGCTCTTCGGTGTTGATGAAATCCTTGCTGTATAGACGAGGGCTCAGTTCTAGTTGTTTTCTGCTTAATGGTTTCATAGTGCTAGTTTAACCTGAATATTTCTAAAATCAGTATTGATATTATTCAGAAAGCAATATTTTTTGTCCGCTGGGCAAGGTGCCGACTTAAGCTGTAATCAGTTACTTGCTACAGGATGTGCGGTATTAATGTAGCGGAGTTCTATTAGGGCTATAATAGACAGCTCAATTATCGGGTGTTTTATGTCTAAAGATACTAATTTTGATCTGCATAGCGTCAAGTTTAAAAAAAACATTTACAACACAGCAAAAGGCCAGATCAGGCTGAAGATCGTGGTTGATGATATTTTGCAGAATATTCCCGTTCTGTTAGACAATAAACCGCTGTCTATTCTTGATGCCGGCTGCGGTATGGGGCAGGTGTCTAAAGCACTGGAGCAAGAAAACAGAGCTTTGACGCTTTGCGATATTTCTGCCGATATGCTCGCTATGGCTCAACAGACACTGAGTGCAAGTCCTTCCGATATTGAGTATATACACTCATCTCTACAGGATCTGGGAGAACAACATGATCATAAATACGATCTGGTTATCTTTCATGCGGTACTGGAATGGCTGGATGACCCGCAAGCCATCATCCCGGTACTTAAAAAGAGATTAAAACCGGGCGGGTATATTTCCCTGATGTTTTATAATCTGAATTCGATTATTTTTTATAATCTGCTCAAAGGCAACTTTAAAAAAGTACTGCAACAAGACTTTAAAGGTCATCCGGGTGGCCTGACTCCTATAAATCCCATCAACCCGCAAGAGCTGGACGGCTGGCTTGATAAGCATCAAATTAAAACACTTAAAAAAACAGGTGTTCGTGTTTTATACGATTACTTAAGAAAAGACTTAAAAGAAAATCGCTCATTTGACGACATCATTGAAATAGAGTCGATCTATGCACATCAGGAGCCGTTTAATATGATGGGGCGTTACATACATTACATCTGCCAGATTGAGTAATCTATTTATTCAGGCAATAAAAAAAGCACCCAGTACAAGTATTCGATTGTATCGGGTGCTTTTTGAACACGGCATATAAAGAGGCAGTATATCGCTTTTAGTGATGATGTCCGTCCGGACCGTGCACATGTCCGTGAGCTACTTCTTCTTCAGACGCCTCACGAATATCCGTTACTTTCACATCAAAGTGGAGGCGCTCACCGGCAAGCGGGTGGTTACCATCAATCGTGATTTCATCACCCGCGACATCAGTAACTGTAATCACAAGCATATCACCTTCAGGGCTCTGAGCATGAAACTGTGTACCCACTTCAATCGGACTGCCTGGCTCAAACATCTCACGACCGACAACCTGCTTTTTGCTGTCATCTTTCTGGCCATATGCATCGTCAGCTTCAATGCTCACTTTAAACTCGTCATTTAAAGTTTTATCAGTCAGTGCCGCTTCCAGACCTGGAATGATATTATTTGATCCGTGCAAATAAACAAACTGACCATTTTCAGATTTGTCGAGTACATCTCCGGCATCATTAGTCAGTGTATAATCCAGCGATACCACTGTATTTTTTGCAATTTTAGTCATAAGTTTCACGTAAGTCTGGTTAAAAAAAGTGAATTGTAGCATATTTATAGCTGTGCTTTAAGCAACAATATTGCTGGTAAAAGAGTATTATAGCTGGCATAAATACTGCTAAGTTGACTTAAAGCAAGGCCTGTATATGCCACAAACTGTAGATTTACATACTGGGAACAGTCACTGCATGATGACTCACAATTAATATATGAAAACCTTTATTTATTCGTTGATCCTGTTGACACTTAGTTTCTCAGCCTATCCTGACACGGATGATTTCCAGTTTTCAGATGAAACACTTAGTCAGACTATTCAGTTACCAGACTGGTTTAAACTCAGTTTTCTCGATTTAAAAGATGACATCATTGATGCCGAATCGGCGAGAAAAAAAGGCCTTATACTGTACTTTGGCCGTAAAGACTGCCCCTATTGTAAAGCACTGATTGAAAATAACTGGAGCAGGGACGACATCGTATTCTATACAAACAAGCATTTTGATGTGGTTGCAATTGATACTAAAGGAATCAAATCAGTCACTGATTTCGATGGATTAGTATACGATGAAAAACAGTACTCTATAAAAATGCAAACAAATTTCACGCCTTCTCTTTTATTTTATAACCTGAAAGAGGAGCTGGTATTAAAGTTATCAGGTTATCAACAGCCTTATCGTTTCATGGCGGCTCTGGAATACGTTGCTGATGAACATTATAAGCAACAGTCTTTTTCAGTTTATATGTCACTGGCTAACGAGGCTCTCGATGAAAATGGCAAAGAGAACTTAAATAACCAGCCTTATTTTGAACTGCCGCCTTATAATTTAAGCCGGAAGCACTTCAAAGCCGAAAGGCCGTTGGCTGTTTTTTTTGAGAAAAAACACTGCCATGCCTGCGATGTTCTGCACTCAAATCCGCTGGAAAATCCGCTTATTCGTCAGCAGCTGGAAAATTTGGATGTCATTCAGCTTGAACTAAATAGCTCACAATTGATTGTTACTCCTGAGGGTGAAAAAACAACCGTCAATGCATGGGGAAAAAAGCTGGCACTCCATTACTCACCAACCATCATCTTTTTTGATGAAACCGGTCAGGAAATTATTCGCATCGACTCAGTTGTCTGGGTGAACCGTCTGGGGCGTGTTTTAGATTTCATCAACTCCAAAGGTTATCAGTCTCATTCAAGCTTTCAGGACTGGCGCATATCCAATGGCAAAACAGATCATTAATATATCTGTTTAGCAAAAAGCCAAAACCATGGTTGATTAGACATATGAAAGTTAAAGTAGCTGTCAGTCGCTGCCTGCTGGGTGAGCGTGTCAGGTATGATGGCACTGCTAAATACAGTTCTGAAATATCTGCTTTTGTAAACTCGCGTTATGAGCTTATCCCGTTTTGTCCTGAAGTTGAAACTGGCATGGGAGTTCCACGACCACCAATTCAACTGGATATGGTTAACAGCCAAATAAGAGCCCGGCGCAGAGATGATATGACACAGGATTATACCGACTCACTGTCTGCGTATGCACGTCGTTTTTCAGAGTTACACCCGGATTTGACAGCGCTTATTAATAAAAAAGGCTCACCTAGCTGTGGTTATCAGACCACCAAGCTACATTGTGACGGCTTGAATATACATGAGAATGCGTCGGGTATATTTATTGCGCAACTGAAAGCCTTATTACCTGATCTGATTATTATCGACGAACAGGGCTTTTCTGATGATATGAAAAGATTAGCGTTTATTCATCAACTCACACAAAAAAACCCTGACTAAGCAGGGCTTTTTTGATAGAAGTACTTAAGCGAGGGTATTAGCGCAAAATAGCCTGCTTTAGTTCACGTGTCGCATCCCATGCTGAATGTACCTGATTAACAGCGTTGACAACCATGTTCTCTGTAACAGGAATTATCTCTCCATTTTCATTCATAATACCAGCGCCATTAAAGCCCGTTAAAGCTATTGCGTATGCATATTTGCAACAGGCATCTGTATCTGAATCACGCATTTCTATTTCCTCATAAATTGAATTAATATCGAATTGGGCGCGATTATATAGGAGATTTATGGCAGTATAAATTTTAAATAAGGCCCAATTGACTGCGGTGATGACGAAGTGTTAGGGGTTATCCCTAGGTATATATTTATATTCTGTATATCTAATTGATTTTCTTATGAAAATTCAACAATATATTCAAATAATCCAATATTATTGAATATTAATAATCCGATAAACGGTATGTATTTATACTGTATATTTTATAAGCAAGACTCAAAAGGATGCACAAATGAACGCAGCTAATACGCACTTTGTTAATCAGACAAATATTAAACCGCCGTTCCCGGCAAGAATGAAAACGATTGTGTTTGGCATGGGCTGCTTCTGGGGAGCAGAGAAGTGCTTCTGGAACATTGAAGGCGTGTACACCACTGCCGTGGGCTATATTGGCGGTACAACTTCCGATCCGACCTATCAGGAGGTTTGCAGCGGCCTGACCGGGCACAATGAAGCTGTGCTGGTTGTTTATGATCAGAGCAAAATTAGTATAAATGATCTGCTTGCTATTTTCTGGCAGTCACATGACCCGACACAGGGTATGAGACAGGGCAATGATCGTGGTACTCAGTATCGTTCCGGTGTTTATACGCTTGATAGTGAGCAGTATGATTGCGCACAAGACAGTCGCCGCCAGTACCAAGAAACATTAACAGCAGCTAACTATGGTGAGATCACTACAGAGATCACAGCCGCCGAAAAATTTTATTATGCCGAAGACTATCATCAACAATATCTGGCTAAAAACCCGGGAGGCTATTGCGGGCTAGGCGGTACCGGGGTCACTTACCCTCATTAATATTATTTGCAACAAGTCTGTAGCGATTGAAAACTGTGCGGCATGTAATGTAAATCGCGCAGCAGACAGCCTGTACCGACGCAGGCAAGGGTATAAAAAACAAGCAGGTGCTTTTGTGTCATATCAGAAACCCACCGCACAGAGATGTAACCGGGGTCTCAGCCTGAGCTACCGGCCAGGCTGAGATAATTCTTAATACGCTAGTTATTCGAAAAAATGCCGGAGTCTCTGGCTTTTTTATATTGTTGTAACTGTTTCATCACTAACGACATGGCATCGCTGTAAGGAACTGTTCCGGCTTTTCTGATAATAGCTTTACCCTCAGAACTTAATGCAAAGCTGATAAACTTTTTAACTTTGTCTGAGGTTTTTCTGGGTACGGAAGTCACCAGATAGAGCGGACGATAAAGTAAATATTCACCATTTTTTATGTTCTCGTAAGAGGGTTCTTTATCATCAAGTTTTAAGATTTTTAAATCCCGTCTTTTTGCGCTGCTGACACCGGTTGTGCCTATGCCATTCACATTATTTAAAATGCCTTCCTCCAGAGGACCTGAAGAGTTAACCGTGTGTGCGACGACAAAGTCCTGCTCATAATTTGCAAACACCAGCTCTCGCAAAGTTCGTCCGACACCTGATAATTTACCTTTGCGCTCATATAACTCTATGGGTGAATCATTGCCCCCGAGTTCTTTCCAGTTTTTAATCTGACCAATATATAACTGCTGCAGTTGTTTAAACGAGATGCTGTTAACCGGGTTTGCTTTATTGACAATGACCACAAGTGCATCCCAGGCCACCGGAATCTGATACGCCGCACTTTCGTCTTTGATGTTCTGGATTGTTGCGCGACATGCACCACCAATATCAATTGAGCCATTAGCCGCATTGCGGATACCTTTTGTTGCACCACCGCCTTTAATGACAACATTAACCCCTGTTTTTGCCGTATAGGCTTTACCTAATTCAGCCATAAAAGCTTTTTTGGTAATACCACAACCACTCCATAATAGATCATCGCCTTCCGTTGCCTGTGCATTGAACGAAAAATAAATAAGTATATTGATGAATATTAATTTTAGTAAACCGCTAATAATTTTCATGAGGGCAACCTAAGGTAAAGTAGATATATTTATATTATGAACCTATCGCAGGTGAAAAATCAAAAAGCTCACAACGCGTGGATGTAGCGCATAAAATGCTCATTAATCAGCTTAATGAAAGCAAAATAAAACTTTTAAAAAATATAAAATTTATAGTCAATTAGAGACTATACTTAATATCTCTATAGATAATTTTTGATAACAGCAAACAGAAAAAATAAGTCGGGCTAATGCTAGCAAATCGTTTTTGACATCCCGGATGTCAGGATAAAGGAGTGAGTGAGAACTCATAGCAGATATGTGTATCTTTATTTACATTTATTAATGATAAGGAGAGTACCCATGCAACGATTATATTTTGTAATACCCACCGTTCAAAGCTGCCGCATGATTGTTAATGAACTGCTATTAGCAAGAATCAGTGATAAACAAATGCATGTTATGGCCAAAGACGATCAGGTTCCAAGAGACCTCCCTCAAGCTAATTTACTACAAACCAGTGATTTTGTTCCGGCTGTTGAACGAGGAATAACCATCGGTGGCGGTACCGGATTATTTGCCGGAATCCTTGCTTATAGCTTTCAATCGGCCGGTTTGGAAATCGGCGGCTTCGCGATATTAGCGATATGTCTGGCTGGTGGTGGTATCGGTGCCTGGATCGCTGGCATGATCGGAGTCGATGTTCCCAACACGCAGTTAAAACCATTTATGCCGGCACTTAACGCGGGCAGTCTGTTGCTGATTGTTGATGTTAAACGCTCAAGAGTTACTGAGATTGAAGAGATGATTAAAAACCTTCACCCTGAGGCGACTGATCATGGTGTTGAAGCGTCGCTCCCGGTCTTTCCCTAAACCTCGTTAAGCAGAGGGAGAGATTATATAATCTCTCCCTCTAAAAAGTGCTAAAGCGTGCCATATTTTCACTGGTTTATGATAATATCGCCGCGCTATGAAAACCTCTGACTTTAAATTTGACCTGCCGCAAGACCTGATCGCGCAATTTCCTCTTAAAGAACGCAGCGACAGTCGTCTACTCGTTGTACAAAACAATCAGCTGAAAGATAAACAATTCCATGAGATTGTTGATTTGCTCAATCCCGATGATTTACTGGTATTCAATAATACTCAGGTTATTCCGGCACGTTTATATGGCAGGAAAGCCAGTGGCGGAAAAGTTGAGATTCTGATCGAAAGAGTCCTTAATGGCAGCACCGCTCTGGCACATGTAAAGGCGAGCAAGTCACCTAAAAAAGCCACACAACTCATTATTAATGATGAATTTAATGCGCTTGTTATGGAGCGGGAAGGCAGCTTATTTAAATTGCAGTTTAACCGCCCGTTACTTGCGGCACTCGATTTATACGGTCATATTCCGCTGCCTCCCTATATTGAAAGAGCCGATGAAGACAGCGACTTTAATCGTTATCAGACCGTTTATGGCAGCGTCCCCGGTGCGGTTGCCGCGCCAACGGCAGGGCTGCATTTTGATCAGTCCTTACTGGCAGCCATAAAGAGCAAAGGTATCAAGACCACTGAAGTGACTTTACATGTTGGCGCAGGTACCTTTCAGCCGGTACGGGTCGACAATATTCTCGATCATCATATGCACAGTGAATACCTTGAAGTGTCTGCCGAAACCGTGGCTAAGATTAATGCCTGTAAAGCGCACGGTGGCCGCGTCATTGCTGTTGGCACAACCTCCGTCAGAAGCCTTGAATCTGCTGCGCAGCAAGGTACTTTAATGGCTTTTTCAGGTGACACTGATATTTTTATCTACCCGGGATATGAGTTCAAAGTGATTGATGCGTTAATCACCAATTTCCATCTCTCTGAGTCAACATTGTTAATGCTGGTCTGTGCTTTAGCTGGCTATGAGACGATGATGAATGCCTATCGCTATGCTGTGAATGAAAAATACCGCTTTTTCAGTTATGGTGATGCTATGTTTATTCAGCCTTAACGCTAAACCCCGTATCACAACTTACTTTAAGTTATTATCCTATGTCATTGTTAAAATTCGATTTATTAAAAACATCCGGTCACGCAAGACGTGCGCGTTTAAGTTTTCCACGCGGCACGATTGAAACACCGGCGTTTATGCCCGTTGGCACCTATGGCACAGTTAAAGCCGTTAAACCGGAAGAAGTAGAAGCCCTGGGCGCTGAGATCATTCTCGGTAACACCTTCCATTTAATGTTAAGACCCGGCACTGAAATCATTAAGGCGCACGGCGATTTACATGACTTTATGAACTGGAAAAAACCCATTCTGACCGATTCAGGCGGTTTTCAGGTATTTAGTCTGGAAAAAATGCGCAAGATAACGGAAGAGGGGGTGCATTTTAATTCACCG
>JAOULC010000119.1 GCA_029882215.1 Gammaproteobacteria bacterium | reverse complement strand
GCTACCCAAAAGCCCGTTTCGCGGTCATCGGAGAACCCACCGGATTAAAACCAGTGCGTGCACACAAAGGCATGATGATGGAAGCAATACGACTGACCGGCCAGTCCGGCCATTCCAGCAACCCGGCGTTAGGCCACAATGCAATGGAAGCTATGTATCAGGTTATGGGTGAACTGATGAAATGGCGTGAGGAATTACAAAGCAAACACAAAAACCCTTTTTTCGAGATTCCGGTACCAACCATGAACTTCGGTCACATTCATGGTGGTGATAACCCAAATCGAATCTGCGGCAGTTGCGAATTACACATTGATATCCGTCCTTTGCCCGGCATGAAACTCGAAGACCTGAGATTCGAATTACAAAAACGTTTAAAACAAGTACTTAAAAATCAGCAGATCACACTGCAAACCATTCCTCTGTTTGAAGGCATTGAGGCTATTGAGACCTCGGCAGAATCTGAGCTGGTGACACTATGTGAACAGCTTACCGGACACACGGCCAGCTCCGTTGCCTTTGGAACCGAAGCACCGTTTTATCAGCAAATGGGAATGGATACGGTAGTCTTAGGACCGGGTAGTATAGATCAGGCACATCAGCCCGATGAATTTATAGAACTGGCCAGCATTAACCCTACCGTTGATATTTTAAAGCAGTTAATAACACGATTTTGTCTTGTCCAATAAATAGTCGATTAACTGAACATAAAACAATGGCACTAAAAAAAGCGGCCAATTAATATCAGCCGCTTTTTACTTTTAAAGAGGACTAGTTTTCAGCTAAAACTAATTGCTCCGCTATGGGTTTAACTGCGCATCTAGCCAGCTGGTTGAATCCTGCACCACGCATGACTCGATAGCCAGAAAACCATGATAGGTTTTGCTACCATCACATTCTTTATTATTTACTCTGCCAGATAATTCAGGGTAATTTAACCCACCAGAGACTTCTACCGCGGTTACATTGTCGAACTGACCGGCTATATTTCCAGCACCCGCCGGTGTTGAAACAAAACAACCATCACTTTGATGCCAGCTTAAATGTACTGGCTTGCTGCCAAGCTGACTGGGTAGCACACCGGTTGTGCCAACGGGTGATCCGTTATTGCCACCCGTGACTGGTGCTGACAACAATACATAGTCGCCCAGATTGTGCTGAGCCACCGCTGATATTGCGCCTCGACTGGTACCGGCTATTACCACTGGTAAAGCGGGCGATGCGTTTTCAGCCGTAATCACAGTTTGTATATCCGTATAATGTTCATTTGAAGTACGGTACCCATCAAACGCACTACCTGAGCCCGAGCCTGCCGGGTTCACAAAATCAGCCCAGTCACTGGGTCTGTCTATGGTTACAACTTTATAACCCTGAGCGGCAAATAAATGCGCCGAACGAACTAAAAAATTACCACTGGCTGTCAAAGCCTGCGAACCAGGCGTGCCTGTTAAATTTGCATTCAATTGACCACCCGCAATTAATACGATTAAGGCTTGAGGATTAGCATGATTATGCACCATATAATCCATGGTTGCACCGCGAGTCAGTGTCACCTGCTCATAGGTATTGTTTGTCGCTGTCTCGGAATGTATACGCACCACATCCGTGCCATTAAAAGAACTATCTGCTGAGGTCGAATTACAAGCCAGAGCAGTGATGGTGATAGTTTCAGTTTCTTCCTCATGCAAACAGCCACTAAGCATTAACACGGGTAGTATAAGTAAAGATATTTTAAGTAAAGCTTGCATATCGAATTCTCCAAATTATTAGCCGCATAGTTGATACCTGCTGCTTCAGTATTATTTTCCTATAACCTTCGATCCAATAATTACAAATATTATTGGCTAACTCAAGTGTATAGCTGCAATCAGGCTTGAGCGTTTAACACTTGCCAGCTCGATACTTTATTGAAACAATGGCCGCACAACCAATAAAACAAAATAATCATGATGAATATCGACGCTAATAAACAATCACAATTTGTCGACTGGTTCAGACAGTCCTCACCGTATATACACAGCCATCGTAAACGCACGTTTGTTATATTTTTTGGCGGCGATGTCATTCAGAGCGAACACTTTTCTCACTTCATTAATGACCTTTCATTATTAAACAGTCTCGGTGTACGGCTGGTACTGGTACATGGCGCACGTCCTCAGATAGAGCAGCAAATTTCCAGCTTAAATCTGTCTTCTTCATATTCAAATAATCTGCGCATTACCGACACCAGCGTCTTACCAGCTGTTGAACAGGCTGTCGGTCAGGTCAGAGTCAATATCGAAGCCCGTTTATCGATGGGGCTGATCAACACCCCGATGGCTGGTGCCAGTCT
>JAOULC010000118.1 GCA_029882215.1 Gammaproteobacteria bacterium | reverse complement strand
AGACTTTGAATCAGTGATTGTTCGTAATCATTACGATGAATATTTTCGGCATTTACGGAAATAACAGATAGTGACAGCCACAGTCCAGTAAGGATCTCTGTAATAGGAAACTGATTCGCAGGTTTATTGTTAATCACTATTTTCATAAATATGTCAGGCATTCCATGCGGATTACGGTGTAAATTAGGCGTTATATTCACGCAAGATTTGCCACTGCCCACCTATCTTTTCCATTAATAAAACCTTTTTACTTACATCTTTGAAACGATCAGATTCATAACGTTGCTCAAAGGTCAGCTTTGCAGTGGTGCTACCTAATATTTTGACCGCTGGGTCAGCGATAGTAATACGAATAAAACGAGGCGCACGTAGACGTTGTCGACGTCTTGTTTCCCAGTTCTTTCGTGACAGCCCGTTAGGTGGACGGAAGGCAGGTGCGTAATAGGACAGGTAGCCATCAACATTTTGTGCTGCCCATGCATTTGACCAACCATTAATCGTATCAATAATGAGTTTGATTTCATCTTCGCTAGTACTGTCTTTAGTTTCAGCAGTATTAGTAGTAACCGGTTTAACAGCAGCGGGTGTAACAGCAGCGGGTGTAACGACTGGTTTTGCTAGTGGCGTGTTGACAGGTGTTTTTATGTCGTCAATAGCGGCAAGTATAATAGGTGCAGTCCGTTGTTTTTTACCAAGTTCGAGCGCCTTATTGTAAGCACTGATGGCCATCTTGGTATAAATATTCCCCAGATTTTCGTAGGCCGTTGCATAGCTGGAATGAGTATTAATCGCGTTGAGGAGGGCATCGCGAGCCTTGTCATGTTTACCCTGTGCAGCATAGAGAACAGCCAGGTTGTTAAAAGGTTCCGGTCGTTTTGGGTAGTCGCGTGTAAGTTCCTCATAGCGGGTAATAGCCTCTTCATTTCGGCCAAGCTTAGACAGCAGCTGTGCTTGCAGGAATCTAGCCTGAAGATTATTGGCGTCGGTGCGTAATTCCTGCTCGACCAAGGTCAAGGCTTCGTTTGCCTGCCCCTGTTGTAGCAAAGTTTTGGCCTGTTCGAGATCAGCTTGAGCGAAGCCGCTAACAGCGAGTAATAAGTACAGAAGATGATATGTTTTCATTATTAGTATGTAGTAACCATGTATCTGACAGAGTTAATGGTAAATTGTGGCATAACACAAGCCCATTAAGCCAGTTAGATGATAAATTTTCTTTATTGTGAACAGGTTAACAGCCTGTTTACGAGGAGCTTGCGACTGTGGCGAAAAGGGGCATAATGTTACTCTAAGAACAATGTGCTGGGCGTATAGCCCGCGTCCCGGGAGAAAAGATTTCATGTTTGGCAATGGCAGTAAAAAACGCAGCTCAATGAAGGTCGAAACCCTTGTTGGGCGTAATACGGAGCTACAGGGTGACATCCATTTTACGGGTGGATTACACGTTGATGGCGTTATTAAAGGTAATGTGACAGCTGAATCGGGTACTTCTTCAGTATTACGCCTGAGTGAGCACGGTAGAATTGAAGGTGAAGTTCATGTGCCTCATATCAGCCTGAATGGCACGGTAAATGGCGATGTACATGCCACTGAAGGCGTTGAACTGGCTAGTCATGCTCGTGTTAATGGCAATGTTTATTACAAACTTATTGAGATGGCGATGGGTGCCGAGGTTAACGGCAATCTGGTGCATGAATCTGATGCCCGTCAGCCAGTTAGCAAGGTTAAGGTCACAGAAGCTCCTGCCACATCCGGTCAATTAGCCGAGAGTTCTTGATTAAAATAGTCGGAAAAGGCTTGTTCGTATTTCATGAAGTGCTAATATATAGCGTATAGAGTCGATTTTAGCGGAGCGTCATCATGACTGCGGCAAGTTCTGAATTAAGTTTTACCAGCAATGCGGCCAATCAGGTCAAAAAGCTGATGGCGGAGGAAGGTCGTGAAGACCTGAAATTGCGCGTATTTATCACTGGCGGTGGATGTTCCGGTTTCCAATATGGTTTCTCTTTTGATGAGAACGTCAATGACGGCGATATTGTTGTTGAGACGGAAGGGGTATCACTCCTGGTCGATCCTATGAGTATCCAGTATCTGGAAGGTGGCACGGTCGACTATATTGATAATCTGGAAGGTGCACGCTTCATTATTGATAATCCCAATGCAACAACAACCTGTGGTTGCGGCTCTTCATTTTCAGTATAACCAACTGAATTAGTTATTATTTATATATAAAGCGGGAGCCTGATTTCAGGCTCCCGTTTTTTATTCTATGGGTAATGGGTGAAAACACCGTTTTTTGTTATGCTAGCCCGCCTGTGACTCATTCTGGACGACATACATGAACGAATATTTGCCAGGCC
>JAOULC010000074.1 GCA_029882215.1 Gammaproteobacteria bacterium | reverse complement strand
TAATTTACTTGCCGCGGCTAAAGCGCGTGATATTGAGTTAAATAATGCACGTGCAGATATTGAGGGTGATATGTCAGAGGCGCCATCACGGTTTACCGCCATACGCATGACGGTATCGGCTCAGTGTAGCGCGCCGGAAGAACTGGCTAAACTGGTATCTATCGCGGAAAGAGGCTGTATTGCAGCCAATACATTACGGGCAGCCGTTGAGTTAAGCGTCAAGATTATATAACCGCTGGTGTTTCAGACAGGATGAATTAACCGGGAGCGTCATTTACAGGCGGAAGATGTTGCGTTCTTTTGCTACAATTAGCCCGCAGCACCTGCGATGTCTACTGATCATTGACCGGCCCGGGAGATGCATCGAAAGATGGTCGTGGCTACTGCGCGCAAATTTAGCCGGGGCATAATTTAAGCGTTAATGGTTTTCTGGAGCCCTTTTTTGTGACATGCTAGACCGGATAAATCGAAAAATATACATCCTTTATGACCAGCCGTACTGATGATTGCAGTATCTGAGTCTATATACATTCTGACCAGCGAAGATGATACATGAAAAAACTCGATGATTTTAGGCTCAAACTTGGCAACAAGGAGCTTGTGCCGATAATGATTGGTGGTATGGGGGTGGATATATCGACCACCGAACTAGCACTTGAGGCCGCCAGACTGGGCGGAATTGGACATATTTCAGATGCGATGGTACCCGCCGTAACGGACCGTCTTTATAAAACCCATTTTGTTAAAGATAAACTCAAAAAATATAAATACAACGCTGACAATAATGATAAATCTGTGGTTCAGTTTAATCTGGATAATCTTGCAGAGGCTACCAAAATACATGTCAGTAAAACCATGGAACAAAAGCAGGGTGATGGTTTAATTTTCATCAATTGCATGGAAAAACTGACCATGAATAACCCGGCCGGTACGCTGGAGGTCAGGCTTAAATCGGCAATGGATGCGGGCATTGATGGTATTTCACTCAGTGCCGGTCTGCATCTGGGGTCATTTTCACTGATTAAAGATCACCCGCGTTTTCATGATGTGAAGCTGGGGATTATTGTCTCTTCAAGCCGCGCGTTAAATCTGTTTTTGCGCAAAACCGCGCGCCTGAACAGGCTGCCGGATTTTGTGGTTGTAGAAGGCCCTCTGGCCGGCGGACACCTGGGTTTTGGCATGGACTGGGCTGATTACGACCTGAAATCAATTACCCGTGAAGTCATCGACTTTCTTGCTGAAAAAGACCTGTCTATTCCGGTTATTGCCGCCGGTGGTATCTTTACCGGTAGTGATGCGGTTGAGTTCATGGAATTAGGGGCATCAGCGGTTCAGGTAGGTACACGCTTTACAGTAACAAATGAGTGCGGCTTACCGGAAAAGGTAAAGCAGGAATACTTCAAAGCTGATGAAGATGATATTGAAGTGAATTTGCTGTCGCCCACCGGCTATCCGATGCGCATGCTGAAAAAATGCCCTGCATGTCATTCCGGTGTATCACCAAACTGCGAAGCATTTGGCTATCTGCTGGATGCGAAAGGTAACTGTGATTACATCACAGCCTACAATACCGAACTGGCAAAGCAACCGGAAGCAAAGAAAATTATCGTCAAAGATAAAACCTGTCTTTGTTATCACATGCGCAAATTTAACTGCTGGACATGCGGCCATTATACTTACCAGTTAAAAGATACCAGTTATAAACTGGATAACGGCGACTACCAAATGCTGACAGCTGAGCACGTCTTTAAAGATTATCAGTTCAGTGTGAATAATCAGGTAGCATTACCGGAACCCGAAGCCGGTTAAGTGGCTAAATAAAAAGGGGCTGTCATCTTTTTCATAAGATCACAGCCCCTTTTTTTTAACGGCATTAAACAAGGTTCTGTTAACAAAGCGACTGAACCTTAATTCAGTCAGTTCATGATCTTCAAAAGCAGGATATAAAGAATGTCTTTTATCACTGATATTGTTTCTCAAAGTGTTCATGAGGCTCAGGTATCAGATATAAAAGAGATGGCCATTCGCAGCGCAAAAATACCCGGTGCTGTTTCCCTGAGCTGGGGCTTACCCTCCTTTCAAACTCCTGACTATATCCGTAAAGGTGTTAAAGCCTGTCTGGATAGCGATTTAGATGCCGGCAAATATACACTACCGGACGGCTTACTCGAATTACGTCAGCAAGTTGTAAAAACCCACCTGCAAAAAACCGGTATTAAAATAGATGCCGATAAACACGTGATGGTCAGTGCCGGTAATATGCAGGCACTGAACACAATCTTTCATACCATGCTTGATCCCGGTGATGAAATTATCCTGACCGATCCCTGCTTTGCTTCACACATACAGCAAATTGTATTGTTTAATGGTATCCCTGTGTACTGGCCTTTAGATGAGGATAACGGCTGGCAACTGGATATTGAAAAACTACCGCAACTGATCAGCAAAAAAACGCAGGCCATTGTGCTGGTATCGCCGTCAAACCCGACCGGAAAAATCTTCAGCAAAGAAGAGTTAATGAAAGTAGGAGAGATAGCAAAACAACATAATATACTGATTATTATTGATGACCCGTACAGTGACTTCCTGTATGAAAACAGTGAGCAATATTTTAACCTCGCCAGCGCCGAAGCGTTTAAAGATCATCTTGTGTATATGTATTCGTTCTCAAAATCTTACGCAATGAGCGGCTGGCGGCTGAGTTATATGGTGATGCCGGAGGAATTAAAGCATGAGGCAATGAAGGTGCACGATGCCACCATGATCTGCGCGCCCAGCGTTTCACAGCTGGCGGGGATGATTGCTTTATCGCAAGAATCAAATCATAAGCAAATGTTTCAGGGCGTTTTGTCATCACGACGTAATCTGATTGAACAGCGCTTAAATAATGTGCCGCATGTGTTTGACTGCCAAAAACCACAGGGAGCTTATTACGTTTTCCCAAAAATTGTGGCTGAGCATAAAAACTCGAAACAGTTTGCGCTTGATCTTTTGAATAACGTAAAGGTGGCCGTCACACCGGGGAGTGCGTTTGGTCCCTGCGGTGAACATCATGTGCGGATGGCATATTGTGTGGATGAGGATACGATTAACCTGGCGTTTGAGCGGATTGAAAAATATTTCAAATAGCGGATCCTGTACTCAGCGGTTAATAGCTGTCTGAAAAGTAACTGACCAGTAGCCGAGACGCGGTGATTAACCTGCGTATTTAACGCTTAAGGTATGGCATTCGTAATCGAGTGTGGCAAGCGGGTTTGTGAGGAATATCTTGCGGTAACTTAATAACTCATCCAGATAAAAATACGGCACATGTGCTTCATGCAGTAAAATCTCACGAATCTCATCGTCTGAAGCAAACTCGTTATTGCAGAGCTGATCCTGAATGAATTGTATCTGGCCGTAGGTTAGTGACATAGGTTTTGAGCTAATGATGAATAATATAGAATAATAAGGGCTGTCGCTGTATTAACAAGTCATTAATATTGATGATACGGATTTGTCAGATAGATGTCTAAATTAATGTTGAAAAATGAAAATAAGCTGATCAGGTAACAGAATAATTAAGGCTTTCTAAAAGCCAGCAGGAATCATTGATAAGCGGCCGTTCGCTCTGGCTAAATTTATGCCGGCAAAAAATACTCATTAACTTGTGAATTAAAATATTAACCATGAAGTATTTTTAGCTCTGCTAAGTGCGATCTTGTCGGCAAATTTGGGACGTTAATATGAAAAAACCTAGTTTAATTAAGGGTAATTAGGTATCTTGTATTTACTATTAAGTGAATAAATCATTTTGGGGAACACAGTAATGAATACTAATAAAGTGCTTATACCAATTATAATGGGGCTTGTCGTACTGGTAAGCGGATGTGGCGGTGGTGGCTCTTCAGCAGGCGGTGGCATTAGCTATGACGGTAATACTTCACCCGCTGGAATAGACGCTACTAATGCGGAGCTTATCGGAAAAGCGGCAGGTGAATCCATACAGGTAGCAGATGGTACAACCCAGTTACCTGTTGGCATCAGCGGTACATCAACTGACCTGACACCATTAAATACCGTTTTCGTAAATGCAGCGATTTCGTCTCTGGAAACATCACCCAACCTGCCAGCAGGTATTACACAAGATATAAGCTACTTATGTAGCAGTGGTTCAGCCTCGGTTTCATATACATCAAATGCTACTTCAGGTCCATTAAGCGCAACAGAAACATTTAATAACTGCGTGTTACTCGATGCCCCGGCGATAAAAGTATCTGGCAGAGTGGAAGTGTACTTCTCTGATATATCTGATCCATTTGGTACTGGTTTTACGTTTACATATAGCAACTTTACAATGACAGATTCAGTTAATGCTACAACATTCACTTTAAATGTGAGCATGGATTGTCCGGCTGGTCTTTACTCTTTATGTGTTATTGCGGCTGATTTCTCAGGCAGTGATGGCACAGTTCATCGTGTGGCTAATTTTTCTATCTATGGCGACTCAGTGTTTGGATATGATGGCACAGCTACTTTTTATCACGGTACTTATGGTGAGGTGAGTATTACTGCAACAGCTATTACTTATGGTAGTTGTGGTGCTTACCCGGACGGCGGCACAGTTGATCTCAATAGTACCGATGGTTCATCTGCAAGCGTAATATTTAATTCAGACTGTACGACGTCAGGTACATGGACGAACGCAACAGGATCAGGTTCTTTCTAAGAACCTTCTGATAGCAACAAAAACGCGGGCTATATGCCCGCGTTTTTGTTTATTCTCAGCTGTATCCGCAGTAACATTAAGATCATGTCATCTAAAAAAATAAGCTACACCTCTCTATTACTTACTATCCTGTCTGCACCTTTATATGCTGATACCTCAATTGAGGCGTTGGCTAAATTACGATATTTTAATTATGAAGAGTTTGATTTATCAGGCCGGTCGCTTAATAAAGAAACAGGCGTTATCCCCGGGGGGGCTTTAACACTATCAAATACACAGGGGCAGCTTACAAATGTATATGCTTTTGAAGTTTATGATGGTCGGGTAGATTATGACGGTCATACCCAGTCGGGAACGCCGCATCAAACAAAGACAGATGAAACTCAGTATTTTCTGTCATACAAATTAAAATGGACCGACAGTGAAAATAAAAATGCTGTTTATAGCAAAATTGGCTGGCAGAATTGGGACAGGTATATTCGGCCAGATAGTGGCGTGGCCGGTTTGTTTGAGCGCTATCAGTGGTGGCAGTTTGAAGCAGGTATCCAGGCTTCGTTATTCAAAGAAGAGGGTCGGGAGTTAACCGCTGAGTTGGCGGTACTAAAAACCAGTCATGGCACAATAGAAGTTAACTTAAGTGACTTTGGATATGGCATACCAGAGCTAAACCTAGATGGCAGGTCTGGCGTCAACACGACACTACAATACAAAGTCGCTATAAAACAAAACAGCTCTATTCAATTTAGCTTACATTATAACCGCTGGGAGTTTGGTCGCAGTAATAGTCAGACATTATCTAATGGTGTTACTCAAATCACTATTGTTGAGCCTCGAAGTGTAAGTCAGATGAGCACACTATCGGTCGGTTATGTTTACCTGTTTTAGAGCCATCAAAAGTATTGTCGATATCAGGATACGTTTTATGTAATTATTTTAAAACTCTTCTTGCCTGCCAGTAAGTTTCTTTCCAGTACGGGTTATTCAAACTCGATTTCATGACGCCTTTGGAAGTGGATGCGTGTAGAAACATGTTGTTACCGGTGTAAATACCAACGTGACGTGATTTGAAAATACTGCCGGTTTTAAAAAAAATGAGATCACCCACTTTAAGTTCGCTTTTGCTTATCTGCTGTCCCTGTTGTGACTGTAGTTCAGTGGTACGGGGGATGCTGACACCAACGCCGTCTTTATAGCTGCGGTAGACAAAACCGGAGCAATCGACACCTTTGCGACTGAGTCCGCCGGTTTTATAGCGTACACCCTTCCAGCTGGCATGTTGTTGTTTAAAAGCCTGGGTTAACTGCTGGCTGGATAAGGGAGACTGGATTAGTTTGCCTTTTACCTCAGCAGCGCAGCCGTAAAGGCTGATTAAGCATAATGTGATGATGAAATAGTATTTTTGCATTGGCATTCTGTCGTCGTGCACGGGTATTTATTAGTGACATATTATATACATTTGTTGCTATGTGATGAAAGATTCTGGTCTATTGATTGATGCATGTGGTCGGTTGGTTATGGAAAAAAGCAGGATATTTTGCAGTAGCAGTTTACAATCGGCTTTTATTACAAAATATCAGGGAAAGGCGTTCAGGAGGTCGGGCCGACTTTGTTGCCGGCTTCTATGTTAACAAAGAATGACCAGAGGTTCTGATCAGTCATTTTTATAGCCTTTAAGAAAACTGATTAAAACTTAATATAGATTAACAAATAAACACACTATTTGCTTTATCTAGCTATGAAGCTGGACTATGCTTTGACTCCACCACCACTATTTAGAAGGAATTATATGATGGAAGCTGCAAAACCTATCGCTAAAAAGAAAACAACTCGCAAGAAGAAAGCCGCCAGCGCGGGCAAAAAAAAGACAGTCTCTAACCGTGATGTCGCTACAGACAAACGTAATGCCTTAACAAAAAAGCTAAGGGATGATCTTAAAGCGGCTAAAGATGCCATGAAAGCGGCGTCTGCTGCTGCCAAAGAAGAAGTCAGGCTGGCTAAGGAGGCCGCCAGAGCCGAGGTTGTAGTTATAAAAGAAGAATTAAATGCCGCCTTAAAACGAGAAAAAGAATTAATAAAAATAAGTGAACATAAAATTAAGATGATGGTGTCGGCCGGAGAAAAGTGGGAAAAAGAGCAGCTGAATAAGCTCAAGAAGCTAACAGCTAAGATGAAACGTCGCTAATATTTTTAAAATGATATTTGCAAAAAAGGGGCTGAGACCGTTATGTGTTCTGCTCCTTTTTTGTTCTGTAGTTCGCTGTATTATAACGGGTGTTAAACACTTCTCAGTTATTCTGTGCCATGGCTCTGGCAGGCTTTTGCCGGGTCGACAGATAGATGCCACTGAATATCGCGCTTATTCCAATCACATGATAAAGCAACAGGCTTTCAGCCAGAAACAGGTTTGCCATCAGCGTGCCAAACACCGGCATTAGGTGAATGAACAGGCTGGCCCGAGCCGGACCCACTTCAGCGACGCCGTAGTTATAAAACAAGATGGCTAACAGCGAAGGAAAAATGCCAACATAGATAAAGCTCGCAATAGTTCCGGCGGTTAGCTGTAGTGGCGCTGACTGGCTCAATTCCCACAGGTAAAATGGCAGTATAACGATTAAGCCGATAAAGATGATCACGGCAAGAAACATAATACGGTTGATACGCGCGTCCAGCTGTTTCATCCAGATGGTATACAGTGCCCAGCAGATAGTGGCAATAAAGATCAGTAAATCACCGCGATTAAAGCTCATGGCGGTGAAAACTTGCCAGTCGCCACGGCTCAGAATCATCATCACACCGAGCACAGAAATAGTAACGCCAATAAACTGAGTGCGTGACATATAGAACTGTAAAAAAAGCCAGCTAAACAGAATGGTCAGCACCGGAATAAAGGCGTTAATTAATAAGGCGTTGGTGGCGTTAGTATACTGAGTGCCGAGGTAGACCAGACTGTTAAAGCCACTGATGCCGGCCAGCGCCAGCAGTATAATACGCTTCCACTGACTGATTAATAAGGGCCATTGTTGTTTTAGCGGTGAGATAATAAAAGGCATTAACAATGACAGAGCGATGAGCCAGCGCCAGAATGATAACGCCAGTGGTGGTATATCGGCGTGAATGGCACGGGCCAGCACAAAGTTACCGGACCAGAACAGTGCCGTCAGGGTTAATAGCAGATAGGGATTTTTATACCAGGGCACAGTGAGTTCTCTTGCAGTGAAAGATCAGGCTAAATTTGCTTAGTTAAAATTTTCTGAACTTTTGAATAAAGTCTTCGTAGTTTTCAATATAGCTGTCGATATTTTCTGTCAGCTTACTATTGAACTGTTCTGTAAAATGTTTGATGGCCGCATCGCGGTCCTGTTTCATTTCTTCAACATTGTTTGTCATTGAGGCGACAATAAATGCGCTGAACCTGGCAGAGGCATATAACAAAGATGAAGCAACTTTATCATTGTCTTCATTATCACATTGTGAATTAACCAGCTTAATGATCTGATCGGCTCTGTCCCAGTATGCCGCATCGGATGCGTCTTCATTTAAATCTTTGTCACTCATCGCATTCGTTTAACTCATGTAAAGGCAGGGCTGATAGATTAAATCAGTTTGAAAAGGCGTTGTTGCTGATTGTATAAAAAGCAGGCGCTCTGCAAAAACCAATCAGCTGCGTCTATGATAACACTAAAGCATCATTTGCGGCAGGCAAGCGGAACTGATTAATGCCAGCTGTAAATAATAAAAAAACGGCTGTACATGTTTTTCTAATTTTGCATAATCGTCACGGACTAAATAAAGGTGAATACAATGAGTAGTGATAAATACACAGCGGGAATGGCGGTAAGACGAGAAGTACTGGGGGATGAGTACGTGGATAAAGCGATTTCGGCGGCGACAGATTTCAGCCGGCCGTTACAAGACCTGGTGACTGAAAATTGCTGGGGAGAAGTCTGGACCAATGATGTCATACCTAAGAAAACCCGCAGCCTGATTACCCTTGCTATGCTAGCGGCACTTAAAGCACCGGCAGAGATAAAGGTTCACGTGCTGGGTGCCCTGCGTAACGGTTGTACGGTGGAAGAGATTCAGCAGGTGCTGCTGCAGTCTGCGGTTTATTGCGGTGTACCTGCCGGTATCGAAGCGTTCCGTGCCGCCAGAGAAGTGATCGAGAGCTGGCAGCAGAATTCTGGCGCGTAACCTAACCCATGGTCAGCACTATAAAACAGCTGCTTTCTTCTAAAATATTGAGTGATCTATGTTATTTGCAAATGAGTTTTCGCAACAGCGGGTGACAACATCGGGCGCTGAAATTAATGTTGTGCATGGTGGTTCAGGCCGTCCGCTATTGTTATTACACGGTTACCCTCAAACCCATGCCATGTGGTATCAAGTGGCTGCAGGTCTTTGCGGTAGTTACCATGTTGTGTGCCCCGACCTACGTGGCTATGGCGATAGCTCCAAGCCGGCAAGTACAGCCGATCACTTGCCTTATTCCAAGCGTGAAATGGCGAAAGACATGGTGCAGATGATGTCGGCATTAGGTTTTGATGAGTTTTATGTGGCAGGCCATGATCGCGGCGCACGGGTAACGCACAGAATGGCGCTGGATTATCCTGAAAAAGTTCAGAGGGCATGCGTAATGGATATCGTGCCTACCCGGCATATGTTCAACACCACGGATCAAAAATTTGCGACAGGTTATTACCACTGGTTTTTTCTTATTCAGGATAATGGTTTACCAGAGCATATGATTGGTGCGGATCCTGCGTATTACCTGACGGAAAAATTAAAACGCTGGAGTGCTGATGATGCTGTATTTTCTGCCGAGGCGATGGCGGAGTAC
>JAOULC010000030.1 GCA_029882215.1 Gammaproteobacteria bacterium | reverse complement strand
TCCGCCCCCCCGTAAATATTACTCCCACCTCGGCCGGCTTAAATGGGGTGGGTAAGTCAAAACCCAACAAGAGATTAAATCTTTAAACTGACGACTACGTCCTACCTACTCATTTAACCTTAATACTTAACGTTTATATGACTTTTTTTGCACCCCATATTCAAAAGACACATAACAAGTTAAAACAGTAGTGATACTTATATTTACTCAGCCGAGTGTCTAGTTCAGTAGTAACGCGCTCACATTAGATATTTTTTAATAAAAACAGAATAAGAAATGTAATAGTTTTTCACTCTAACTCTAAGTGATTGATATCAATGGATATAAATTATGTAATAATACTGGCATATTGAAAAAGCAAATACGACCATGGTCGCATATCTCAGAGCAGCGATCATATATGTGTGAACTATGGAAATAACATGTTGATATTGATATAGATTTTCAATATAACTCAGTAGCGAAAAAAGGGTATACGACCGTGGTCGTATACTTAAATATTGGTCTGCCAGAGAAATGTACGATGACAATCAAAGTTAAATATTTGGAAGAAGGTCAAGGGATCGAGTTTATTCTTTCTGGTGTTGTCCACGGAAGTGATATTATTGAAATCCATAAAGAAATCCACTCACCAAAAGTAGTTGCAAAATTAAAGTTTAAAATCATCGATAAAAGTAATGTTACAGAAAACTACGTTTCTGTAGAAGAAGTAAAAGCTATTTCTGAATTAGACACAAATATAAATGATATAAATGGCAATATAATCACGGCATTCATATCGCCTAATGATTTAGTTAGATCATTGGGTGATTTATGGAAAGAATATATAAAGGATAGTTCTGATAGCATTCGAACATTCGAAACTCGTGAAGAAGCAAATAAATGGCTGGCAACAAAATTAGACAAAGCCTAACAAGCCAATCAAGATCGCACGCAAAAAAACGCACACTGGAACCGCCAAGCTGCGGCGGCCCCTTATTGAATCGATATGTGCACTAAATGACTATATATAAAAAATCTGACGGCTATGAACCTGAGGATCTTCTTCATTCCTTAATTGGTCACTATGGTGCCGCAAAAGTATTGTTAAACGAGAGTCCTGAGGCATTTGATTCTGGTGGTTACATTCTACATTTATCGGTTGAGCTAATGCTTAAATCATGCTTACTTCATATCAATGATGAATTTAATGGCACTCACTCTTTACAGCACTTGAGGCAAGATCTGGTAGCAAGTGGTATTCCTTTTCCACTCACAAAGCAGGACAATTAAGTCCTCGATCATCTTGATACATTATATGAACTATGTTACCAAAACAGATAAAACCCTACAAATATAAGCACTGAAACTATGGTACTCGCTCAAACCATTATAGAGAAACTATCTAAATCCTTAGCTGATGATTTGTATGAGGCATATAGTCAAATACCTAATGACACTAAAGGTGGTAGAGTTTTAATGAAGAAACCTAAAGATATACCAACTGACATAAATTTATTAATTGGCAAATAAAATGTGGATTTTGGGCCTTTAGAAAGCCTGTTAATATAAAGCATAGAAGATTGTTATATTCTTAATGTCTACTATTATCAATAATAATTTACATTGATTTAGTTAATACCAGCTAATAATGCGTTTGAGTTTGTTCGCTTCGCTCACGGGTATCACCTTACAGCGCCCTCTCAAGCTAAACGTTAAGCTATAATTTCATAACTAGAGAAGCGCTATGAGCTATCAATTAATTTGGAATGAAAAAGGAGCTACTGCCGAGTTTAAAGGAACTATAAATCTCTTGGAATTAAAAGAAATTCTTTCACAGTTTTATGGGAGCCCTAAATTTGATGAAATTCGTTACCTCATCATCAACCTTTTAGAAGTTGATAAACTGGAAATAACAGACTCAAATTTTCGTTTAGTTGGAGCTATGGACGCAGCTGCAGCTATTAGTAATCCACATATAAAAATTGCCGTTATAACAGAAAATAAAAAGGTATTAGAATTATTCGAATCATACGAGAAAGGAGCCAGTAGCAGCTCATGGGAAGTTAAATATTTTCCAAATCTTAATAATGCAAATAACTGGCTATTAGCCTGATAAGCGACTATATTCATACTTTAGCCACAGGGACGAGTGGTGATGATAAAGCAGGAGTTTTTATCAATTCATAACCAAAAAATCATCCCTCCTTTTATCATCTGCGGTTAGCTGAAGGTATCCAATGTTTCAAAAAACATTTGAATACCATAGTAAAAATAAGTGTTTTACTGATATGAGTTTTGAATCACCACTAGTTTGCTAGACACCTTTCAGCGAGAAATAATAGCTAAAAGAGATGGGCTTATGAGTAGCAAACGATATGCTGAAGAATTTAAAATTGAAGCCGTCCGTCAAGTCACAGAACGTGGTCATAGTGTGGCCGAAGTATCTAGTCGGTTAGGTACAACCACACACAGTCTTTATGCCTGGATTAGGAAATACGGACCCAATGCTGAAACCATGAGGACTGGTTATATCTTGCTGTCGTTATTGATTTGTTTTCTCGTCGAGTCATTGGTGGGTCAATGCAGCAACGCATGACGAAGAAGCTTGCATTAAACGCATTGCTAATGGCTGTGTGGAGACGAAAACCGATGACAAAAGTCACGGTGAATTTTGTCCAAGGAAGTCAGTACAGCAGCCATGGCTGGCATACCTTTTTAAAGAACAATGGCCTTGAAGGCAGTATGAGTCGTCGCGGTAATTGTCATGATAATGCCGTTGCAGAAAGCTTTTTCCAATTACTGAAACGAGAACGTGTTAAAAGAAAAATCTACTCTACCCGGCAAGAAGCCAGACAAGATATCTTTAAATATATTGAACTGTTTTATAATTGTCAGCGACGACATGGTTCCAATAATCAGTTATCACCTGTAGAGTACGGAGAGAATTTCGAAAAACGACTGTTAAGTCGTCTAAGGGACTAGTGGCGATTCAAACAGTGTTAGGGCGTATTTTTTGGATGACTTTTTTTGCCGACATAGATGTAGGTAAGAGGTGTGAGCAGGATGGGCAAGCTTTGTACGAGCAAAAAAGGTTACTCGCTGTCGGTCGACTACCGACTTCTTTGACTTTAACTTTAAAGTTTGACTAAAAAAACTATACACCTAAGTAACAAAACTCATCGCGAGTGTACCTGTCACTAACGCCCAGCCATCTATCAAAACAAACAACATCAGCTTGAATGGTAATGAAATAATCAGTGGTGACAGCATCATCATACCCATTGCCATTAATACCGAAGCAACCACCAGATCAATAATCAAAAACGGGATGAATAACATAAAGCCAATCTGAAAAGCTGTTTTTAACTCACTGGTCAGAAACGCCGGCATTAATAAAGAAAATGGCACGTTGTCAGCCGAGTCTATCGCACCGTGATCAGAGATGCGTGCAAACAAGGCGATATCATCCTCTCTTGTTTGTGCCAGCATAAAAGCCCTGAAAGGTTCTTTTACTTTTTCTATGGCATCATCTGCCGATATTTTCTCGCTGGAGTAAGGCAGATACGCTTCGTTATACACTTTGGTAAAGACCGGTGACATGATGAAAAAAGTCAGAAACAGAGAGAGACCAATTAATACCTGGTTTGACGGTGTCTGAGCCGTCCCCAGCGCCTGGCGTAAAATTGACAGCACGATAATGATCCGGGTGAAAGATGTCATGGTTAATAACAGTGCGGGCAACAGTGTCAGCACCGTCATTAAAGCGACTATCTGTAAGGTTACACTGTATGTCTTACCGACCGCTGTATCCTGAACGGTTATGGCGGTTAGCCCGGCATCTGCAAAAACCGCTGCTGGCAATAAACCTGCTGTTATAGCAATCAGGATCAGCAGTGCTTTTTTAGCTGTTATTAATTCACAAAATGATTTGAGTCTTATTATGTTCATTTTTCAGCGGGCTTATTTTTAAGCGTGTTATTCAATGCCTGCAGCATTTTTTCTTTGAAATCGGTGGCTGTAATATTTGTCGTGTTTTCAACATTATCGTAATCGCCGTCAAATACATGTAGAGCGTTTACCTGTCCTTGTGCAACACCTAATACCATGCGCTTATTTTCTACCTGTATTAAGATGACTTTTTCTCTTGCACCTAATGACAAACCGGCCAATATTTTTAGCTGCTGCGAGCCGGCCAGCTGCATGCCTCCCATGCGTTTTACAACCCAGGCCATGATAAAAATAATCGCCAGCACCAGCCCAAGCCCCATGAGCATATTGGCAATACTCGATACCGATAAGGGATCAACCGGCATTGGCATTGGTTTTTCTTCTGCCGCTGCACTGACCATAAAAGGTAACAACAACAGTGTGGATAACAGTTTTTGTCTTAATTGTTTCATTTGACTGTTACTTCAACTTTTTAACACGTTCAGACGGGCTTACTATATCGGTTAGTCTGAGACCAAATTTTTCATTGACCACGACAACTTCTCCGCGGGCTATCAGGGTTCCGTTAACCAGCACATCCATGGGCTCACCGGCAAGCCGGTCCAGTTCAACAACAGAGCCCTGATTGAGCTTTAATAAATTTCTGATGCTGATTTGAGTGCGGCCAATTTCCATTGAGATATGAACAGGTATATCAAGAATGGCATCTAACTTTACATCTTCTTTGGAGCCGAATTCTTCACCAAAACCTTTTTCTGGAAATGCTTCTATCTGGTGTGCTTTTATACCCAGTGCATCCACTTCACTATTGTCCTGACCATCGGTTTCTGCCTGCTCCTGTAATGCAGCAGCCCAGTCATCTTCTGCAGCATCGTCTACTGCCATATCTTCTTCATCGCTCATTCCAACCCCTCCACTTACTGCGCTCTAGTCTAATAATTTAAAATCAATTGCTTCACGTTTAACCACTTCCTTGACCATCACAGAGACACTGCCATTTGACAGCCCCATCTTGCCCCTGAACAACGGAATTCCTTCTGATTCAAGCACAACATTGTCTGGCATATCGAATGGGATCACATCGCCTTTTTGTAGCTGGTTGACATCACCTATCGTCATTTGAGTTTCAAACAAGTGTGATGAGACTTCTACTTCTGCTTCAAATATTTCATTGCGTAATGAACCAATCCAGCGGTCGTCGACTTCGGTCACATCACTCTGAACACCGGCATCGAGCAAATCACGAATCGGTTCAATCATTGAATAAGGCATCGTAATATGCATATCACCGCCCCCCCCTTCAAGATCAATTCTGAAGGTACTTACAACCACCACTTCGGTTGGGCTCACAATATTGGCCAGATGTGGATTGACTTCAGATCCCTGATAGGCAAAATCCAGATGTGTGACCGGCTCCCATGCCTTGGCCATATCAATAAAGGCCTGTTCCAGTAACATCTGAATGATTCGCTGCTCTGTCGGGGTGAAGTCACGGCCCTCAATTTTGTTATAAAAACGCCCTTCACCACCGAAGTAGTTATCCACCACCACAAATACCAGCTTGGGATCAATGACAAATAATGCCGTGCCGCGTAACGGTTTAACACGTACCAGGTTCAGGCTGGTCGGTACATATAAGCTGTGTACATATTCTGCAAATTTAAGCATTTGCACACCGCTGACCGATAACTCAGCATTACGCCTGAGCAGATTAAACAGGCTGATTCGGTAGTTTCTGGCGAATCGTTCATTAATCATTTCAAGCGTCGGCAGTCGCCCGCGGACTATCCGTTCCTGACTATTGAAGTCATAACCGCGGGCAGAGCCGTCATTTACTTCCGCTGTCGTATCAACATCGCCACCATCAACACCGTGAAGTAACGCATCAATTTCATCCTGACTTAATACATCTTGAACCATAATAATCCGCTATTGCATGACAAAGCTGGTAAACAAAAAGGCTTCGATCTTATGTGCCTCACCCGCGTCTTTTAATGCTTTCTCTACCACTTCAATCGACTTTTTACTTAATTCTTTTTTGCCCTTCATGGTATTTAACTCTTCATATTTCTGACTACCAAACAACAAAATCAAATCATTTCGGATTTTAGGCATATGAATTTTAAGGGCTTCTGCCACTTTCTCATCGTAAGTCATGACCTGTACATCAACCTGTAGATGCGATGCCGATGACTGGTCTTCAAAATTAACCAGAAATGCCGGATGCAAAGGCACATAGACGGGTACTTTCGGTGTCGCCACTTCTTCAACAGGTGCCGGACTGCCATCCGCTGCGAGCGGTGGCGGCGTTTTATCACCCATCATCATAAACAAAGCGACACCCGCACCGATCACAACCAGCAACAAGACCACCAGTACAATAACGATCATCTTCATTGATCCGCCTGAGGCAGGTGCTTCTTCTTTTGCTTTTTCTTCTTTGGCCATTAGCCCAACTCCGTAATATTAATAATTGAAAAGCAACAAACGTGCCTATATCGAAATTAAAACAATTTAAATGAAACTTTGAGCAAAATTTCAGCTATTTGATTGTTTTCTAAGGAAATATATAGACTATTAAAGTGAAGAATATGTAAATAATTAGCAATAGCTGCCGCTATCATCATCAGAAGTGACGATTAAATGACACCAAATTTATGACATTAACTATCCGATATTTCACAAGGCTTAGTTAAATGATCTATTGACGATATTGTCTCAACAGCTCGTAGTACAGCTCTGTTCATTATGCTTATAATGAAAGTGTGTTTTAACGTGCCATTGCTTAGACAATTAATAGAGCTTTCAGTATGTTTAATTTACCGCCGTTACATTCCACTAAAAGGATCGACAGCAAGATCATTCCTGAGGTATTGAAATCATGGCAAATAGGTCAGATTTTAGAAAGCCGTGCAAAAACCAGTAGTAATGCAGAAGGTGAGCTGCAACTGCAGGTTGGTAAACAGCTGCTCGATGCTAAAACTAAAATCCCTATTGTGGCCGGACAGGAACTGACGCTGCAAATCACTAAGTTAGGCGATACACCGGTACTAAAGATTCTTAATAGTCCTGTGCAAACAGATCCGATCACTTTACTGTTAAGGCAGGCCGTGCCGCAGAACAACAGCGTACAAAAGCTGATTAATTTAATTTCGCACATCACTCAGCTGATACCTGATGTCGAAGCTGCAAAAACGCCTGCTTCTGCTTCGCCAGCGCAAGTCACTGATCATCATGCTGAACTAATGGCCTTCAGCAGGCAAATCCGTTCGCTCTCGCAAATGCCAGTTAATGCCAGTGATATATCAGCTCCGAGCATTCAGCGCTTTTTACAGCAAAGCGGAATCAGTTTGGAGAACCAGCTATTAACAACAGGCATGCCGGATAAAAACCTGAAACTTGAACTGATGCAGTTAAAACAATCGGTCAGTCAAATATTAAGTATGACAGATGACAGCACGATCATAAAAAACCCGCCGTCTTTAACTACCACTATTTCCGGCAACCAGTTACCCGCACTGGCCAGCTATCTGCTGTATGCGATACCCGCTGCTGAAAAAAGCAGCATCATTGGCTTTCTTTCTAACCCTGGCTCTTTTAATCCCGGCACACTGAGCAACTCTCAGTCAGCTGTATTTCAGGCCATACAAAAACTCACTCCCGCTCAGGCTCAGCAACTCAAGCAATGGCTACAATTTATTCCTTTTCTTTCAGAAATGCGTCTGTTAGTGGAACAGAGCATCAACACGATTAACAACCATCAGTTACAGGCATTACAGGCCGATGCCGATTCTGCTTTTATGCTTCTGTTTAATTTACTGGTGGCAAAAAATCCTGACTGGACTGACCTGTTTAATATACGCATCAGCAAAGAAGAAAAGCAAAACCAGGACGAAGAACACTGGCTTGTCACTGTGCAGATGGATATGCCGGATCTTGGTCTGATGCAAGCCAGACTAGTGCTGATTAATAAACAGTTACACGCAGGGGTTAGCAGTCAGTCTGCAATCACTCATCAGATCATTGATGAAAATATTGGCTTGCTTGAGTCAGCTCTGACACAGGCCGGATTTGATGTGGCCACCATCACTTGCAAGCAAGAAGTGATAACCCCTATCGACAAAAACCGGCAAAGACATGGGCCATTACTGGATGATAAAGCGTGACACCATGATGAAACAAAAACTACCTGTCGCCATCGCACTGGAATACGATGAAGAAAAAGCGCCTGTTGTCAAAGCAAAAGGCACGGGGGAATTAGCCCAGCGCATTATAGACATCGCTGAACAAAATAATATTCATTTACAGGAAGACAAGGAACTGATACAGATACTGGCTGAACTTAACCTGGGTGATGAAATTCCAGAGCAACTTTACAAGGCAGTAGCCGAGGTAATAGCCTTTGCTTATATCATCAAAGGCAAATTCCCAAAACGTTTTAAGGCTTAAGCTGTGTGCCCGCTCAGGCCTGAATCAATACCTGGCCGTTAAACAATTTCTTTCAGTGCTGCAACCAGGCTTTCACACTCTTGCTGAGTGCCTATCGTGATGCGTAAATAATTGTCTATTCTGGATTGTTTAAAGTGCCGCACAATTATTTTTTGTGCTCTTAGTTTTTCAGCTATTTTCTCTGCAGGCTGTGACGCATGACTGACAAAGACAAAATTTGCCACTGACGGAACCACGTTAAAGCCTGTGGCTGATAACTGCCCGGTTAACCACTCGCGACTATTAATGATTTTCTGACATTGCCGGGAAAAATAAGTCTCATCCTCAAATGCAGCGATTGCACCGGCGGTTGAGAGGCGATCCATAGGGTATGAGTTAAATGAATTTTTTACCCGCTCCAGCGCCTCTATCAAGTTCGCATTACCGATGGCAAAACCAACCCGCAGACCGGCCAGTGAGCGTGATTTTGACAATGTCTGAACCACCAGCAGATTCGGGTATTTATCAACCAGTGTCACCGCCGACTGGCCGCCAAAGTCTATATAGGCCTCATCCACAACAACCACTGTATCCGTGTTTTTCTGCAGAAAAGTTTCGATGCTATCGAGTACCAGTAATTTACCGGTCGGCGCATTAGGATTGGGGAAGATAACACCGCCGTTTGGCTGCTGAAAATCATCCAGATTAATTGAGAAATCATCCGCCAGCGAAATGCGCTGGTATTCAATCTGATAGAGCTGACTATAGACGGTGTAAAAACTGTAAGTAATATCCGGGAAAAGTAATGGTTTATCCTGCTTCAGCAGTGCCTGAAAACAGTGGGCCAGTACTTCATCTGAACCATTGCCAATAAAAACTTGTTGCGGTTTAAGCTGGTGATAATCCGCAATACAGGCTTTGAGTGCGGATGATTCCGGGTCAGGATAAAGTCGCAGCTTATCATTCGCTTCAGCAGATATTGCTTTAAGCGCCAGTGGAGACGGTGCGTAAGGGTTCTCGTTGGTATTGAGTTTAATCAGATTAGTGGTTTTAGGTTGTTCACCCGGCACATAGGGAGTCAGTTCATTAACCAACTTGCTCCAGAAACGACTCATTATTAAAACCACCTAAACAGTAAATTGAAAAACAGGAACGCTATAATATCAGGGAATAACAGATCTGATAACTGCTAACTGACCAGCCATATCATATTTTCTTAATCCCACTTGAAATACCAGGATCCGAACAACAGGAAGACCACACTTTGCCCTGCCAGGATCAGTATGTGATAACTCACATCGACAAGGCTGGCACCGTCAATCATGATAGCTCTTGCGGCTGCAGTGACATGCGTCAGTGGAAAAATATCGGCAATCATTTGCATCATTGGCGCGGCACCTTCCAGTGAAAACCAGACACCTGAAAAGAACATCATCGGCCAGCTAAATAAATTTAGCAGCCCGCCGGCGGCTTCTTCACTGGTGATTCGTGCAGCTATCACAAGCCCCAGACTGATCATGCTAAACGCACCCAGCGCGAAGATAAAAAACAAACTGAGGTGTGAGCCATTCATAACAAAATCGACAAACACATTTGTGCCGTAAAACACAAATGCCGTGACAACCATGATTAACAGCATGCGCGAAACAATTTGTGCCGACAGGTATTCAAACGCTGTGACGGGCGTGGCTTTAAGTCTTTTTAACATGCCGTTTTTTCGATAGCGCACAATTACAAAACCAACACCGAACAACGCACTGAACATCATATTCATCGATAATATACCGGGGATAACCCAGTCTAAATAACGAATCATTTTTCCCTCTACAGTCTGTTTCTCAAATGACGCCTGAGGTGTTGCCAGTAAAACTTTTTCAACCATATAACCGGCGGGGGACTCTGCATTAATCCAGTATTGTTGCTGCTGCGCATCCAGGATCATATCCACCTGATGACGCTGAACTTTCTTGATGGCGCGCTCAAGATCAGTCACTGCATAAAACTCAATGTGTTTGAGTTCAAGAAACTGTCTGGCCAGCTCTGTCGCCGCATTTTGATTTAACACACCGACTTTAAACTGTTTGCCAATATCGCCTGAAAAGGCAAAGGCAAAACCCATCACAATCAGCACCGGCATCAGAATATTCCAGCCCAGTGATGAACGGTCACGGATAAATTCTTTATTACGTGTCGATAATAGTGCTAAAAATCGTTTCACAAACATAGCTTTTTATGCCCTTAATTCCTTGCCGGTGAGTTCTAAAAACAAATCATCCAGTGTTCGGGAACGAATTTGTAACTGCGACAGTGAAACATTGTTTTCAATTAACACAGCAATCACTCTGTTCACATCATCGGTCATGATATCAATATGACTGTCTTTTTTATGCACGCTAAATGAACTCAGATCAAAGTTCTCCAGCTCCGCCTCTGGCAACTGCAGGATTACATCATCGAAATTAGCTTTCAGTAAATCCTTGGGCGTACCCTGAGCAATAATTTTTCCGTGATCCATGATTGCAATTTCATCACACAATGAATACGCTTCATCCATGTAATGAGTGGTCAGAACAATGGTTTTACCTTCGGCTTTAATATCATTAATCAGATCCCAGAAATTTCTTCTGGCCTGAGGGTCAAGTCCGGTTGTGGGTTCGTCTAAAAAAATAATATCGGGATTATTTACCAGTGCAATCGCCAGCAATAAACGCTGCCTCTGACCACCCGACAGTTCGCGGTTATCCTGCTGCAAATATTCTGTCAGGTTACAGCGACGGATTAAGTCATTAATATCGGCATTTGCAGGGTAAAAATTGGCAAACATCTGTAAGGTTTCCCGCACCGTAATATAATCCTGCAATGCAGTAGACTGAAACATAATGCCGGCTTCTTTGCGAAACCGTTCACCTGGTGCTTCACCTTTGTAGAGTATTTCACCGGATGTTGCCTCAACAATACCCTCGAGAATTTCAATCGTGGTCGTTTTACCCGCGCCATTGGGTCCCAGCAAACCAAAGCAGATTCCCTGCTTCAGGCTGATGTCGATGCCGTTAACGGCTTTAACCGATGGATAGTGTTTCACCAGATTTTGAATTTCTAGCAATGCGCTTGTCAAAGGAATGTCCTTTCAGGTAAATATATAAGACAGGTTGTTAAGATATTAATATACAATAATTGCGACTCAAAGCCTTTTCTGGAGACCCACGACTCATGCAACACAGACATGCGTTTAAACTTTACTATATTCATGATCCCATGTGCAGCTGGTGCTGGGGTTTCCATCCTGTGCTGCGGCAATTAGAACAGCAACTTCCTGAGCAAGTCACGGTACACTATGTACTGGGCGGACTGGCTGCCGACTCGGACCTGCCTATGCCGGATGAAATGCAACATTTTTTACAACAGACATGGCGCAATATCCAAAAGAAAATCCCCGGCACTGATTTTAATTTTGATTTCTGGTCTGACTGCAAACCTAAGCGTTCAACCTACCCGGCGTGTCGTGCTGTTATTGCTGCAAGAAACCAGAACCGCTCTGTTGAAAAGCCAATGATTAATGCCATTCAGAATGCCTATTATTTACAGGCTAAAAATCCGTCGGATGATGACACCTTAATGGCACTCGCCAGACAACTGAAACTCGATGCTGAAAAGTTTGCAGAAGATCTTAATGCGGCGACTACGCAGCAAACGTTAGTACAGGAAATTGAACTCTCAAGTCAGCTCGGTGCACAGGGCTTTCCTAGTCTGGTCTTTGAACATGGAAATAAAAGAGCCTTATTAACGCTTGATTACAATCAGGCCGGCAATATACTGCAACAAATCAACCGGCTGATGCTGGCGTAATAGCGGTCAGCTTAGTGCGCTGGCCAGTGCTTTTTCATCAATCGGATAAGCCAGTGTCGAGTGCACATCCCGCACCGCCAGCAAACGGTTTAATTTATCGGTATTTTCGCGGTCATAAAATACCACGACTTTAGTATCAGGATATTGCTGAATAGAAGCTAATAAAGTTTCCAGGCTACTGGTACGGTCTCGAAAATCTGACTGGAAGTTAAACTCGGCGACAATTATATCCGGCTGGCTTTTTTTAATCGATGCCACCGCTTTACGCATGCTTTCAACCATCGTCACCTGATAACCCGCCTGCTGATAAAGACTATCGTAGAGAGGGTAACCACCCTGCTCTACAATGGATAACAGACGTTTATGATTGTCAGCCATTATTTGCTAACTCACCCATGAACAATCAAGGTGCATACGAACAGAAACCAGTCCCTGTAACCCGTCCTCTATAATAGTGTTAACCGGAGTGCGCTGCTTAAAGCGCCGGTGCGGCCTGCGCATCCATAATGCACCCATTTTTTCACTGTGAGGATAGGTGGTATGCAGTGCTTCATCAATGGCCAGAATATGCTCAACACGCAGATTAACATCAGCGGTATCAGGCAGTGGAGTGTCTTCATGAAAAGCTCTTAATACTCGTGTTCTGGTACCCTCTGGTAAGGCCAGTGTATCCAGCTGCTGGCTTGCGTTTAATTCCCATGACTCTAATAAATTGATAACGTAACGGGTCATTCGCATTCTTGGGTTTTCAGTCTGTTGTTCGCTCATAGATAATCCCGGACACTCTCGGGCCCTTTTCTAAAATCCTAATCGAGTCATAATATTATCACAGTATTAGCCTATAATGCAGCGGCATAAAATGGCTAAACAGCAGTAAAAACACCGCAATTCCTTTACAATAGATATGGTTAATGGTCCGAATCACTTGATATGTTAAATTTAAATACGCCCCGCCTTATTCTCTCGCCGCAGCAAAATGAATTTAGCCTTAGTAATATTAAGCTATTTATTTCAAAATTATCTGAGCTCGATTTTATCGGCTCAGAGCTCGGGCCATCGGCGGACTATCAGTGCTTTGAAACCGGTGATGATTTTCTTCATCAGATCACTTTTCTCGGCTGTTCACCCACGCTTTTTTCCGCTGATAACAGTGATGACAGTAAAACCTTTATTAGTATTGCTCAGCATCAGCAGATTCAGTTTGCTAACAGTTCTCCGCTACCACCGGCACGCTGTCCGCATTGTCAGAAAACCGATAAAAACTGGCCGCTGTATTTACAGCACTGGTCGGATAATAATGACAGCTTTGAAAGCTGCCCGAACTGTCATAAAGACTTTAACTTTACTCAAATGAAATGGAAAAAAAATGCCGGCTACGGTCAACTTTTTATTCAGATTCATGGTATTCAGGAGCAGTTAGCGGTTCCTAATCAAATTTTTATGGATGAATTGCAATCCCTGACACACACCCCGTGGGAATATTTTTTCGCTATTTAATAATGATTTAAAACAAGCCAGTCAGGTAAAATCAAACGACTTTCAAAAACAGGCTCTATAATGTAGCCAGTACATCTGATTTTTTTGCAGCAACTGGCGATAATGACAGGAAAGCTATGTCTGACGATACCATCAAAATCGTAACCTATAATATCCATAAAGGTTTCAGCACCACCAATAAACACTTTGTTTTACACGATATTAAGTCCGCCTTACAGGACGTAGCTGCCGACATCGTTTTTCTGCAGGAAATTCAGGGTGAACATCAGCTCAAAAGTTCATCGGTACTTAACTGGCCGAGTGAACCACAATTTGAGTTTCTGGCTGATCAGGTCTGGCCACACCATGCCTATGGTAAAAATGCCATCTACCAGAGCGGTCATCATGGTAATGCCATCCTCAGCAAGCATCCATTTCAGCAGTGGGAAAACATCAATGTTTCGAACATGAAGAGCGCCAGCCGCAGTTTATTACACGGCGTTATTCAGCTGCCAAACTCCACTAAATCCTTGCATGTTATTTGTGTCCACCTCGGCTTGTTTGAAAAAGAGCGTAGTCGCCAGTTCGACACCTTATGTCAGCGCATTGATTCACACATACCGCATACGGACCCGCTTATTATTGCCGGCGACTTTAATGATTTCTGGCATAAATCCGAGCAACATTTACATGACCATCTTGATCTGACCGAAGTTTTCAAACAGTTAACAGGCTCACATGCCAGAAGCTTCCCGGCCTGGTTCCCTGTGATGCATACTGACCGCATTTACTATCGCGGCATCACCCCCTATAACTGTGAGCGCCTGAAGCACAAGCCATGGAAACGGCTGTCGGATCACATTCCGTTAATGGCGGAATTTAAGTTATAAAACACCTTTAGTGAAATCAACATAAGAATAAGTTAATATACGGCAAACATCCCCCTCCGGAGACATGTATGAGTGACAACGAAAATATTTCAGCCATCGCTGCAGCACCTGAACTGGGTGATAAAGAGGCGCTGGAACAACAGCTTAAAGACCAGTTAGACCACCTGGAGTCATTACAGCAAAAGTTTGGCGCTGATGCCTTAACACAGGCCCGTGCGCAACTGGATATCGCTGAAACCATGGCCGGCCTGGAACGCGGACAGGAAGCCTGGAGTCTGGCTCGCGGCGCTTTTGACCTGTTCCTGAATGACGAAAACTGGCAGGATGCGGTAGAAGCCTGTGAAGTACTTTACCAATGTGACCAGCCTGCATCCATTCCGGCACTGGGCATGGGCGTATGGCTGGCAGTTACCTTCCCGGTTAAAATGCAGACCAGTTACGTGATGCTCGAGCACATTGTTGATGAGACACCTAATTCAGCCGATGGTGGCGCGGTGGCGGCCATGGTAGCGCATTATATTGCTGACCTTCGTGCAGAAGATGACAAAGCCAGAGCCAATATGCAGTTTCTGACCGTTAATCTGCTCGGCCGTGTTGCAAAACGCCACAGCGATGTTAACGATCAGGCAGGGCTTGATTTCTGGATTGAAAAGCTCGAACTCAACAATCAGGATAAACTGTTCTCACGCTTTTCACTGATCATTAATGCTATTGTTGGTGATCAGTGGTGGTTTGACCGCGATGAACTAAGAAAGAAAATTCCTGATTAATACTCAGATCTGAAGCAGGGCGCTTTATCAAAGCAAGCACCCTGCACCTCCCCCATTTCCCCTTACTGACAAAAACATCGCCAATCATTCTGTCAAACGGCCAGTCTCTTCAATAGCCTCTTAGTAGTACATATATTTATTAGTCGATATATAATCAACCTATAATCACAATAAAACGGAGTTGCTGATGGAGCCAGCACATATTTATGACTGAAAACCTAAGACGTATTGTTGTCATGAATTCAAAAGGTGGCTGTGGAAAAACCACCATAGCAACCAATCTTGCCAGCTGTTATGCCAGCCACGGATTTCGCACTGCATTATTTGATTATGACCCGCAAGGCTCCAGCATGCGCTGGCTACGCAGCAGGGATGAGAACCTGCCGGATATATATGGCGTAGTCGCCCATAAATCAGCCAGAGATAATAAAACCCAAAGCTGGCATTTACGTTTACCCATCGGCACAGAACGCGTCATTATTGACACTCCCGCCGGATTGCGGGAAACAGAATTATTAAATCACATACATAATATTGACGAAATTGTTATTCCCGTTTTACCCTCACCCATTGATATTCATTCAACCGCTGACTTTATCCGCGACTTACTGTTGATTGGAAAACTGCGAGCCAGTAATACCCGTGTCAACATCATCACTAACCGCGTCAAAGCTAATACGATTGCCTTTCAGGCATTAAAACGGTTTTTAGATACGCTAAAAATTCCCGTTATTGCACAAATTAAAGATACGCAAAACTATGTGCATGCAGCCGAGAGAGGAATGGGGATTCATGAGATAGCGAAGAAACAGCTGGAAGAAGATAAAATATTATGGGATCAGATTCTCAAGCAGCTTGAAGCAACTGCTAGTTAAATCACGACTCTCCGTTAGATAGTTAATAATGCAAGATTATTAACGTCTGCCCGTTCAATCTCATCTTTGTATTCAATCAGCAAGGTCGGATCGAATTTTTCAACACCAATCAAAGAAAAGTACGCAAAGGGATTACCTTTGCCCTTGTGGTACAGGTAATTATAATAATAGCCGACGGCAATATTGTGCTTGTCCTGCTGAGTCAGATCATCGGGACTGCCATACAGTGTTGGCAGATTAATGACTCTGCCAATTTTTACTTTATCGGGATTATCTATTTTACTATGGTTGGCCTGATAAATATGCGGCCAGTAAAACGGGTTCACATAATGCTTACTGGCAAGCCGCCAGAGACTGTCGCCGTTCATCAGTTTATGTTCCATGGCCGGGAAAAAGACACTCTGTTCGGCACTGGCACGCTTTAATTCATCGTAGGCTTCGCTCGAAACAACAATACTATCCGCTGGTTGTTTATCTGCTAGCAAATCATCTGCTGCCTGCTGATCGGGCAGATCATTTTTGGTATCAATTGAGAGTGAGGCTAACTCAGTATTATCCATAATGATTTTCACCGGCACATGCACCGGTGCTGTGACTGGCGACTTAGTCACCGACAATTCATTTTCATACGAATATAAATAATTCGGAGTCATCGGTGCCACGGAGGCCTGTGAGTTCTGCTGCACAACCTCTGCAGGCTTATCTGTCTTCATGGCATTAAATAACACTGCACTGGCCAGTAACAAAAGCACGGCCGCCGCAACTGCAAACCACGGTTTTGCTGACGATTTTTTAACAGACAGACTATCATCGGTTGTTTTTTCTGAATAAGTATCTGTATCAATATCGAGCATTACAGTTGCAGCTGGCTCCGTGCTATTTTTTGCCGGCTCTGCGCTATTATTCAGTTCGCTATCCTTCCTGAAATATTGTAATTCAGAGATTTCCTGTATTTTTTCAACTACCGACTGATCAAGCCAGTTTGTTTTTTCAGCCCTTTGTTTAGCAGTGCTATCAACAACACCGTCAGCTTCCTCTTTCAGAATACTGACAACCTGTTCCAGCACTTTAATTTCATCCTGGATATCGCTGATTACTTTCTCAGGTTCAGATAACGACTCACCGTTTAGCGGCTGATCATTTTCTCGCTGTGCGGATAAGACAGAGTTACTAACTAACACAGATTCATCTGCTTTTACCGGCGTTACATTAGTGCCGCTTTTCAGTTGCAAATTATTTTTTAAACTAACCGTTTCATCTGCACTTACGGCATCCTCAGCCTGATCCAGTGACTGCAGTGCTGGCGGATGGGGTTCAATTTTTTCTTTTAGATGTTTTGCCGGAATAAACAGCACCCGTGGCCGGGCCTGTATCATTATTTTTTCACCCGTTGAAGGATTGATACCACTGCGTGATTTCATCCACTTCAGTTTAAAGGTACCAAACTGATGTAATCTGACCTGACCATCGCGAATCAGACCTTCACGAATAATATCCAGTAATGCATTAGAGAACTCAGACAAAAACGTCACTTCATTGCCATAGATTTTGGCAATCTGTTCCATCAACGCTTTGTCATATAACCGTTTCATTCAGGTTTCCAGCTCTTAACAAATTCTTTCAGCCGTTCTGAGGCGCGAAAAAATGCAACACGGCGAGCGGGTATTAAGTAATATTTTTTCTCGCCCGGAAGGTAGGTTTTACGAGCCGCCGTCAGTTTGACGCCAAACACGCCGAAGCGGCGTAAGGTTACCTGAGAATCTCCACTCATATGAGTGGCAATAATATCAAGTTCCTGCATTAAACAGCGGCGCGCTTCCGCCTGACTGATCTTTAAACGAATGGATAACAGTTTTATTATTTCAGTAGTTGTCATTTCACTAATAATTAATAAATGGCTGTTGTCTATTAATATAGACGCTTAACAGCCAGATTCAATCTCCATATTAGACTATCGTTATATATTTATATGTCGCGCAATCACCTGTTGCTTTTATTCTACTCGCTTTCGTTACAAAATAAAGAAACTGTCCCGTAGATTTCAGCCAGCCTGGCCCGTTCAAGCGCTTATTTGACTTCGGGTGTATTAGCCTGTTCCGGATCAATAGCAGTAGGATCCACATCGCCTTCAATATCAAGATTAGTATTGGCCTTGTCACCCAGCTGTTTTGTCAGCTTCTTTTTTTTCTTATTTAAAATATCGATCTGCTCCTGCAATGAAGTCACATCATTATTAACAGATACATACTCGCGCATGATTTTATTTTTGTTTTGTAACACAGAAATCTCGGCATTCAAACTCCGCACCTTATTCGATAAGCGTTTCGATGTACGCAGACAGATTTTATACTCATCATTAATTTTACCGGTGTCTTGCTCATTTGATTTAACCACGGTTGATATACTGTTAACCTGCTCACTGACTTTTGCATTTGCTTCCGTCAAATCCGCAATTTTATTATCAAGCCGCATTATTTCTTCATTTTTTAGCTGGATAATTTCAAGCCTGGGATCAATCAGTGTATAGACATACACTGCCCCTGCTGACATACCGAGTGAAAGCAAAACTGTAATGGTTGCTCTTATATACATTTAATTTATTTTCCTAATTAACCTTGCGGAAGAACATTTACATCAGGATTAATATTAACTGAAGTAAAGCTTGAGCACGCGGAACAAATAATACGCATCCCAGGCTCCGGCAGTTTCTCTGATGGAATGCATCGCAAAGGTGGGTACACCCACATCAATTGTTTTGACACCTAAGTCCGCAGCGACAATCGGCCCTATCGTACTGCCACAGGCCATGTCACTGCGCACAACAAAAGACTGCACCGGTACATCGGCCTGTGCGCATAACTCACGAAAAACAGCACTGGTTTCAGAATTGGTTGCATAACGCTGGTTAGCATTAATCTTTATAACCGGTCCTTTATTCAAAATCGGCCCGTGGTTAGCATCATGTTTGTCGGCAAAGTTAGGGTGTATACCGTGCGCATTATCGGCTGAAATCATCATCGACCGATCCATACAGCGACTGAGGTTTTCTGCACTGTCAGTGAGGCGCTCCAGTACTGACTTTAAGAAAGGCCCCTGTGCGCCCGACGATGACACGCTTCCCACCTCTTCATGATCAGTGCACACCAGTAAGGTATTTTTATTGCTATCTGATTCTAATAATGCCTTTAAACCTACAAAGCAGCTGAGCAAATTATCCAGCCGGGCCGAGCAAAGAAAATCATTGTGAAAACCGACGATTGCTGCTGCCTGAGTGTCATATAAACTGAGTTCATAATCCAGTACTTCCGCCGCATCGGCTTTGGGCGACTCTGCCTTGATGAGTTGCAGTAATAAATCGCGGAAATCTAATGATTTATCTTTTGGTAACTGCAAAATAATGGGCGGTAAATCCGTTTGCTGGTTCACCGTTTTATTGGTGTTGACATCTCTGTCCAGATGAATTGCCAGACTGGGTATCATGGCGACCGGTTTTTCAAAGTCGATTAGCTGGCTGACCAGTTCATCGTTCGTTGTTTTAAAGGTAACACGACCTGCAATCGATAAATCACGATCAAACCAGGTGTTTAATAACACGCCGCCATATACTTCAACACCCAGCTGGTAATAACTGTGTTTGCAGATTTCTGGTGTGGGCTTAATTTTTAAGCACGGGCTATCGGTATGTGCGCCGAGCATTTTATAACCTGTTTCTGCCGTATCAGCCGCTTTACTGAAGGCAATGATGGCCGAATCATTACGACAGACATAATAACGCCCGGCTTCTAAGCCCTGCCAGCTATCCGCTTCAAAAAGCCGTTTATAGCCGGCCTGTTCAAGGCTGAGCCTCATCGAATCAATGGCATGAAAAGGCGTTGGGGAACATTTAAGAAAGTCGATCAGTTCATCATTAAATGTTTGTTGTGGAGCGTCCATAAAACCTCTGTGTTAGCTAAATATTTATCAAACTCAATATATACAATGGGGCTCAGGCGGATATTTTGTACAGCATGTATTCATCATATCCGGTCATGATTCTGACCATACCCGCTAATGCCGAATTAAGTGTCTCATCACCGCTATCAACACGCAATGGCTGGCCATTCAAACGGCGTATTTTATCTGCTGTGGCTAAGTAAAGGATATTCTCAATGCCAATGCGCCTGATAACATCCGGACTCAGTTGCTGATTACCTCTGCCCAGCACGATGCCCTGACCACCAATCACGGTAATAACCAGTCGCGCCTTTTGTTCGCTGTGCTGATCCAGCAGATGCAGAATTTGCTGTTCGGTCAGATCGCTGGCCACCAGCTGCTGATTAATCACCAGATCAACTCCCAGTAATGTATTTTCCAGACCCAGCTCTTCCATAATGGCTGCCGGAGTGGTGCCTGAGCCAATGAAATACAGCACATCATCCTGCATCTGCTCAATCACACTCGTGGCCATATCATGCAACTGCAATGACTCATGCTCGATACCGCCTTCTTTTAAGCCCTGCATGTGCTCATTATCCTGCGGCACCCACAATCCGCCGTAACGCCGGGCTTTAACGATACCCTGGCGGAAGGCTTGTTCGTCGATATCCATGACATCGCTTTCGGCCAGTCTGGCGGCTTTACCCTGAATAATGTCCGCCACCAGCTGGCCGGCATGCTGCGGGGATACCGCGTACACAGCGGAATGAATTTTACAGCCCGATGGAATCCCCACCACCGATAAACGCTCAACAGCATTCAAGTCTGATAAGGCCTGATAAACATCACGGGCCGTGCCATCGCCTCCGGCAAACAATAACAAATCAACCTTGGCGGCCAGCATTTTTTCAACCGCCTGGCGGGTATCAGAGGCTTCGGTTTGCAGCTCATCCGGCTGCATCAGCAGCTGACACTCCAGGCCAGTATTTATGGCTGCTTCTTCGCCCATCGCACCGGCCACGGTATACAGTTCAAATGACTGCTTGAGCGCCAGCAGACAAGCCAGCGCCTGCTCAGTGCGAGCACCGGCTAATGCGCTAGCACCCAGTTCAAAGGCTTTTTCCCGAATGGCTTTTCCATCGCTGCCTTTTAGGCCCACCCGGCCACCGACACCCGCGACGGGATTAACAATTAAACCCAGTTTAAACAAGGACATACTCAGATAGTTCTCTAACGTAAAATGAATGATAGTGGTATCATACACTGGCTTTTAATCAATCAGTGAATTCACCTGAGTTAAACAAAATGAAATTCGATCACCCGTACCAAACACGCCGCAAATGCCACAGCGTCAAAGTAGACCACATCACAGTTGGTGGCGATGCCCCTATTGTTATTCAGTCTATGACCAATACCGATACGGCCGATATAGCATCGACGGTAAAGCAGATATTAACGCTGGCTGAAGCCGGCTCGGAAATGGTACGTCTGACCGTCAATACCTCCGATGCCGCCGCCGCTGTACCAGAAATTCGTAAACAACTGGATGCGATGGGCTGCAATGTGCCATTAATTGGCGACTTTCACTTCAATGGTCACAAGCTGCTAACGCAACACCCTGAATGTGCTCAGGCCCTATCAAAGTACCGCATTAACCCCGGCAATGTCGGCCGAGGTAAAAAACGTGACGAGCAATTTGCGACCATGATCGAATTCGCCATCAAATACGACAAGGCTGTTCGCATTGGGGTCAACTGGGGCAGTATGGACCAGGAATTACTGGCCAGATTAATGGATGAGAACGCGCTGCAGGCTGAGCCGGCCGATCCGAAAGACGTGATGTTTGAAACCGTTATTCGTTCTGCTTTGGAAAGTGCAGAAAAAGCCGAAGAACTGGGGCTAGCTGCCAATAAAATTATTCTGTCCTGCAAAATGAGTGCGGTACAAGATCTGATCATTGTTTATCGGGCCATGGCCAGCCGCTGCCAGTACGCTTTACACCTTGGCTTAACGGAAGCCGGAATGGGCTCAAAAGGCATTGTTGCCTCGACCGCGGCACTGAGCATCTTATTACAGGATGGCATTGGCGATACCATACGCATTTCACTGACACCGGAACCCGGTGCAGCCCGTGAAAAAGAAGTCATCGTCGGCCAGGAAATACTACAGACCTTAGGTCTCAGAGCCTTTGTGCCGCTGGTCACAGCCTGCCCGGGCTGCGGCCGCACCACCAGCACATACTTTCAGTCACTGGCAGAAAATATTCAAAATTATGTCCGTCAGGCCATGCCCACATGGAGTGAAAAATACCACGGTGTCGAGCACATGTCTGTTGCCGTCATGGGCTGCGTTGTCAACGGCCCCGGTGAAAGCAAACATGCCAATATCGGTATCAGCCTGCCCGGCAACGGTGAGAAGCCGGTGGCACCGGTGTATGAGGATGGGGTAAAAACGGTGACACTAAAGGGTGACAATATCAGTGAAGAGTTCCAGCAGATGGTCGATGCCTATGTCGAAAGAACATACCGCAAGGTATAGAGCACCAGCCACTGCCTGAGAGCAGCGGCCCGTACCCTGGCATGGCGACTCTTTAATTTAAGGTTCTGGAAAACGCGACTTCTGCACCCTGATCATAAATCAGATCCATCATCATGTTCTCACCTTCGGCCGTCGCCCGCACTTCCGTTAAACCCGGCTCTCTGCTGGCCAGATATGCACAGGTGGCAACAATCATCTGCTCATTATTGGCTTCGATGGAGTGAATCAGCGTCATTGCCACAAATTTGGCGCGGGCTTTATTATCCGGATTGTCGATCTGTTCATCACCCAGTTTAAAGCCGCCATCCATATCTGAATCCATTTTGTCGAGGTATTCGCGTTGCTTACCGGGCAAGCGCTTATTACGGTCATACTCAACAATCGACTCATTATTAATGTACACCGTTAACTTATGGTTCATGCAACACTCCGTTAAATCTTTATTAGTAAATAATTATACATCAGGCAGACAGGAAAAATCTGTTCTCAGCTAAAACTAAAAATGCTAGACCGTAGCAATATAGATAAACACACGCACTTCAAAAACGCTGAGTGGCTGATATATGCATTCTGGTTTGAAAAGAAACGGCTAAAATGTATTTTCACTGGCGATAAATGCATATCAGCCTGATGGCAACATTCAGTATGAAACATTTACAATAAAAAGCATGCAGTGCTAGTATCAGTCATCAGGCTATTGACCAGCCTCGCACAATAACACGCTAACAAAAAAGGACTTTATAGTGAAAATAGAAGTTTACATGACAGCTATCTGCCCTCGCTGCCTCTATATTTCAAGAGTACTGAAAGAACTCAATCTCAAACACCCTGAACTAGACATTGAATACATAGATTTGTTAAAGGATTTTAGTCGCTTCAACAAGGCCGGTATCAAGATTTTCCCTGCCATTGTCATCGGCGATGACATACGTTCCTGGGTAATACCTAAGAAAAGTGAAATTATTGAATTTATTGAGCAGGCCTGCGAAAGTGAAAGTGCTTAAGTATTGCTTTCAGCTCTGACAATCCGGCACAGCTAGTCAGTCCTTTAAGCAATACCATCAGTCATTCGCCTTTGCTCTGCTATCGCTATGGTGTACAAACACTTCACGATGCGGATATGGAACCTCGATATTGTTATCCCTGAAGGCTTTTTCAACAGCAAAATTAATATCGCTGATCACTGACATTCTCTTATCAATATTTTGTATATGGCAGCGCAGTTCAAAATCCAGAGAACTTTCACCGAAGGCGATAAAGTATACCTGCGGCTCCCGCGTCGGGTCACTTTTTATGACCTCGGGATGCTCCTGTGCAATCGCCAGCAGTATGTCTTTGACCAACTGCGTATCGGTACCATAGGCCACACCAACAGGTACTTTTGCACGGCCTTTAGTATCCTGCAGCATCCAGTTTGTTACCTGCCCTGAAATTAATTCAGAGTTAGGCACAATCACATCAGCTCTGTCAAAAGTCTGTATCTGGGTTGAACGAATACGAATTTTTTTAACATAGCCTTCGGTACTACCCACCACAATCCAGTCGCCGGTTTTAACAGGGCGTTCCAGCAAAAGAATAATGCCGGAAACAAAATTGTTAACGATGTTCTGTAAACCAAAACCAATACCTAAAGATAAAGCACCGGCAATAATAGCCAGGTTTGAAAAATCAACACCGGCGATACCCAGTGAAACTAAAACTGAAAGTATGACACCGGTATAGCCACTGATTGAAACAATCGCCTCGCGTGAACCCCGCTCAATTCGTGTTTCCGGCAACCACCTTTTTTCTAAATGATTTTTAAACCAGCCACTAAACGATAACAACAACGCCAGCCCGGCCATCGCAATAATGATTCTGGAGGGGGATATTTTTAATGAGCCGACTGTAAAACCGTCAATCACATAATGCTGAACTTCGTTAATAGCAGTATCCGATAAACCCCAGATGCGCAGAACCACGTAGCCGACACTGAGCCAGAGGACAATACTGGCAATAACCTGCATCCATAAAATACCGGGGAAATGTTCCTGCCCGTGTAAGCCCAGCATTCTTCTGATCGAACGATGCCAGGCCTGAGTGCCATGTTTTAAACCATAGAACATATCCTTGAACAGCATCTGCACCAGCACGAAGACACCCAGCATGATGCTGGTACCGAATAACACTCTTAAAGCCTGCACAGACAGATTTCTGAAACCTGCAAGCTCCAGTATAAGAATAGAAATAAGGACAACGTATATTGTCATCCTGAGCCAGAACCTGGATTTGAAGCGTGGCAGGCTTGCAAGTAATTTTACTAACCAGAAAATGCCCGCTATGTATAAAACAGAGTAGACTTCGCGGCCAAATAACAGGATATTCTCGGGCAGGCTTTTTGCGACGATGGTGCCAAAAAACAGATAACCGATAAAAATCAGTGTTAATAACACTTTCAGATTTGTAGCCAGTGGCCCAACCAGATGACCCGGCAGTTTGAAAATATGGGTTGCCGGCTTGCAGGGTGAAAACAGCACATGGATGACTGCCAGTAAGAGAAAATAAAAGGGCAGTCCATATGCCAGCATACTGACAAACGGCACCGGGGTAATCTGACTGGTTACAATATAGGCAAAAATCGATGCCAGTATACTCACCGAAAGATGTGGCAAAAAGTGACCAAAACTCGACAATACTGCCCGGTTAAACTTATGTGAAAAACTTTTTATGTATTGAACACGCGTAAGACTGCTGAATATGTTTTCTCTGACCGTCAGTGCGAACCAGTAAAGGCCGATAGCAAATACAGCAAAAAATACCGCATCAGCCAGTGAGAAAAGCGAAAGCCCGCTATTGGTACTAATAAATTCCCGGCTTGCATCAAACCATATCGTTGGCTGATCGAAATTCTTCTGTAAAATATCGACTACCGTCAGTTCACGCGCAAACAGACGTGCAGCAGCTATTTGTTTATACTTTAAATTTACCTCAGCCTGTAAGCCTTCACTCTGCAGCAGTAATAACCGGCACTTGGATAATTCCTGCTCAACAGCGGAATTTTCCTTCATTAACTCACCACGTTTGATGACTACATCACGCGGCTCGCCCTTTACGGCTTCGCCCAGTGACTTAATATCATCACTGATTTTACTGGTTTGCAGGGTCTTTTCTTCGATGCACTTCAGTGCTTTTTGTTTAGCATCGGAGAGGACAACACTCCAGCTCTTCACCTCTTTTTCATCGAGCTTTCTCTTCTTCAGGTCTTTCTCAATCTTGAGAACTGCAGCCCCGGTCTCTTTAAGACTGTCTTCAGCCAGAGCAAGGTTAGATGTCAGTAGCAATATCAGTACAAGTAGAAAGCGCATCAGAGACTCTGTGAATGAATAAAACAGCAGAAATTTTACTGCGATAGCGCAGCTTTATCTATCTAATTTAGGGATTAATTCAGCCGTAGTAGTCCGACAAGGCAGTTGTGACAGTAACAATATGATAAATAGTCTTTGCTCACGCCGTCGTTACGACATTAGCAGGCAATATAGTAACTTACTCTGTCACTGTCCAATAAGCTTGTAGAAAAACAATAGCCTGCTTATTTATAATGTAACGCATGTATAAATGATCTGACATCGGCATGCTCATGCTTCATTATCAGCGTTATTGCTACTTCTTCAATGGCAGCAATGACGGAAACAGCCGCTGCCATATAAATGGGCCAGCGCAACCAGCCGGTGAAAACAGCAATGTAGGATATTAATGTAAGAAACACCGCCAGTTTAACCGACCAGGTATGATAGCTGGTGAGTGTACGAAACTTTATCAAACCAACGATGACCGGTACAACAAAGCTTAGTATGATCAGCACAACATATAACATTTCTTCCTGTATCATATCCGGCCACATCCACCAGGCAGAAATAGCCAGTGTTGTGTAGATAATAAAATCACCCCAGCTGTCCAGATGTGAACCCAGCTCTGTGATCATGTTTAAATGCCGGGCCAGAAAACCATCAAGCACATCCGTAAACAATGTAAAAACCAGAACGATAAAATAGGCTGTCACGCTGTGATGATAGGCCAGCAACAATAACACAGGCGCCATAAATACCCGTACTATACTGACAATGTTAGGCGGATTAAAAAAATCTTTTTTATTGATCATTGGATAATACCTAGTAGGGGCGTTTCCTAATGCCAATCTTAAACAGCATTTTTGACACCATACGTTCAATAATATAAAACGCAATGACGATTGCTATGACCTGTGTCAAGTTCAGCGGAATGACTGACATCATCATGACAGCAGGCAACACGGATTCAGGCAGCTGATCAAGTAACAGCATTTCTGAGCTGGAAGCTTTTTTTAACCGCCGTTTAATAAAGCTTGAAAACAAATCACCAGTCATTGCCAGCAGCGAAATAAGCAGACCAATATAATACTCACCATCGAGCAGCACAGAAACTGACGCTGTCAGAGCAAGCGACATGATTAATCCGCGCCAGGTTTTAGTTTTACCAAATAAATACTGCTGATCTTTTAGTTTCAAACCAAAATCAACAGGCAAAGACAATCTGTGCGAAAATAAAAAACTCACGATAACTGGCGAGCCATTGGCTACCAGTATCAGCAGTAAAACTTCAGCTATCTCTTTCAAATCAGCGCACTCCTTTTAGCCTCATTTGAAATACTTTAAGCATACCTCAGGGCTTTTACCGGTGACTGTTTTATCACTTTGTTCATATAAAAACCGCTGATTATCAGGATCAGACATACTGATAATAACGGCCCGTAAATCCATAATGACAGATGCAGTTCAAAATATAATTCAAACACTTTGCTGTAAAGCAGATAGGCAATAATTTCCGTGCCGGATACCGCCAGCACACCGGCAAACAACCCCAGCAAACTAAATTCAGCAAACTGACTGCGCCTTAGAAAAGCCTTTTTCGCGCCTAGCGTTCTCATCACAACGGCTGCATTCATGCGTTCGTCCATGCCTGATTGCATGGCAGCAACCAGCACCATCATGCCGGCAAACAGTACAAATAACATAACGTATTCAACAGCCGTAGTGACCTGCGACATAATGGACTTAACCTGCTGCATAATCACATCAATTTCAAGCACGGTTAGCGTTGGAAAATTCTTTATCAACTGATTCAGTGTTTTCTTTTTTGCAGGTTCCAGATAAAAACTGCTGATATAGCTGAGCGGAAATTCATTAATAACATTTTCAGGAAAAATAATATAAAAATTCGGCTGAAATGAATCCCACTGCACCGAACGAATACTTTTTATCGTCGCTGAAATATGCTGGTCGGCAATACGGAAAGCCAGATCATCACCTATATCTACCTGCAAGCGCCTGGCCAGTCCTTTTTCAATTGAAATAACGGCCTTACCGTCATCCGCTGCACTCCACCACTGCCCTTCAAGTAACTTATTATTGGCCTGTATCTGTTTTGACCATGAAAGATTAAGCTCGCGTTTGAGCGACTCATCCAGTTTTGTTTTATCTTCCGCCACATCCAGTATATCTTTATTATTAATTTTAACAATCCGGCCACGAACCATCGGATACAAACCTTCTGTTGCAATGCCGTGCTCGGCAAAAAACTGCTGTACCGCTTTTACTTCATCGTTCTGAATATTAATGACAAAATGGTTAGGCGCTTTATCCGGCAGCTGGTCCTGCCAGCGATGAATTAAATCGGTTCTTATTAAAAAAATAATCATCAGTATCATTAGTGACAAACCAAATGCCAGCATCTGTAACTGATTGCTTTTCTGGTTTCTTACAATTTGTAGCAAGCCTGTTTTCCATGGCCCGCTCAACCCTGGTAATATCAGCCGGCTAAGATAAATCAGCAATAGAGATAAAATAAACAGCATGGTAACACTGACCATTACACCGGCTAGTACCAGCAGTGTTAATTTCAGCTGGCCTGACTGCCACCACATCAGTACTACCATACTGCAGACAGCCAGCCCGTAAACAAACCATGAGCTAATCGTTAACGGTGCAATATCATTACGCAACACTCTCAAAGGCGATACCGATTTGAGTCTTAACAACGCCGGCAGACTAAAGCCGCTTAAGGTCACAAAACCGGCAACAAAACCGCTGATTAACGGATAAACACCGGCGCCGGGTAACTCAGTCACCAGCAGGTCTTTGAGTAGGATCATCAGCCCTTGCTGCGTAAGGTATCCCGCCAGACAGCCCAGCAAACTGCCGATGACTCCTAATATAAATAGCTGCATACTAAAGATCCGGATAATGGTTTTTTGCGATGCCCCCATACATCGCATCAGTGCAGCCTGATCAAAATGTCGCTGACCGTAACGATTAGCCGTCATTGCAATCGCAATACCCGATAGCATTACACTCAGCATCGACGCCAGTGATAAATATTGCCCGGCTTTATCCATTGCCGAGTTAACGGCCTGTGAGCCTTCAGTACCACCGACCAATCTCTGGCTGCCTGAAAGCCTTGGTGCCAGCCACTTCTCAAATTGTTTTCTTGCCTTTAATTCGCCGGCAAAACCGGTTAAATAGGTTACCCGGCTGCCCGGCTGAATCACCGCTGTTTTGGCCACATCCTGAATATTCATTAGCAGGTGTGGCGCGATCGTGACAAAACTACTGGCCTGCCCCGGATCGTGTTTTAAAACAGCTGCGACCTGCAATTCGGTTTCACCTAATTCAATTTTATCGCCGATTTTTAAATTCAATAAACTAAACAGCCGCGGCGCAAGCCAGACTTCACCGGCAGCCGGTCCGTAATTAACCGGGCGTTCATCACCGTATAGCTGCGCGGATATTTTTATCTGACTCAATAACGGATAATGCTGGTCAACGGCCTTGATATGTGTGAGCTGAAATTCATCGTGCGCCACAATCACGCTGGAGAAGCTGATGCTCTTGGTGATACCGAGACCGGCTCTCTGCGCGTAATTGATAACTGACTGATCCGTCAGCTGCGGACTCTTTAATAATAAATCCGCACCTAAAAACTGACCGGCCTGATCGTTCATTCCGCGGTTAATACGCTGTGTAAACAGTCCAGTTGAAGTCACACTGGCAACCGCAATCAGCAAGGCCAGTAATAAAACTTTTAGTTCACCGGCGCGCCAGTCTCTGACTAATAAACGCGCAGCAAGCAGGAAGTGTTTAGTCATTGTTTAAAACACCGTTTTCAAGTAGTAAACAACGCTCACACTTCTGCGCCAGATTTTCATCATGGGTAACAATCACCAGTGTGGTTTTTTTTTCGCGGTTCATTTCAAATAACAAATCGATAATATTTTTGCTGGTGACTTTATCAAGATTTCCGGTTGGCTCATCCGCAAAAAGAATGGTCGGGGCGGTGACAAATGCTCTGGCGATGGCAACTCTTTGCTGCTCACCTCCGGATAGCTGCTTTGGATAATGCTGTAAACGTTCAGCCAGACCCACCCGTGTTAACAATGCAACCGCATCGTCTCTGGCCGAAGATTTGGATTGCAGTTCAAGCGGTAACATTACATTTTCTAATGCCGTCAGACCGGCAAGTAACTGAAATGACTGAAACACAAAACCGACTTTCTCGCCGCGCAAGGCAGCACGGCCATCTTCATCCATTTTATTAAGCGATTGTCCAGCCAGAATCACCTCTCCACTGCTGGCCTGATCCAGACCTGCAAGCAAACCCAGCAGGGTTGATTTGCCGGACCCCGATGCCCCTACGATAGCAATTGTTTCAGCAGGCTTGATTTCAAGGTTAACTCCCTTCAGGATATCCAGCATAGTACCGCTGGAACTGTCCAGCGCCGGCACCTGTTTAGTCAGGTTGTTGACAGATATAACCATTTCAGAAGGGATTTGCATGATTCGCTCTTTATTATTTATCACGTTATTGTTGAGTAGTCCGCTAAGCTTTGCCGGCAAAAAATCAGCCACCATTCTCGTTGTTGGTGACAGTCTCAGTGCAGCATATGGCATTGACCCGCAGTCAGGCTGGGTCAGTTTACTGGCATTAAAAGTTGCACAAAAAAAGCAGCCACATCAGGTTATCAATGCCAGTATCAGTGGTGATACTACCATTAATGGCGTTAAACGACTGCCCTCTCTGTTAAATAAATATAGACCAGATATCGTGATTATTGAACTGGGCGCCAATGATGGTCTGCGTGGTTTATCACTAAAAGCAATGCAAAACAACTTACGCCAGATGGTTGAGTTATGTCTGCAGTCGGACGCCAGAGTATTATTAGCCGGCATGAAAATACCGCCCAATTACGGCAAGCGCTACACCACCGTCTTTAACAACACTTATGTTAATTTAGCTAAGGAATACAAACTCAGTCTCGTGCCCTTTTTATTAGAGGGCGTTGGCACTAACAGCGAATTAATGCAGGCAGACGGACTTCATCCGTCAAAAGATGCCCAGCCAGTGATTCTGCAGACAGTATGGGAACAACTTAAATTAATATTGTAAGCAGTATTTGTAACGCAGCACTCGCTAAGCTCATAGTTATCTACAGCAGAGAAGTCGGTTTTTTATAGCCTCTTGATTAATTACCGGCTCTCACTAAACCACCAAGACCGGCATTTTCCAGTGCGGTGTTTAGCAAACAACGAATATCCTTCACGTTTTCCATTTTCAACGCTTCTTTCAATAAGGACTCAAGCTGTGCGGAGGTAAATGCACGCACCACCCGTTTAACCCGCAGCAAACTGCCGACACTCATACTTAAGCTATCAACGCCCATACCGATTAAGGCCAATGCCGATGCCGGGTCGCCGGCCATTTCACCGCACACACTGACCGTTTTTTTATGACGGTGAGCCACTCTCACTATATGCTGTACTGAGTGCAAAACAGACGGGTGCAGACAATTATAAAGACCAGCAACCTGTTTATTATTTCGGTCTACTGCCAGAAGATATTGTGTTAAATCATTACTTCCCACAGAAAAGAAATCAACCCGCCTTGCCAGTGCATCCATTTGATAAACAGCCGATGGTACCTCAATCATGACACCTATCTGTGGATACGGCACAGCCATGCCTTCACTGATTAACTCCTTATGGGCTTTTTTTATTAACAGCAGTGCATCATCCACTTCACTAACATCACTGATCATCGGTAACATCAGACGCAAATTATTTTCATACACATTGGATTTTAGGATGGCTCTGATCTGTGTTAAAAATATTTCCGGGTGATCGAGCATAATGCGGATACCGCGCCATCCCAGAAAAGGATTTTCTTCGACAACGGGAAAGTACGGCAGGGATTTATCGCCGCCTATATCGAGTGTGCGGAATGTTACCGGGCGCGGGGAAAAACTTTTCAATACTTGCCGGTAAATAGCTGACTGTTCATCTTCACCGGGAAAACCGTCACGCATCAGAAACGGTATTTCGGTGCGGTACAAGCCAACCCCTTCAGCACCACTTTTCAAAGAAGGCGAAATATCCTCCAGTAAACCGGTATTTACCTGCAGAGGAATATGTAATCCGTCCAAGGTTTCCGAAGCAGTATCAACCAGCTTCACCAGTTCTTCATCCAGCTGTTTTTCTGCCTGTATCAGCTGATTAAATTCATCCAGAACTGCCTGTGAGGGCTTGACATAAATCTGCCCGCTATAACCATCAATGATTATTTTCTGGCCCTTAATGCGCTGCACGGGTAAATCATCAATGCCCATGACTGACGGAATATTTAAGGCATGAGCCAGTATAGAAACATGTGAAGACGCCGAACCTTTGGTTGAAATAATACCGGCCAGATATTGTAACGGCACCTCGGCAAATTGCGAGACGGTAACTTCTTCACCAACCAGCACAACCGGTGCGGATACTTCAGCAACCTGTGTCTGCTGCATTTGTAAATGCATTAACAGTCGCCGGCCCAGGTCCTTAATATCTACCGCTCGCTCACGAAAATAGGCATCTTCCATGGCATCAAATTTTTTAACGTGTTCTGCTATCGTTTCACGTAATGCACCCTGTGCCCACTGACCAGCTGTAATCCGCTTAATAATCGTGTCGATTAACGAATCACTTTTGAGCATTAATCCAAACACATCAAACAAAGCCAGCTCTCCGGCGGTAATGCTGCCTTGCATGCGACGGGAGAGCTCTTTAAATTCATTTTCTACATTGCTAACGGCCTGTCTAAATGAACTGATCTGCTCATCGACCTCGTTCTCACTGATACGGCTATCTGGCACTGACTGCAGACTGGCTGGCGGAAAGACTACCATTGCCTCAGCAATGGCAATACCCGGTGAGCCTGCCAGGCCTTTCATATTAAATGAGTGACCCTCTACACCGTCAAACAGACGGGTTAATTCACCCATTTTCTCTGCGTGAGAAATGGCGCCGGCCAGTTGTGCAGCCAGCGTGACCAGAAAGGTTTCATCGTCAGGGGAAAAGCGCCGTTGTTTTGTCTGACGCACGACCAGAACACCAAGCACATGACGGTGTTGAATCAGTGGAACACCTAGAAAACCATGGAAAGAGACTTCGTCCGTCTCACTAATAAAACAATAATTTACATGACTATGAGCATCTTTAATATTAACCGGTTCAGCCTGTTTATAAACCAGTCCAACCAGCCCCTGATCAAAGTTAAATCTTATTTTTCCGATCGCCTTCGGATTCAGGCCATCAGTTGCCATCAAAACTAACTGTTCGGCCTTAGTATCACGAAAGTACACTGACACGGCGTCCACATGCATGATCTGCTTGATGCGTTGTACCGTTATATTCAGGGCCTGTTCAAGCCCGGATGCGTCATTAACATCCTGAATAATCGTCTTCAGGATATTGAGTTTGTTACTTTTCATTAAACCAGATACCAGTCCACCATCTTGTTAAAAAACACTATAAACCTTTCGTATTTTAATAACTATAAAAAAACCCCGGTGAACCGGGGTTTTTTTATTGAAACAGTCAGCATTTAACGCTGTTGATACAGCTAGTATTCTACTTCTCTGCAGCCCCGGACTCTGTCAGTGGCGGATTGAAACTGTCAATACATTCATTGATAAACTGAATTTTATCTCCCTCATTCTCAATCCCTTCTCTTTGAGCCTCTTCAGAACAATAACTGAAACTTTCATCGTCAGTTTTCATTTCATCTGCCGCATAAACGGCACCAGAGGCAAAAGTCAGGCTCAAAACTGTCAGTAATGCATAAAACTTCATCGCTCTACTCCCGTAGAAAAATTAAAATTTATAATATCTGTCACTCAAAAAATAAGTGCTTCAGAGTGCTGTCTTTTTAAAGCTTTATATTCCGTCAGTAAAGTGAATAAATGTGTATGTAACGATCATGTATTTAGATTAAGATTAGCTTTTCACTCTTCTTTCTCATGTAGTCATAACAGGTAATGAATTAATGGATGCAGGTTTACTCAAGGCCTTTCTCGAAGTCAATCGCGTAAAACATTTTGGCAAGGCTTCAAACAATCTTTTTATCAGTCAGTCTGCTGTCAGCGCACGCATTAAACAACTTGAAGATGAACTGGGTACCCGCCTGTTTACCCGTGACCGTAATAATATTGACCTGACAGCGGCGGGGAAAAAATTTCTTATTTATGCGGAAAACATTCTTAACACCTGGGACCGGGCAAGGCAGGAAGTATCGATCCCGGAAGGAACAGACACCTTACTCAGCATTGCCGCCTTACCCAGCATCTGGGATATTTTTCTGCAAGACTGGCTTATCTGGTTTCATAAACACAATACGACGACGGCATTACAGGCTGATGTCATGCAAACGGATTCATTATTAAGGAGTCTTATTGACGGTGTTATTGATCTGGGCTTTGTATTTAACCCGCCAAAAACGCCTCAGCTATGCATTAAAGAACTCGCGCCTGTACCCTTAATCATGGTCTCATCAGAAAAAGGCATAACCACAGAAAAAGCCATGCAGAAAGATTATGTTTTCGTTGACTGGGGAACATCATTTGGGATTATTCATGCAAGACAGTTTCCTGATGTTCCAGCTCCCCGCTTAAGAGCCAGCGTTGGCCGGGTGGCGCTTGGTTTTATCAGCAACTGTGGTGGCTCAGCCTACCTGCCTGAAGCCATGCTTGAGCAACAAATGGGTTCTACTTTATTTAAAGTCGCGGATGCGCCGGTCATTCAGAAAGAAATCTACGCTGTGTATTCAGCGACAAACAACAAACAAGATGCCATTGACAATGCCCTGAGCTGGTTTAATCAGTAGAAGTCCGTATCCCAGACATCAGAACAGCCTTTCATAAGACGCTCCATTTCCCTGTCTTCTCTTAGTGTATCAAGCTGACGACGGGCATCATGCGAGCCCTTTGATGAGCGGTTCTTCTCAGCTGCATTTTCATCGCCAGCAGCGAAGTCATCGGTGATCTGCGTATCAAACTCATCTTCACTCATGATTTTTACCCTTCAGTTATACCGCTCATACTGCCGGCGTAAATCTATATCATAAGCAGCGTAATATTTATCAGCGGGCAGCTACTGTAAAGCTAATATTTTTGATCGTCACGACCTGTTATACTGATCATCATGATATTTACCGGATATTTCAGAAGTAATACATCAGCCACTCTTTTATCTAAATAGTTAACGTACACTATAATACAGTTACAGAATGTAAGTGGTATACACAAGGTCTGTGCCGCATAATGAAAGAAGGCAAACCCGCAGAGAGTATAGTTATGACTGACTGGCCAGATTTTACGCAACTCAAAACCATTATTTTATCCTGGCTGGGTGAACTACAGTCTTTACTCATTTCTACTGAAATCTGGCTGCAGCTCGTTGTCATTGTGCTGGTTTTTATAGTGGCCCGCTGGTTTATCACACCACGCTTACAGCGACTACTTATACAGCTCAGTACCAGCAGTGGCAAAGTTGCCAGTTTTAATCAGGTCATCGTCACGCTGAACGAATTTGCTAACACGCTGGTGTGGCTGACTTTGCAATGGATCAGCATCCAGTTTTATATTTTTCTGGGCTATACGCACCACCTGCTCACGCCAGTTGCCAGCCTGCTCAGCGCCTGGCTGCTGATTCGCATTGCCTCAAAACTGCTAAAAAATGAAGTGGCTGCCCGTGTAGTGGCCGGCGTGGCCTGGAGCTTCGCTGTACTCAATATATTCGGCTGGGTAACACCGGCTCTGAACCTGCTAGACAGTCTGTCTTTTACACTCGGGGAGATAAGACTGTCACCGCTGATTATTATCAAAGCCGGCCTGGCCTTATCCTTATCCCTGTGGATCGCTAACGTACTGGCGAGTTTTCTTGACCGCAAACTGGAAAGCTCTCAAAACGTTTCCCCCGTGATGCGGGTACTCAGCGTCAAACTACTGCACATTGGTCTGGTGATCTCGGCTTTCCTCATTACCTTTTCTGCTATTGGCATTAACCTCACTACACTGGCCGTATTTGGCGGTGCATTAGGTGTCGGTCTTGGTTTTGGTTTGCAAAAGATATTTTCCAATCTGGTCAGTGGCGTGATCCTGCTAATGGATCGTTCCATCAAACCCGGTGATGTCATTTCAGTCGGCAATACTTTTGGCTGGATTAATCATTTAAGTGCGCGTTATGTGTCCGTCATTACCCGTGACGGCATCGAGCACCTGATCCCGAATGAGATACTGATCACCGAACGGGTTGAAAACTGGTCATTCAGTGACAACCTGGTGCGCTTAAAACTGCCGATTGGTGTCTCTTATAATTCCGATGTGCGACTGGCAATGAAACTGTGTGTGGAATCAGCTAAAGCCACCACTCGTATACTCGACAAACCGGAACCCCGCTGTTTATTAAAAGGCTTTGGTGACAGCTCGGTTGAGCTGGAATTGCGCGTCTGGATCAATGACCCGCCGAACGGACGCGCCAATGTTTTAAGTGATGTCTTACTGGGTGTCTGGGATCGTTTTCATGAACAGGGGATCGAGATTCCATACCCGCAGCGCGATCTGCATTTACGCAGCGGCTTTGAGCAGCTCAAAGATCACGATATTAAAGCAGATGATAAAGGCGAACAGCAATGATGCAGTTTATGTTATGCCATCACAATACAACACAGGTCGGTGGTGCAGAGTTATTACAACAATGGCGGGAAAAAGCAGACAGCTGGATCTGGGTCGAACTGTTTGATGAACCGGCGGTTGATGAAAAGAGATTTTTACAACAACAATTTTCACTCGATAGCATCGCCATTGACGAAGCTCAGCGTGACCGCCACCCGCCCAACTTTCAGCGTTTTGACGAATATATTTATTTGTTACTAAAACCGCTCGATGCCGAATCCAATTCACTGGATTTTAGTACCCTGCAACTGGCCATGTTTGCCAGTGAGCGTTTTCTGGTGACGAGGCACAACAAAAAATCACCCTATCTTTCAAAGCTCTGGCAGCAACTGGCTGAAAACGGCTGCAGCGGTGCAACGCCTGTTTCTGTTGTCAGTAAAATGTGTAAACGTGTTGCCGAACGGTACGGCACAATTTTACTTAATCTCGAACAGCGTCTGGACATTATTGAAGATGAATTATTCGACACCCCCACTGACACACTGATGAAAGAACTGGTGGGTTACAACACCAGTCTGCGTAAAATGCACCGTATTCTGTCCTATTATGTCGATGTGTTTGCCAGACTTCGACAGCAATTGCACGAAACCAGTCATCATCAATACGACGACTTCGATGATATTTATGCACGCATCGAACGCTTTAGCAGTTTAGCCGCCCTGTACCAGAGTGTGATCACAGATCTGATCGATGCCTATATCAGCCTGAACGGCCACAAGCTCAACCAGATCATGAAGGTACTGACGATTGTCACCGTTATCTTTGTACCACTGAGTTTACTGGTCGGTATTTATGGTATGAATTTTGAGAACATCCCGGAGCTGAAAAACAGAAACGGTTATTATATGTTACTGACGGCAATGGCTTCTATTGCGGCGCTATTACTGTTTCTTTTCAGGAAGAAACGCTGGTTATAAGCATCGCTAGTTACTCACTGATATTACGAAATTATAAAACTGAATTTAAAAAAATAAAGAGAACATGAATGGAACACTGGACAGAATACTCACGCTTTATTATCGCTCTGTTTGTTATTTTGAATCCCTTTGCTGCCGTTCCGATGTTCTTAGTACTGACCAAACATTACAGCAGTGCTGAACAGGGACGAATTGCCAATGTGGCTTCTGTCGCCGTGCTGATAGTACTTGCTATAACCTCACTAACCGGTGAAACTATTCTGCACAGCATGGGGACCAGCCTGGCTTCATTTCGCGTTGGCGGCGGCATCGTCGTGCTGTTAATGGCCTTATCCATGTTGCGAGCACAAACGGATTCCGTGCGCACCACACCGGCAGAAAAAGCCGAAGCAGAAGATAAAAGCGCCATTGCCGTGGTGCCGATAGCCATCCCGTTACTG
>JAOULC010000117.1 GCA_029882215.1 Gammaproteobacteria bacterium | reverse complement strand
CCGCAAGCCACTGACCATGCCAACATCCGCAACTTTATTCTCTGTGGCTGGGATGGTATTCACTTTGAAAGTACGGCTTTAACAGCAAAGTAATGTTTCAGACTAAAAGGAGTGACTACCTCTACACTCCTTTATTTTGTGAAGAAAATATCTGGCACCTTGCCGATGCTTTAATCCGCCAGGGTGTCAGTGACTCAGATTTACACATTGTTTTCATCACAAATAGCACCCGGCAAGTCGCTGTTTTTAACCAGCAGACAACTAATGCTCACTCTGTCGTTATCTGGGATTATCACGTCGTGCTGTTAAGAAAAACCGCCAACGAATTTCTCATTTACGACTTTGATACCACAGCACCCTTCATCACCCCGGCCAGTCAATATTTAGCACTTAGCTTTCCTCAGTATGCTCTGATACCTGATCTTTATCAGCCACAATTTCGCCTTATTGAATCACAGGTTTACCTTAACCGTTTCAGCTCCGACAGATCACACATGCTGGGGGTTATTGCGGCCAATAAATTCCCTGATTACCCTGCGATACAGCCCTGGGAAAATCAGCCTGCTATTTCTCTGAGCCAGTGCATTGACATTGACTCGGCGTTGCCGGCCAATGATTCATTATTTTCACTTGTGCAGTTAAAACTCAAAGTTTTCAAGCCTTAAACAGCGCGCAGTTTTATGCAACTTCCTGATTACAGGCTAAACGTTCAGCGTACCTCATTCCCTAAATCCGTATCGACTGGCTGCAAATCTGCACTCAATATGTGATAATCACTGCCTATTAATTCAACTATTCTTAGGCTTAAACCGGGGAATCTATCGTGTCTTCTCATTCATTTTTTCCAGCCACTCGCATGCGCCGTATGCGTCGCGATATTTTTTCACGCAACCTGATGCGTGAAAACACATTGTCAGCGCATGATTTCATCTACCCTGTGTTTGTCATTGAAGGTGAAAACCAGCGCCAGACCATTGACTCCATGCCCGGCGTTGAGCGCCTGAGCATCGACTTGTTGATAGAAGAAGCGAAACAATGCCACGCCATGAGTATCCCGGCAATGGCACTATTTCCTGTGGTTGGTCAGGAATGTAAGTCTGATGATGCCGCCGAAGCCTATAACCCGGAAGGTCTTGCACAACGAGCTGTTCGTGCATTAAAGGCCGCTGTACCCGAGCTGGGCGTGATTACCGATGTGGCACTCGACCCTTTCACCTCGCACGGACAGGATGGTCTGATTGATGAAAGCGGTTATGTGTTAAATGATGAAACGATTGAGGTGCTCGTTAAGCAGGCTCTGTCGCACGCACAGGCAGGCGCGGATGTTGTTGCGCCTTCTGATATGATGGATGGCCGCGTTATCGCGCTGCGTGAAGCACTGGAGTCTGCAGGCTATATTCACACCCGTATCCTCGCCTATTCTGCCAAATACGCATCCAGTTTTTACGGCCCGTTCCGTGATGCGGTAGGATCTGCAACTAACCTTGGCGGTGGCAATAAATACAGTTACCAAATGGACCCGGCCAATTCCGATGAAGCTATCCGCGAAGTATTACTCGATATTAACGAAGGTGCGGATATGGTGATGATCAAACCGGGCATGCCTTATCTGGATATTGTTTACCGCATTAAGCAACAATTTGCTGTACCCACTTTTGTTTATCAGGTTAGTGGTGAGTACGCGATGCTAAAAGCGGCCAGCATGAATGGCTGGCTGGATGAAAAACAGGTTGTATTAGAATCATTACTTGCGATGAAACGTGCCGGCGCTGATGGCATCCTGACTTATTATGCAAAAGATGCGGCTAAGTGGTTACAAGAAAATAAATAATGACTAAAAAAGTATGCGATCGCTATGCCGTTATGGGCAACCCTATAGCCCACAGCAAATCACCACAAATCCATCAGCTATTTGCCGAGCAGACAAAACAAGCACTGAGCTATGAGAAAATTCAGGTACGGACTGAAAACTTCGCTGAAGAGGTTAAACACTTTCAGCAAAACAATGGTAAGGGACTTAACATCACTGTTCCGCTAAAAGAAGAAGCTTTTAAACTGGCGTCCACACTGACTGAACGGGCTCGCCGTGCCGGAGCGGTTAATACACTGACTCTGCATGAAGCGGATAATTACACCGGCGACAATACTGATGGTATTGGTCTGGTACGTGACCTGACGCAAAATCACCAGACAGAACTCACCAACAGGGACATACTGATCCTCGGTGCCGGTGGTGCAGTGCGGGGTATTCTTGAACCATTTATTCAGCAACAACCCGCTCGCATTGTTATTGCGAACCGAACCTTGGAACGCGCGCAACAATTAGCATCAGATTTTTCAGACATCGCGGAAATTGAGGTGTTTACATTTGCTGAACTAAAAGGT
>JAOULC010000029.1 GCA_029882215.1 Gammaproteobacteria bacterium | reverse complement strand
GGTGGTTTTACCGCTGTACATCAGTTTACTCATATCGGTGAACATAGCTTCTCTGGCCTGGGTACGATTGTTAACCGGGATATACCGCCATATATCATCGTTGCCGGTAATCATGCGCAGGCATATGGTCTGAATAAAAACGGATTGAAACGCCGCGGTTTTGAATCCGATGTGATTCGTGGTCTGCATAAGACGTTTAAGCTGCTGGTTAAAGGCCATAAAAAGCGTGCAGAGATTCAGGCAGAAGTTGATGAACTTTGTCAGCAGTTTGAAGAAGTTAAAAAGATGGTGGCTTTTATTGATGCCAGTGAACGCGGGATTGTTCGTTAATGACAGCTTAGTCAGAAGGTTTCCAGCTTATAAACTTCATAAGCTGGTTCTTCATACGGGTGTGATGCTTTTAATGCCAGAATTGCGGTTTTTATATTTGTACTGTCACAAACAAGTTCAACTTTAAATTCATCGACAATCTCAAGCCTGTTTTGCTCACCAATAAACGGCTGGCTATTACTCAGTGGTCTGAATTGTCCCTGTCCCGAACATTGCCAGCTGCAATGGTCATAATTGCCTATTTTACCTGCGCCGCTATTAAAGAGGGCTTTTTTAACCGTCTCGGCATGCTCGACGGGTACAAAAAAACATATTTTATACATTTGATAAAACTCCTTAAAAAACCTTGTTTTTTGGTGGTTTAGCAGCAGCAATAAATATTGCATAATGAACGTACTAATTCGAATACGATCAGATCGATATGATGATAGCATCCAGATCAACACATGACTAAATGGATTGCTTGAAATACACCGGCTTGAACATACATTTAACGTATTCATTTGTATTTTTTAAAACTAATTTTCAGGAAATAATAATGAGTGGTATTCAGTTATCTGATGCATTAATAGAAGATGTTAAAAAAGCCATTAAGCAGCATGACTACACAGCAGGCGATGACATGGTTGCTGTTCAGTATATGGCAGCATCTATCGGTTACTTTATGTCGGCCTTACCGGATGGTCAGTTCGATAAAAAGCAGGTGTTGTCACAACTGGCGGAGTTTAGTCTTCAGGTATTTGATCAGATGGAAGCTGATAAGAAACCAAAAGAAGAAGCATATGGCGTCTGGAAGCCCGGCAGCTGATTATTATGGATAAAGCATTCTGGCTAGATCGCTGGGAAAATCAAAAGATCGGTTTTCATCAGGATGAAATTAACCCTTATCTAATTAAACACTGGCCCTCTATCGAGCCTGCTAGCGGTAGCCGGGTATTTGTTCCACTTTGTGGAAAATCCATGGATTTATTGTGGCTTGCTGAGCAGGGCTATGAAGTGACGGGTGTTGAGGTCAGCCAGGCGGCGGTGGAGGCATTTTTTCAGGAGCACTCATTAACGTATCAAATGACGACTAACGCTAAGCTTAATGTCTATCAGAGCGGCAATATAACCCTCTATCAGGGAGATTTCTTTGATCTGAGGGCCGCTGATCTGGGTCCTGTTTCCGTTGTGTTTGATCGTGCCTCACTGATTGCTTTACCTGCTACAATGAGAGCGGCCTATTGCCAGCAGCTGAGTGCACTGGCGCCCGCTGCCAGCCTGTTACTGGTGTGTATGGAATATGATCAGGATGCGATGCAGGGGCCTCCTTTTTCAGTAACAGAGTCAGAAGTTAATCAATATTTTGCCAAATTTTACCGGATTAATGTTCTGCAGGAGGCCGATCTGTTGTCTTCCTCTCCGCAGTTTTCAGCACGCGGTTTGCAAAGCATGAATGAGAAAGTCTACCAAATATCCCCTTTAACCTGATTATCAGGAATATGTCCAAAGATGACTAATAAAACAGATTCACATCCCGCTTTCAGAAGTATGGGTATGCAAACTATTGAGTCGCTGAACCTCAGCGTGGAACAGTATGAGCATATCAAAACAGGTGCAATGCATTATCATTTGAATACAGATAATGACGAGAATGTTTTCCTGGTTGCACTCAGAACAGTGCCAATGGATTCACGAGGGGTTGCCCATATTCTTGAACATACAGCGCTTTGCGGCAGTGAGCATTACCCGGTTCGCGACCCTTTTTTTATGATGATTCGGCGTTCTTTAAATACCTTTATGAATGCTTTCACCAGTAGTGACTGGACGGCTTATCCGTTTGCCAGTAAAAACCGCAAAGACTTTGATAACCTGCTGGCTGTTTATCTTGATGCGGTCTTTTTCTCACGCTTACATGAGCTGGATTTTCAGCAGGAAGGCCATCGGGTAGAGTTTGAAAAAGCCGATGATCCGTCAACGGATCTTGTGTATAAAGGCGTTGTATACAATGAAATGAAAGGCGCCATGAGCTCGCCTGTTAGTCAGTTATGGCAACTTTTCACAAAGTATTTATTTCCAAACAGTACCTATCACTATAACAGCGGCGGCGAGCCTGATCATATCCCTGACCTGACTTATGATGACTTAAAAAACTTTTATAAAAAACATTACCATCCGTCAAATGCTATTTTCATGACCTATGGCAATATATCGGCCAGTGAACATCAGGCTGTATTTGAAAAAAATGCCTTATCTCAGTTTGAAAAACTGGATGAAGAAATAAAAGTAGCCGATGAGAAAAGGTATTATTCACCGCTGATAATTGAAGAGAGCTATGCGCTGGACAAGGAAGAAATTAACGCCTCTGCTCAGGGAAAAACCCATCATGTAATGGGCTGGTTGCTGGGTAAAAGTATGGATTTATATGACATGCTGAGTGCACATATTTTATCGGACGTATTACTGGATAACAGCTCATCACCGTTAATGCATGCACTGGAAACCAGTGATATTGCCAGTTCACCGTCAGCGCTTTGCGGGCTTGAAGACTCTAACCGTGAAATGTGCTTTATGTGTGGTGTTGAAGGCAGTCAGCCTGAGCACGCTGAAAAATTTGAAAAAATGGTGCTGGATGTTTTAAATGATGTTGCCAGCAATGGTATCGAACAGTCACAAGTTGAAGCGGTGCTTCATCAGTTAGAACTCAGCCAGCGTGAAATCGGTGGTGACGGTTATCCTTACGGCTTACAGCTGATACTGGCCGGTTTGTCGGCAGCAACGCATCGCGGTAATCCGATTGATGTTTTAAATCTTGACCCGGTTCTTGCGCAGTTACGTGAAGATATCAAGCAGCCTGACTTTGTTAAAAACCTTGTTAAAAATTTATTATTAAACAATCCGCATCGTATTCGTCTGACACTGAAACCCGACGCTGAGCTGGCATCACACCGGGATGCTGCTGAAAAGCAACGCCTGGCTGAAATGAAAAAACATCTGAGTGAAGCTGAGATTCAGAAAATCATTTCTACCGCAGAGGATTTAGCAGCAAGACAACAGGAAGAAGATGATCCAGATGTGCTGCCTAAAGTAGGGCTTGAAGATGTACCTGCCAGGATGTCGATTGCTGAAGGAAAATTAGTTGAAACGGCTGGGCAGACGGTTAGTTTCTATGAGCAGGGCACGAATGGCATTGCCTATCAGCAATTGATAGTCGATATGCCTGCCTTATCCGATGAGTTGCTTGCTGTGTTGCCTTACTACAGTTCAATTATTACTGAATTAGGCTGTGACGGAAAATCATATATGCAGACCCAGGCCTGGCAGGCGGCTGTTTCAGGTGGCGTATCGGCTTATTACAGTATGCGTGGACAGGTCGATGATGAGCAAAAAGTGAAGGCCTATTTTGTGCTTTCGGGTAAGGCTCTGGTCAGCAAACATGCTGAGCTGACTGAATTAATGCATAAAACCATTGATGCCGTTTCCTTCGATGAAAAAAATCGTATCAGAGAACTGATCGCGCAGAAACGAGCCGGTATGGAACAAAGTGTTACCGGTAGCGGCCACAGCCTGGCCATGGCCGCGGCCTCAAGCTTAATGAGCCCGGTTGCCAAGTTATCAAACAGCCTGAGCGGTCTGCAGGGTATTGTTAGCATTAAACAACTGGACTCAGCACTCGATAATGATGCCGATCTGAATGCACTGGTCGAAAAGTTTAAGCAGTTACATGCACTGATTGTGTCTGCACCTCGCCAGCACCTATTAATTGCAGACAGTGAGTCGCAAGATGCATTAGTCAATGACGTGGCTAACACATGGCTAGCCAATAAAACCGACCACTTTAGTGCTTTCAGTGTGCCGGCAGTGTGTGACAACGTTAAGCAAATGTGGGTAACCAGTACTCAGGTTAACTTTTGCTCAAAAGCTTTCAAGACGGTGCCAGCCGGTCACCCGGATGCAGCCGCATTATCGGTGCTGGGTGGTTTTATGCGTAATGGTTTTTTACATACGCATCTCCGTGAAAATGGCGGTGCCTATGGTGGTGGTGCCAGCCAGGATTCGACGACCGGTGCTTTTCGTTTTTATTCCTATAGAGACCCCCGTTTGCTAGCAACGCTTGAGGATTTTGATAAGTCGGTCGACTGGGTGATAGAGGGCAAGCACGATGAAAGACTGCTGGAGGAAGCCATTCTGGGTGTTATCGGCAGCATGGATAAGCCGGGCTCACCGGCAGGCGAGGCAAAACAGGCGTTTCACAATAACCTGTATGGGCGAACGGTTGCTCAGCGGCAAGCGTATCGAGAGCGTATTCTCAGTGTGACGATGGATGATTTGAAACGAGTCGCTAAAAGCTACCTGAAAACGCAGCAGCACTCCACGGCTGTGATTACCAACGCTTCAAGTTATGAGCAAACAGGTGATCTCGGTATGGCGGTGTTTCATTTATAAGGCATGTACGGGTCGTGTAAGCTGACGGTGACAGGGTTTTGTGTTTATCAGGCCCTGTCTGCGGCCTGGCCTATGCCCGGTGAGGTTTTTTCAGGTACTTGAGTGACTTCATTTCTTCTAAGCGGGAAACAGTGCGCTCAAACTCAAACAGCATGTTCTCACCCTGATAGAGCGATTCAGGCGGGCCTGCTGCACTGATAATGATCTTCACATTGCGGTCATAAAACTCATCCATTAACTGAATGAATCGTTTGGTTTTATCGGCATTTTTCTCCGTCAGGAAAGGAATGTCGGTGATAAAAACGGTATGGAAAATTTTTGCCAGTTCAATATAGTCGGCAACGGCTCTCGGGCTGTTGAAAATATCATCAAAGATAAACCAGGCGACATCGTCAGCCAGCTTATAGACAGGCAGTGAGCGGTGATTGATATATAACTCGGTATGTGTTTTGGGTGCGCAGGGGCTGAGTTTAATAAAATAATCTTCAAGTTTTTTCTGGTTTTCAGCATCTAAGGGGTAGTTATACAGTTCCGAGCTTTGAATGGCGTTTAGCCTGTGGTCGGTGCCATCATCGATTTTTACACAGTGACAGTGATGTTTGATCAGCTCAATGGCGGGAATGAAGCGCTCGCGCTGTAAACCGTCTTTATATAAATCATCGGCTTCAAGGTTAGATGTAAAAACCAGTGTGACACCATTTTTCAGTAATTCCTGAAGCAGTCCGTAAAGAATCATGGCATCTGTAATATCAGACACATGAAACTCATCCAGACACAGTAACTGATATTCTTTGGAAAATTTTCTGGCAATCAGTGCCAGCGGCTTTTTTTGCCCTTTGTATTGCTCAAGCTGCTCATGTATTTCGTGGATATAACGATGAAAGTGCTGGCGATATTTATTTTGTATATCGAGGCTGTCGTAAAATAAATCCATCATCCAGGTTTTGCCACGACCTACGCCGCCCCATAAATAGAGGCCTTTTACGGGCCTGGGCTTAAATATCAGGCGTTTGACAAAGCGGCTTAAAAAGCCAGGACTGGCCTTGTTGACCTGCAGGTAGAGTGCATTAAAAGCGGTAATTACTTTTTCCTGGCCTCGGTCATGGCTAAGTTCATTGGCGGCTAAAAGCTGTTGGTAACGTGCTAGCGGGGTCATTAAGGTATCTTGTTTGTTTTAATGGGCTATTATAATACGTAAATAATTTTTAGCAGCTTATCAATTAAATTCTCACACAGTTTTATCGGTCTTATCGGCCTTGTCTGGACTACCACCAGTGGTTTTATAGTCGCACCGGCTTGTAGATACTGATTGAGGCATAAATGAGATTTTGGTATGATAAGGTCTTTCTGCGACAACTCTGTTGCCATTTCTGAGAAATAGAATTCTTAATGACTCGATTTATATTTATAACCGGCGGCGTGGTCTCTTCCTTAGGTAAGGGTATTGCATCAGCGTCGCTGGGTGCCATTCTTGAGGCACGCGGTTTAAAAATCCAGATGCTTAAATTAGACCCTTATATCAATGTTGATCCAGGCACCATGAGCCCGTTTCAGCATGGTGAAGTTTTTGTGACCGAAGACGGTGCAGAAACAGATCTCGATCTGGGACACTATGAGCGTTATGTCCACTGTAAAACCGGTAAAATGAGTAATTTTACTGCCGGTCAGGTCTATGAGACGGTTATCCGCAAAGAGCGACGCGGTGACTATAACGGTGGCACCGTCCAGATCATTCCGCATATCACTGATCAGATAAAAGCAAATGTGATAGAAGGCGCGGGTGATGCTGACGTTGCGCTGGTTGAAATCGGCGGAACAGTAGGTGATATCGAGTCACTGCCATTTATCGAAGCGATTCGTCAAATGGGTGTTGAAATGGGGCATGATCGCGCCTTGTTTATACACCTGACACTGGTGCCTTACATTGCCTCTGCCGGTGAAATTAAAACCAAGCCGACACAGCACTCGGTTAAAGAATTACGTTCTATCGGTATTCAGCCGGATATTCTGTTGTGTCGTTCAGAGCAACTGATCGAAGAAGCAGAACGTAAAAAGATTGCTTTGTTCACCAATGTGGAAGAAAAAGCCGTTATTTCAGCCATCGATATGGATCATATCTACAAGATTCCACAGTGGTTGCATGATCAGGGGCTGGATGAAATTGTCTGTAAAAAACTGCACCTGGATGTAAAACCGGCCGATTTGAGTGAGTGGGCTGCTGTTGTTGAAGCACTAGAACACCCCGAGTCTGAAGTGACTATTGGTATGGTGGGTAAATATGTTGAGCATACCGAATCATACAAGTCGCTGAATGAGTCGCTATTTCATGCCGGTATCAAAAACCGTGTAAAGGTTAAAATCCGCTACATTGATTCCGAAAACCTTGAGAACGGTGACTTCTCAGAACTAAAAGGTCTGGATGCCATTCAGGTGCCGGGTGGTTTTGGTAGCCGTGGTGTTGAAGGTAAGATTCTGGCCATCCAATATGCACGTGAAAACAAGATTCCGTATCTTGGTATCTGTTTGGGCATGCAAATGGCGGTTGTTGAATTTGCACGAAATGTGACCGGCCTGGCCGGTGCTAATAGTACTGAGTTTAATGAAAACACTAAAAGCCCTGTGATTGGCTTAATTACAGAGTGGCAGCAGCAAGATGGCACGGTTGAAAAACGTGATGCCAATTCTGATCTGGGCGGCACCATGCGCCTTGGTGGCCAGAGTTGTCATCTGGCTGAGGGCTCACATTCCAGAGCGATCTATGGCGCTGACAATATCGTTGAACGTCATCGTCATCGTTATGAGTTTAACAATCAGTTTGAAAAAACGCTGACAGATGCCGGGCTGGTTATTTCCGGTAAGTCGGCTGACGGCTCACTGGTTGAAATGGTAGAGCTTGCTGACCACCCATGGTTTATTGCCTGTCAGTTCCACCCTGAATTTACGTCTAACCCGCGCGATGGTCATCCATTGTTTACCAGTTATATTAAAGCGGCAATGAGCTATCGTGATAGCAGTGCTAAAGAGGCAGTCTGATGGATTTATGTGGTTTCAAGGCGGGTTTAGACCAGCCCTTCTTTTTGATTGCAGGCCCGTGTGTTATTGAAAGTGAAAAGATGGCGATGGAAACATCAGCGGAACTCAAACGTATTGCCGAAAAGTTAGGCATTCCGTTTATTTATAAGTCATCTTTTGACAAGGCCAATCGTTCTTCAATGGACAGCTTTCGCGGGCTGGGTATTGAAGAAGGTTTACGTATACTGCAAAAAGTAAAAGACGAAATTGGTGTGCCGGTGTTAACCGATGTGCATGAAGATACACCAATGGACCAGGTTGCTGAAGTGGTTGATGTGTTACAGACACCGGCTTTTTTATGTCGTCAGACCAACTTTATTTTAAAAGTAGCCGCTACGGGTAAGCCTGTTAATATCAAAAAAGGTCAGTTTTTAGCACCATGGGATATGAAAAACGTAGTTGATAAAGCACTGACTACAGGTAATAAAAATATCATGGTGTGTGACCGGGGCGTGTCTTTTGGTTATAACAATCTGGTTTCAGATATGCGTTCAATGGCGGTGATGCGTGACACGGGCTGTCCGGTGGTTTTTGATGCTACCCATTCGGTTCAGTTACCGGGTGGTCAGGGCAGTGTTTCAGGTGGCCAGCGTGAACATGTGCCTGTGCTGGCACGTGCAGCAGTAGCGGCTGGCTTGTCCGGTGTCTTTATGGAAACGCATCCGAATCCTGCCGAGGCATTAAGCGACGGGCCGAATGCCTGGCCACTGGATAAAATGGAGTCGTTATTATCCATGATGAAACGAATTGATGATGTCGTAAAGTCACAGCCATTTGAAGAATCACTATTGTAAGTATGTCACAGGGGTGACATATATAAACGGTATACTCGTACCGTTTAGTTAAATGTAAGCTATGAAAGCAAGCGGAGAAAAAATGTCCACAATATCAGAAATACACGGTCGTGAAATTATCGACTCTCGCGGTAACCCAACAGTTGAAGCAGAAGTCACGCTTTCATCTGGAACTATCGGGCGTGCTGCGGTCCCATCCGGCGCATCTACCGGTGAGCGTGAAGCAATTGAATTACGCGATGGTGACAAAGACCGTTATTTAGGTAAAGGCGTATTAAAGGCTGTTGCAAATGTAAATGGTGCTATTCGTGACGCACTGATTGGCTTTGATATTAATGATCAGGCTGCCATTGATAAAAAAATGTTAGAACTTGATGGTACTGATTTTAAATCAAACCTGGGTGCAAATTCTTTGCTGGCTGTTTCACTCGCATCAGCTCATGCTGCAGCAATTGATGCGGGCAAGCCATTGTTTGAAAATCTGGGCAAGGGTCAGGGTGTGACATTACCGGTTCCGATGATGAATATCATCAATGGCGGTGAGCATGCTGATAACAGCGTTGATATGCAGGAATTCATGATTCTGCCAGTTGGTGCGCCAAGCTTTAAAGAAGCATTGCGCTACGGTGCAGAAGTTTTCCATACACTGAAAGGTGTGCTGGCATCACGCGGACTGAATACAGCGGTTGGCGATGAGGGTGGTTTCGCTCCGGATCTGTCTTCAAACGAAGAAGCGATCGAAGTGATTTTAGAAGCGATCGAAAAAGCCGGTTATGTGGCAGGTAAAGATATTTATCTGGGGCTTGATTGTGCCAGTTCAGAATTTTATAAAAACGGTAAATATGATCTGGCTTCTGAAGGTAAAATATTCACGTCAGAAGAGTTTGTTGATTATCTCGCTGACTGGGTTAATCGTTATCCCATCATCACAATCGAAGACGGTCTGGCTGAAAACGACTGGGCAGGCTGGAAAGTGCTGACTGAAAAACTGGGTGATAAAGTTCAGTTGGTTGGAGATGATTTGTTTGTAACCAATACTGCTATTTTTAAAGAGGGTATTGATAAAGGCATCGCTAATTCAATCCTGATCAAGTTTAACCAGATCGGGACGCTGACTGAAACCTTAAATGCGATTCAGATGGCGCATGACAATGGTTATACGGCAGTTGTTTCTCATCGTTCAGGCGAAACCGAAGACAACACAATAGCAGACCTGAGCGTGGCGACAAACGCCGGCCAGATTAAAACCGGCTCATTATCGCGCTCGGATCGTCTGGCGAAGTACAATCAGTTATTACGCATTGAAGAAACACTGGGTGATAAAGCGGTTTATGCCGGCATGAGCGCATTTAAACGCCTGAGTTAAATCATTTGTGAAAATCATCATCACCATACTCGTTGTTTTATTACTGTATTTTCAGTTTAAACTCTGGGTAGGTGATGGCGGTATTCCGGATGTCATGCATGTTCAGAATGAAGTAGATAACGCGAAAATTGAAGAAAAAAAGTTGCAGGAACGTAATAAGGCGCTTGCAGCTGAAGTCCATGACCTGAAACAGGGGCTTGAAGCCATTGAAGAACGCGCGCGTAATGAACTGGGTATGATCAAAAAAGATGAAACTTTTTATCAAATTATAAAACCAGCCGATACAGGAAATCCTCCTTTACAGTCACCATCACAACAGTGAGATGGATGTGGCAATCGCTTTAATTAAAACAAAATGAATAACAAACCAGTCAATTATTGGGCTGTCGTGCCTGCTGCCGGTGTCGGAAAACGCATGGACAGTGATGTCCCTAAACAATATTTAAAACTGCGTGATAAAACCGTGATCGAGCATAGTTGTCAGCGTTTGCTAGCACATGAAAAGATTAGCGGAATCGTTATTGCTCTGAATGATAATGATGAGTACTGGTCAGGTATAAAGCTCAATACCGATAAACCCGTTATCCGCGTAAGCGGAGGTGAGGAGCGCTGCTATTCGGTACTGAATGCACTTAATGAGTTAGCAAGAATGAGTGATGCAGCGACATTGAATGTGCAGCAACATGACTGGGTGCTGGTGCATGATGCGGCCCGTCCCTGTGTGCGCCATTCTGATATTGATGTGCTGATTGACAGTTTAAGTCATCATGCTGTCGGCGGGTTGCTGGCCTTACCGGTAAGGGATACGATGAAGCGCCAGCGCTCTGATCAGACAGTTGAAGATACGGTAGAGCGGAGCGGACTATGGCATGCGCTGACACCGCAAATGTTTACTTTAGAAATGTTGCGTCAGGCAATGACCGATGCAATTGAATCCGGCTTTCTCATTACAGATGAATCATCTGCGATTGAGTACATGGGGCTGCATCCGTTGCTGCTGGAAGGCTATGAGGACAATATTAAAATTACCAGGCAAGCTGATTTAAAGTTAGCTGAAATGTATCTGAAGGCGCAGGAAAATGAGTAGTGTCGTTCCGTTTAGAATCGGTCATGGTTTTGATGTGCATGCATTTGAGGATGGTGACCATATCGTAATGGCTGGCGTATCAATTCCATACCATCAACAATTTAAAGCTCATTCAGACGGTGATGTGTTAATACATGCCGTCTGCGATGCACTTTTAGGCGCGGCTGCATTAGGTGACATCGGACAGCATTTTCCTGATACCGATAAAAAATATGAGAATATTGACAGCCGAAAATTACTCTCCGGTGTTATTGGCTTACTGAAAGAACAAAATTATCAGCTAGGAAATCTGGATATAACGATTGTTGCTCAGGCACCTAAAATGTCTGAGCATATAAGCCGGATGAGAAATAATCTGGCAGAAGATTTTTCAGTTCCTGTACAACAAATTAATGTCAAGGCAACCACAACTGAGCGATTAGGTTATACCGGCAGAGAAGAGGGTATTGCTGTGCATGCGGTTGCGTTGATAGTGCTGTCTGGCTGCTGATTGCAGAAAGCGGCTTTTAATTTTCACAGAGTTGTTTTAGATGATTATTTATATTCATGGGTTTAATAGTTCACCCGCTTCTCATAAAGCACAGCTTTTATTAAATCACTTTAAAGAGCGCGGACGTGAAGATGAAATTCTTATACCGACTCTTTCGGCGATACCCGCTGATGCAATAGCTAAGCTGAAATCACTGGTAGAACAAAATCTGTCTAAAAATATTGCGTTAGTTGGCAGTTCTCTCGGCGGTTATTATGCCATCTGGCTGGCTGAACATTATGATCTGTCAGCTGTTTTAGTCAATCCTGCTGTAAAACCCTATGAGTTGCTCGGTGACTATCTTGGGAAAAATATCAATTATTACAGTGGTGAAGAATATGAGCTCAGACCTGAACACATTGACCAATTAATAGCGCTGGATATTGAACGCATTACCAAACCTCAGCGCTATCTGCTAATGTTACAAACAGCAGATGAAGTACTCGATTATCGTCAGGCAGAGATGAAATTTTGCTCTTCACCGCAGATAATCGAAGAAGGTGGGGATCATAGTTTTAGTACTTTTGACCGTCATATTGACACGATTATCGGCTTTTTTAATGACTCAGTTAAGCCGGCTGTTTCTGGCTGAATAGTTTCTTGTTTATAAGACCGGTCTTGATTAATTATTACAAGTTACTGCCTGAGACGTTACAATAACGTGACAACAGATAAAGGTAATGTGGAATGCCGACAAAAAAACCGATAATTGATAAAGATAAACTGGATAAGGTAGTAGCCGATGCCATCAAAAACAGGCAGAGTCGTGAACAGGACTATCGCGCCAAGGCTTTAAAACTATATCCCTGGATTTGTGGTCGTTGTGAAAGAGAGTTTGAACGAATCAACTTGTCTGAATTAACCGTACATCACAGAAATCATAACCACGATGATAATCCTGAGGACGGCAGTAACTGGGAATTGTTATGTGTCTACTGTCATGAAAATGAACATTCCCGCTTCGCTGATCTGATCAGAGGGGAAGGCTATTCATTAACCAGTGAAAGCAGAGTTAAGGAAGCCACATCTAATCCATTTGCAGATCTTAAAGCAATGATGAAAAATAAATAACGAGACAGAATTATTATGACGCTTGGACCTGTGATGATTGATTTGATAGGCACAGAAATTACGCCTGTTGAACGTGACATGCTACTGCATCCGAACACCGGTGGAGTGATTCTTTTTACCAGAAACTTTGAGTCAATCGAGCAGCTGGAGTCACTCACACAAGAGATTCACTCGTTACGACACCCTCATTTATTAATTGCTGTTGATCACGAGGGTGGACGTGTACAGCGTTTTCATGACGGCTTTACCCGGCTGCCGGCAATGGCAATATTCGGCCGTTTATATAAAAGCAATAAAGATAAGGCTAAACAGCTCGCAGAGAAAACAGGCTGGCTGATGGCGGCAGAATGTCTGGCGGCTGGCATCGACTTTAGTTTTGCTCCGGTACTTGATTTAGGTCATGGTATCAGTGGTGTGATTGGTGACCGTGCATTTGATACATCAGCTGATGTTATTACAATACTGGCGCATGAATTTATGCGAGGTATGAAAAGAGCAGGAATGGCTGCAACGGGTAAACATTTTCCAGGTCATGGTTCTGTTAAAGAAGACTCTCATGTCGGACATCCTGTTGACCGGCGTTCACTGGCTGATATTATGATGGATGACTCTGTGCCTTTTGAACGAATGATTAGTTATGGTCTGGCAGCTGTGATGCCGGCCCATGTTGTTTACCCGCAGGTTGATGATAAACCAGCCGGCTATTCCGAGCGCTGGTTAAAGGATATTCTGCGTAAGCAATTACATTTTGAAGGCGCAATTTTCAGTGATGATTTGAGTATGCAAGCGGCGGCACCAGCCGGTAGTTTTACAGACAGAGCCAGGGCGGCACTGGATGCCGGTTGTGATATGGTTCTGGTTTGCAATCACAGCGCAGAAGCGAAGCAGGTCTTAAACGGGCTGGGTGATTATAATAATCCGGCTTCAGCGATTAGGCTTATTCGTATGCACGGACATAAGCACTATAGCAGAGCTCAGTTACACGCAAATAAAGAGTGGCAGGAAACGGCTGCATTAATTGCCCCGTTAACTGATTCACCGCTCCTTGAACTGGATGTTTAAATGATGAACGAATTGTGGGCAGATATCATATCCTGGACTGTTAATGGTGACACATGGATCATTTATGTGTTTTTAATTGTTACCGCATCGCTGACTGTTAACTTTGTACAGAAAAGATTCTTAAACAGGTTGCACCAGCGTTTCCTGAAAACTAACAATCCCTGGGATGATGCTTTAGTACTTGCGGCGCAAAGACCGCTGACCTGGATGATCTGGCTGCTGGGTTTGAAACTGGCTGTTGATGTTATTCAGTATGATAATAAGTCACCGGTGTTTGAGGTCATCGAGCCGCTACAATTCGTTGCGGCCATCCTTATTCTGACACTTTTTCTGTTGGGGTTAATACGACAAATAGAAACGGTCTTTAAGAAAAAGGAGGATAAGCAGGGTAAGAAAAAATATGAAGCCGCCACTGTTGAGGCTGTCAGTAAATTACTGAGAGCATCGGCGATTATTACCGGTGTACTGGTTGCTTTGCAAACACTTGGTTTCAGTATTTCCGGTGTACTTGCATTTGGCGGTATTGGTGGCGTTGCTATTGGTTTTGCGGCAAAAGATTTGCTGGCCAACTTTTTTGGTGGCTTAATTATATATCTGGACAGACCTTTTGCTGTCGGTGACTGGATTCGTTCAAGTGACCGGGAGATTGAAGGCGTTGTTGAAACGATTGGCTGGCGTTTAACAACAATAAGAACGTTTGATAAACGGCCCTTGTATATACCGAACTCTATATTTTCTAGTATTGCTGTTGAGAATCCTTCGCGGATGTCTAACAGACGTATCTATGAAACGATTGGCATACGCTATGAAGACAGCCATAAAATACCGGCTATCATTGATAGTGTTCGGAGCATGCTGCAACAGCATGATGAGATAGATACTAAACAAACTCTGATTGTAAATTTTAATAAATTTGCACCGTCATCACTGGATTTCTTTATTTATACGTTTACTAAAACGACCGACTGGGTTACCTACCATAAAATAAAGCAGGCTGTGTTGTTAGATGTACTTGAAATAATTGAACAGCACGGTGCAGAAGTCGCCTTTCCTACATCAACGCTACATATTGACTCGCATATTTCTGAGCCCGTACTATAAAGTAACTGACACTGTTAATAAGGTGAATCAAAATGGCTGATAAATTAATAATGGTTCTGGTTAATACTAATCCGTCTAACCCTCAGGAAGTGGGTCCTCCGTTCTTTCAGGCAACAGTAGCTGCGGCCATGGAGTATGATGTTGAAGTTATTTTTACAGGGCGCAGCTGCGAACTGGCTTTGAACGGGGTATCTGATAAAATTATAATTCAGGGGCAAAGTGAAAAAACATTATACGATATAATAAAAGATGCGCATGCAGCAGGAGTGTCATTTAAAGTGTGTACTCCTACACTTGAGGTTTGGGGTGATGATTTTATTAAAGAAGTGGATGAAACTGTAGGTGCTGCCTATGTAATAAGTGAATCCATGGATGATTCGACTGTCACGTTTACCTATTAACCGAGAGCAGATTGTATTTATGCTTCTAAACGAATTACAGGATCAGCTGAAAGATGCTGATCTTCTTTATAGCCATGCGCAAATTAAAGAAGCGCTGATGACTCAGGCAAATGAAATTAATCAGTATCTGAATAACTTATCAGATACCGCCGAACCGGCAATCCTTATGCCCGTTATGAACGGTGGTCTGATTTATGCTGGCCAGTTATTGCCGATGATTAATCAGCCTGTACAAATTGATTATATTCACGCGACAAGATACCGCAACACAACGACGGGATATGAACTTAACTGGAAAGTTCATCCGCAAAGTCCATTGAATAACAGAGTGGTCATTATCCTCGATGATATTTTTGATGAAGGCCTGACGCTTGAGGCAATTGCCGCTTATTGTAAGCAGGAAGGGGCGAGTCAGGTTTTAACCTCTGTACTGGTTACTAAAATCCACGACAGAAGAACGGTAGCTATTAGACCAGATTTCAGTGCGCTTGATGTGCCTGATCGCTATGTTTTTGGCTTTGGTATGGATTATAAAGGTCAGCTTAGAAACGCTGACGGTATCTATGCTATAAAATTTTTTACTTGATGATGAGTTTTCTTATTTCTTCGGCATTTGATGCGTTGGCAAAAATAGTGCCGTTGTTAACAAGGGGGATTCTGATAAGCTCGCTCAACTTACCTTTATTTAGCAGCTTTAATAAGTGACTTATATTCTTCTCCAAAGCCTCTATATATAGGTTTCTTTCCCCGAAATGTTTTTCGGCATACTTGTAGGTGCCGTTAAATAGTTTGTTGAGACGGTTGTTGATTTCTCCGTTATAAAAATCCGGTGTCTTTTCAAGCAGATCGTCTCCTGATGCATAAATAATATCAGTTGAGCCGTCCGTGTTATTGACTTCTGAGATCCCTCCTAAGACAAATTCTGGATAAAGTCTGTCGCGGCATTTTTCCAGATAACAACGGTCTGACATTTGTGCAATCAAATCAGCTGAGCCAAGCATGTAGCCTAAAGTATGAAGCTTCTTTTCTTTTAATTTAATATCAGCTGGTTTGACTTCATAGCCGGTGTAGTGGACGATGTTGGCAGCTATATCAATATAGTCAGCTAAACCAATCATTGGTAAATATCTGGATAAAAAAGAGGCGCTTCGGGCGACATGTACTTTAGTGTATACGGCACCATTGCTATTACTGTCTCCAGTCTCGCGTATATAGCCGGAATCATGATACAGTGCAGTAATAATGCCTATGGCGGTATATTCAGCACTGAGCTGCTCGCCTTTGCTGGTGACCTGCTGATAGCCTTCAATCAGCCGGGCTAATGCAAGCGTCATGTCGAGCGTGTGCTGTTTGTCGTGATAAAAAGTATCACAAGCCATGTAATTTTCAAACTCACCTTCAAATAGTTTTTCAAAGTCCTCAAAGCTCTGCTGGACAGGAGAGAAATATTTCACGTCAAATAAGCTGGTAAATATTTCTCGTACCGCGTTGCATACGGCATGCGCAGAAGTGACCTGTATACTGTCGGTCACATCAAAGTCTTTTCGGCGGCTATTATCAGGCATAATATTTACTTGCTAGTATGTGTAAATACGCCACCCCAGTCAGTATCCGGCGGGGTCTTTTTGTATACATTAACTCTGTCCATATAGATGCTGTATATTTTTTTATCAGGAAAATTCTTTACAAGGTCTGACAGCTGGTCATGTGCATTTGTCCAGTCCTGAGCCAGGAAGCACTGCAGTGCATTCTGATATTGCTCAAGTTCTGCATGTTCCTCTGCGGTGATCTCGGCTTTAAGCTTTATTGGCTCATATATCATGACCGGCTGGTCTTTACCTTTGACCCGGACATTATCTAAAAAACGGTATTCATATTCTTCTACCAGGTTTTTTGTGTACTCACTGACGATAATATCGACGCCGTAGTTTTTTGTAAGTCCTTCAAGTCTGGAGCCAAGGTTTACAGTGTCGCCAAGAACGGTATAGGCCATGCGAAATTCTGATCCCATATTACCGACGTTCATGGGTCCGCTGTTAATTCCGACACCAATTTTTATTTCAGGCCAGTCTTTTTGTCTAAACAATGAGCTCAGGTTTTTCATTTCATTAATCATTGTCATACCGGCATTAAGACTGTTGCGTGCATGCTGTTCATCGGAAAGCGGAGCACCCCAGAAGGCCATGATAGCATCCCCCATGTATTTATCGATGGTACCTCTGTGCTGATGGATTATTTTTGTCATCGGGGTTAAAAAACCGTTAATGAACTGAGTAAGTTCTTTCGGTTCGAGGCTTTCAGAAATAGTTGTAAAGTTTCTCACATCACTGAATAGAACCGACATCTCTCGTGTTTCGCCATCGACTGATAATGCTTCCGGGTGTTCACTTAGCTCATCAACCAGCTCAGGTGGCACATACTGACCAAAAAGTCGCGTGATCTGCCGTTTATGAAGAGATTCGACAAAAAATCCATAGGACATATGCAGACCAAATAGGGTTAAAACTAACAGCAGAGGGTTAGTGAGAGGCAGTACCTGATTAAGTATTTGCCATGCGTATAAATTTCCTGCTATTAGCAGGCAGAGTGTCAGAACTGTCAGTAAAGTGGTATAGAGTGGAGAAAGCTTGGGTAAGATATATGTCAACAAGATGCCCAGCGCTAATAATAATAAAAACTCCAGTGCATAAGTATAAGAAGGCTGTTCTTTGATTCGCCCCTCTAACAAGCCGGAGACGATATTCGCGTGTACCTCAACGCCCGGATAGCCTGTTTCAAAAGGCGTCGTTCTCAGGTCTTTTAAGCCTGCAGCTGAGGTACCAAGAATGACAATGGCATCTTTGAGTTCAGAGATTTTTGCAGATTTATTCAGTGCATCAACGGCTGAAATATAAGGAAAACTACGCCAGTATCCGCGATAGGGCACCAGTACATTGGTTTCATGGTCTACTGGAATCTGGTAATTACCGACTCTTATTCGGTTTATATCGGTTTCAGCATCATCAATTTCTTCTACATCCAGTTCGATCGCAGGTGAGCCTATTGCCGAGCGAAAAAGACCGAACGCTAAGGATTCGTATATCTGGCCTTTATGCATTTGTAATAATGGCACGCGGCGGAATACTCCGTCCGCATCATAAGCGATACTGGGGTTGTCAATAAAACCGCCAGCAAGTGCCTTGTTTTGAAGCTGAGGTAAATTGCCTATAAAGGCTTTTTGTTGAATCAGGCTCAGTTTCCCCGCGATATCTGCATGCGGTGTCAGGGCCGGTTTAGGCAGGCTTGTATCTCCGGCGTTATCTTCATTGATGAATGCATAGCCTAAAATGGTTTTACGGTTAAACAGGCTGTCAGCAAAGATTTTGTCGTGGTTAAGTGAAGGAAGTATCTTTCTATATTCGTTGAGAAATTCTCTATTGGATTTAAGCGGCCCGTTCGCCAGGTTACTAAATGTTTCTAAGCTATTGTCGAGATCGGCCTCTGCAAAGATAATATCAAAGCCCAGGGTATTGACCTGGTAGTGATCAAAAAGATTATCGACCAGCTTAGCTATAATATCCCGGTTCCAGGGCCACTGGCCCAGCTTCGCCAGGCTCTTTTCATCAATGTCGAGTATGACGACATTGCTGTCTATGGTATAAGGTGCTGTGTATTTTAAGCGTGTATCGTAGGTGAAGTTTTCAATTTGATTGAGTAGTGGCAGGTTAAACAGGCCAATTGGCTGCATAATGAACAAAAGAATTATGCAGGCACTTATTATTGATTTGATGTTTTTATGCATATTCCGTTTAGCCGTGTCCTGTGTCATTGAATTTCAATTTGGTAGTATAAAACCATAGCAAATTATCTTTCAAAACACCAAGTTATTGATAATATTTTGCTGATATTTGATTATTACATTCACTTTCATAAGATTTTAGATTGTTATGGTCAAAATTCTGTTTTAAGATATTCTGACTTAATCAGCTCTGATTAATCCCTCAATAATTACTGAATAATATGGTGCTTATGTCTAATCCGATTTACCTTGGAATTAATATCGATCACGTTGCAACTCTCAGAGAAGCAAGAGGAACATCGTATCCTGATCCTGTTCATGCAGCTCTTCAGGCTGAATTATCGGGTGCCAATAGCATCACTATGCATTTGCGAGAGGATCGTCGTCATATTCAGGATGAAGATGTCTATCGTATGAAAGCAGCCATTCAAACCAAACTGAATCTTGAGATGGCGGTGACGGATGAAATGATTGAAATTGCATGCAGAGTTAAGCCTGAAGATTGTTGTCTGGTACCTGAGAAAAGGGAAGAGCTAACGACAGAAGGTGGACTGGATGTGGTTATACAGGAAGATAAAATTAAGCTGGCATGCAGTCAATTAGCAGTGGCAGGTATACGAGTATCACTGTTTATTGATGCGGATAAAGCACAGGTTGATGCAGCTAAACGATGCGGTGCGCCTGTGATAGAAATACACACAGGACATTTTGCTGATTTGAAAGATGAATGCGCTATTGGCGAAGAATTAAACAGAATAAAAATGATGGCAGAATATGCAGCCTCAATTGGCTTGCAGGTAAATGCCGGGCATGGTTTGAATATTCATAATGTTGCTGCGATTGCACAAATCAAAGAAATAGTGGAGCTTAATATTGGTCATGCCATTATTGCGGACTCAATATTTCTTGGCTTGCCAGAAGCAGTAAAGTTAATCAAGTCACGAATGACCAGAAGTTAAAGTTATACATTAGAGCTGGTTCAGACAGAGCGTTAAAAGTTTTCGCCAGAGAATAAATAGACCGGCTTACCGATCATCGTAAAATGACGGTTTGTACTCTACAAGCTCATTTATACTGTCGATAACCAGCTCAGTATCAGTGCTCAATGTATCGAGGTGATTGCTGTCAATTTTTCTCTCTAGTCTGGATGCTGCATATCTTAGCCTTGGAACACCGCAGTAGCTGGTGGCACCATTGATCTTATGAATAAAATATTTAAGATCCTTGATATTGTTTGCTGTCAAAGCAGATCTGATTTTTTCAAGATAGCCTGGTAACTCAGCGATCAGCATAGTGAATAGTTCGCGAGCAAGTTCTTTATTGCCACCTGCAAGCTTAATAGACTCTTTGCTGTCAAAGCAAGTCAGATTTATATCATTGACTTGCTCATCATATATTGTGCCCTGCTTGTGAGTATCAGAGTTAATCTCACTGAGATCGGGTGCTGTTTTTACATTACAAAAATGAATTATTCTTTCATAAACCTGATATTCTGTTACTGGCTTCAACAAAATATCATTCATCCCACAAGCAAATATTTTTTCCTTTTCATCGGGCATTGCATTAGCCGTTAAAGCTATTATAGTTGTTGCAGAATTATTACTGGTTCCGGCACGGATGTTTGTTGTGGCTTCAATGCCATCCATTTCTGGCATGTGCAGATCCATGAAAATAAGGTCAAAGTGCCGTTCTTCACAGAGTTGAATCGCTTCGACTCCGTTTGATGCGGTGTAGGTGTTTACATTCCAGTTTTCCAGTATTGCATTTGCAAGATGCAGGTTTATTTTATTATCATCGACGATGAGAATACTCAGATCGGACCAGTCGGCATTTAACCGGTTGACTTCATGGTTGCTGACTTCACTTTTGTTTCCGCTGAAATAATTACTAATACTGTTTAATGTTTTGTCTATTGGGTTGTTTCTGAAAAGGCAGAGTGAAAACCCCTGATCAAAATAGTATTTATAATGAGAGTGATCTCCGGAGCTTATTAGAGCAAATACAGGAATGCCTTTAAGCGAGCATTCGTAAATAAAGCTTGTGAAATCAGCTCGTGATTGTGTTTGTGCATAGCTGATGCCGATGATCATATAGTCAAAATTAATGAGATTGCTTTTAAGTAAAGACTTTAATTGTTTAATATTAGTGACTTGCTGAATATTTGATCTGAAAATATTCAGGAGTTGGCGGCTGCTGAGTCGTAATTGCGCGGTGCTTTCGTAGAGTATAACGTGTTTTTCTTTAAGCTGTGATAAGTCATGCTTATGTGGCTGAAAAGAGGCTTTTAAGGGCAGTGATAACCAGAAAACAGAGCCAGAATCAAGGCTGCTTTCAAAATTAATTTCTCCGTGTAGCAGGTTTGCCAGACTTCTTGAAATAACGAGACCAAGTCCTGTACCACCAAAGCGACGTGTGATAGAAGTATCTGCCTGTGTGAAAGCATTAAATAAACGCTGCTTGTTAACTTCGCTCATGCCGACACCGGTATCGGTTATTGTAAATTTGAAGTTATAATTGTTTTCATTGTTTATAGAAAAGAGGATTCTTATAGCGACGTATCCCTGCTGTGTAAACTTGATGGCATTACCAATCAGGTTTAACAGTATCTGACGTATACGTGACGGGTCGCCGAATAAAAATCTTGGCATATCAATGGCGCGGTGAAAAATCAGCTCAACTTTCTTTTTCTGAGCAAGTGGCAACATAATGGTAATTATCTCCTCGATCAGTTCAAGCAGATCAAATTCAATAATTTCAATATCAAGTTTTCCGGATTCGATTTTTGAAAAATCAAGTATGTCATTTATGATAGTCAGTAAGCTGTTTGCTGAAACATGAATGGTGTCAATATATTGAGATTGTTGAGGCGTCAAATTTGTCTTTTCAAGTAACTCAACAAAACCAATAATACCATTCATTGGAGTTCTTATTTCGTGACTCATATTGGCTAAAAACTCTGATTTAATTCTGCTGGCATCAAGCGCCATACTTTTAGATATATCTAATGTAATGTTTTTCTTTTCAAGTTCATCCAGAGTGTTTTTGAGAGTACTGGTTGCTGCGTGTACCTGATTTTGCAGGTTGTGTCGGGCTATCGATAGCTCCTCTGTCATATTATTGAAACCCTTAACCAGGGTATCAAGTTCACCGGAAGTCTCTATATTGACATGAACATTAAGGTTACCAGCTGCAATACGTCTCACAGCACTGGTTAAACTTTGTATCGGGTTAATAACGCCCTGGCTGATATACAGAGCAAGAATAGTACTCAGTACTAAACCAATAAAAGCAATGATAAGGCTTTTAACGAAAATATTGAATTGTTGTATGGATGCCTGAATGGAAGACATTATTAAGATGACTGTTCCAAGGGACTGCCTTGGCTGTGAGTGATTTTCAGCTCCGTTAAGATCATACTTATCTTGATTGACAGTAGTATCAATAATACTGGCTTTAAAGGTTAAATATTTTTCTTTGATTAAAAAACGATAGGGTTTTTCATTAACAGTTGAGGTGTTATTGTGAACTAATGATGTAATCGTTTCATTATTTTTGTCCAGAATGCTTATCTTATGAATATCACCTTCGGTAAAGGTGGTTTTCATGTGTCGCTCGAGAAACTCAATGTCTCCCGTGTATACACCAACCTCACTGATTTTTGACAAATATTTGGAAATGTCCTGACCGCGCTGGTTTAGTGTGGTCTCAACATCCTGAATACTTGAGTAGGTGAAATAGCCGACAAGAGAAAATACAGTGATTGCTGTTGGCAGTAAAGCAAGTAAAAGTACCCTTTTTCTTATGCTGTAATTTGTCATTTGTGTATTGGTTCTCTATTCACATTTTAGAATAAGTGTTTTTTAGAGGCATTAGTAACTGTAGGTATCAAACTATATCGGTTTTTTTTATGAATAATCTATTTCCTTTGCTTTACTTATTATGTAGGGCCGGTTTCGTTAAAATCAGCTCAGTTTGAGGTTGTATGCAAATCTCGTCTGCTTATTTTTATCATTTGCAGCACAATTTTTTTTTAATATTTATATTTAATCAACCCATGACCTGCATACTGAAATAGCCTAAAATAGGTTGCTTAACGTGTCCATCACTCACAATTATAGCGTATTTTATTAGTACTATGAAAAAAAGCTACCCAACAATAGAACAGTTTATCGGCAGAACACCTTTGGTAAGATTACAGCGGTTATCTGTTGATAGTTCAAATACCATACTCGTAAAACTTGAGGGCAACAATCCGGCAGGATCAGTTAAAGATCGCCCGGCCATCAATATGATTCAGGCGGCTGAAGAGCGGGGTGATATTAAAGCCGGAGACGTACTGATTGAAGCGACTTCCGGTAATACCGGTATTGCGCTTGCGATGGCTGCAGCAATACGAGGTTATAAACTTAAACTGATCATGCCAGATAATATGACAGCCGAACGACAAGCCGCGATGGCGGCCTATGGTGCTGAGCTTATCCTGGTGACGCGTGAGCAGGGAATGGAATATGCACGCGACCTGGCACTTGACATGCAGGAAAGGGGTGAAGGTAAAGTGCTTGACCAGTTTAACAATGAGGATAATCCGAATGCGCATTATCATTCAACCGGCCCGGAAATTTGGGCGGACACAAACGGAGAAGTTACCCATTTTGTCAGTGCGATGGGTACCACCGGAACGATTATGGGGGTGTCGCATTATTTGAAGGAGCAAAACGATACGATTCAAGTAGTGGGTGTACAACCGACCGAAGGTTCAAGTATTCCAGGGATTCGGCGCTGGCCTAAAGAATACCTGCCCGGAATATTTGATGCCGCCAGAGTTGATCGTGTGATCGATATCGAACAACAGCAGGCCGAAGAGACAACACGTCTATTGGCCTCAAAAGAAGGCATATTCTGCGGCGTCTCATCCGGTGGTGCTGTGGCCGCTGCATTAAAGCTCTCAGCAACGGTTGAAAACGCAACGATTGTTGTCATTATATGTGATCGTGGTGATCGCTATCTCTCGACCGGTATATTTAACCAGTCGGCTTAATCTTAAGACTTATACATAAATTCTCGGAGTCATTGTGGCACAGAACAAACGTCGTAGACGTGTTAGAAAATTACCTGATTCACCGGTTGAATGTTTGATCGAAGGCTTATCTACTGAAGGCCGTGGAATTGTTCATCTCAATGATAAAGTTGTATTTGTAGACGGAGCACTGCCCGGTGAAAAAGTCGAGATAGAATATACAAGCTCCACTGCAAAATATGATGAAGCAAAAGTGATCAGTGTTCTAGAGGCTTCGGCTGATCGCGTAGTGCCGCCGTGTCAGCATGCTGATATTTGTGGCGGCTGTAGTCTGCAACATTTAAATACCGACAAACAGATCGAAAATAAACAAGCTGCGCTGATTGAATCACTGCAGTTCATTGGCAAGGTGCAACCTGACGAAGTGCTACCGGTAATTACGGGGCCCGTCACTGGCTATCGTTATAAAGCGCGGCTAGGCGTGCGTTATGTCGCTAAAAAAGAGCGGGTTCTGGTTGGCTTCAGAGAGAAAAGAAGTAACTTTCTTGCGTTAATTGACCAGTGTGAAGTGTTACATATTCGGGTTGGTCATAAGTTATCCGCACTGGCTGATTTGATTTTAGGTATGGATGCCAGAGAGCAGATACCGCAGATAGAAGTGGCGATTGATGACAGCAATGTTGTGCTTGTTTTCAGGCATCTTGAGGCTTTGTCAGAGTCGGATCTGGCAAAACTGGTCGAATTTGCTAAACAAGAAAACTTTGTCATTATGCTTCAGCCGGGCGGTCATAAAACAGTTCATAATCTCTGGCCTGAGGACTTTAAGCACTTATCTTACAAACTTAAAGACCAGGGTATTCAGTTTAATTTTGATGCAAATGATTTTACCCAAGTGAACCCTCAGATTAATCAGAAAATGATTAACCGGGTGATTGAGCTGCTTGATATTCAGCCTGATGAAAAAGTACTGGATCTGTTTTGTGGTTTAGGTAACTTCACATTGCCTCTGGCGCAAAAAGGGGCCTATGTTATTGGTATTGAAGGCAGTCAGGAGCTGGTCAATAAAGCGGTTAGTAATGCCGTACTTAACAATATCAGCAATGTTGAGTTTCACGCTGTTGATTTATCGACGAAGCTGGAAGGCCAGCGCTGGTTAAATCAGAGCTATGATAAAATACTGCTGGATCCGCCTCGCTCCGGTGCAATGGAAATGATTCATTATCTTGGTAAGCTGGGTGCCAGTAGGATAGTGTATGTTTCATGCCAGCCAACCACACTGGCTCGCGATGCGGGTGTACTGGTCAACGACTATGGCTATCGTATGTTATCAGCAGGGGTCATGGATATGTTTCCTCACACGGCGCATGTCGAGTCAATTGCCGTATTTGAAAAATAGTCGCCACTAATTCAGCTAACATTAAACTCCATCTTGATGCCAGCCACCTCAATAATGTCATTATTATTGAGCGGGCTGGCTTTAGAGCCAACGATGTCACCGTTTATAGTCGGGTGCCCGTTGTTAGCGCCGCCTTCGACATGCAAAATATAATAACCTGTTGGTCGTCGGGTAATCGCTGCAACCTGTACGCCTGGCTTTCCAAGAGTGGTCAGTGCTTTTGTTAGTGGCAGTGTTTTGCCAGCATTTGCACCGCTCAATAACTGTAAGCTGGCATTTTTCGGCGGCGCTTTGTGTTGCTGCTGCTCTGTTGCAAGTTTGGCAGCGATAGCGTTCATCTGTTTATCTATCTTCGAGTCACCGGCACTTTCCGGTAAACCGATAGAGTCCGGACGAATAATCATGGTTTTTTCAAACTCATTTTCTTCGCGAACCGGTTTTGCCGCGGCGGAATCCGTTTGAAATTTTAATTCATATTTACCAATTCTTATTTCATTACCATTACTCAGCAGGTACTTTTTAATCAGGTTGCCATTTACATAGGTACCATTACTGCTGTTCAGATCTTCAATAAAATAATCATCTCCGGCTTTTAAAATCTGAGCATGACGTCCGCTGATTGATAAATTATCTATGCAGATGTCGTTGTTGTCATGTCTGCCGATAGTGGTGGTGTTGCTGGTGATTTCATATTCGGATTTTATTTTTAAGTCTTGAAATATCGTTACTTTTGTCATTTCCATGTCCAGCGTTGAATATTAAGAAAAAATGTCCTTAAACTTAGACACAATTTTATTCAGGCCTGACCCTTGTTTGTTGGGTTGTATAACGATGACAGAAATATTGTCGTGTCCGCCATTGTCAATTGCCTGCTGAATGAGTTCGGAACAGGCAACATCAATATGCGCCTTGTTCTCTTCTAAAATCATAGTAATTCTTCTGTCATCGACCATGTCTGATAATCCATCAGAACACAACAGGTAGCTGTCTTCAGGTAGAACGATCTCTTCTGTAATGTCGATTTTTACACTCTCTTCAATACCCAGTGCTCTGGTGACGAGATTTTTATTAAGAGATTTTTTAGCTTCCTCGGGTGTGTAAAAACCGCGGTCAATCAGCTCCTGAAGTAAAGAGTGATCGCTGGTGATTTGTTCCATTTCATGCTCGCGTAAACGATACATACGTGAGTCACCCACATGTGCAACACTCATGCGGTTGCCGTAGAACATGGTAACAACGATAGTGGTACCCATACCTTCATACTGAATTTGTTTGCTTGCAGCCTGAAAAATGACAGAGTTTGCTTTTTCAATCACATTTTTAATGGCGATACTTTGGTAGCTATAACCACTGACATTTTCGTCGATTTCAAGTCGTTTACAGCGTTCAAGCTCGCCGGGCAAGTCATTCAAAACAGTATTAACTGCCAGTGCACTGGCAACTTCACCACCTTTATGGCCACCCATGCCATCAGCTAATACGGCAAGACTTATTGACAGGTCATTGCCAATACTGTCTTCGTTATGAGCACGTATAAGACCCGTATCAGTCATGCCTTCTATATATATAATGTTTTTATCAGTCATGTTATTGTTTCTGCGCAGCTTTCATTGTGATTTGAGCGCATTTGCGCAGGTCAGATGCCATTTGTGATGCTTTTTGGTAGCGTTTATCAATGTTTTTAGCCATTGCCCGGTTGATGATGATTGTAATGCATCTTGGTAGTCCTTTGCGAATTGTGCCCGGGTCTGGATGTGGTTCATTAGCTATTTTATACATAAGTGTTGCCATTGAGTCCGCCTGGAATGGTAATTCACCAGTTGCCAGCTGAAAAAGCATAACGCCTAAAGAAAATAAGTCCGATCGGCCGTCAACTCTTTTTCCGGCAAGTTGTTCAGGAGACATGTATGAGGGGGTGCCTAAAACCATGCCCGTTTTGGTTTTACTTGAGTCGGTAATTCTGGCGATGCCAAAATCGGTTATTTTAAGTGAATCTGACTCACGTTCATACATAACATTGGCTGGTTTTATATCACGATGCACTACATTTTGCTGGTGAGCATAATCGAGTGCATCGGCTGCCCGTGCAATGATAGAGATTACTTTGATCAGTGGTAATAGGCTATCAGATTTAGTGAAGTCTGATAAATCAGTACCCTTGATATACTCCATGGCGATATAGGCCAGATCGTGCTCTTCGCCGGCATCATAGATTGTCACAATATTGGGGTGACTCAGTCGTCCGGCAGTTTCGGCCTCACGGAAAAATCTGTTTTTTACATCCTGTAGCTCATCTTCTTCAAACTCCTGAGATAAAGCCATGGTCTTAATCGCTACAATACGGCTTATTTTGGGATCTTTACCAAGATAAACAGAACCCATGGCGCCTTTACCCAGCTCTTTTTCTACCTCATAGCGGCCCAGCATGGGCTTTTGTATGCCGGCACCATCGAGAAGCAGGCTGCCACCGGCTGAAGAGCCACCAGTGCCTCCCAAGATAACCGTTTCTTCCATTGCTTTAGTACGGGCAAGGCGCTGACTAATATCTTTGAATTTAGAGTCTGTCTCTGCAATGTAGCTATAAACTGAACTGGCCTTGTTAAACTGACGTTTTCTTTCATAGTCCAGCGCCAGGTTATAGAGCAACTCCATTGTCGCTTTATCAAGTGGTATTTTACGGAATTTTTCAAAAGCCATATCGAGCTGCCCCTGACCCTGAAAAGACAGTCCCAGCATGCGATTGCTTTCTGCTGACTCAAAGTCAGATTTTAATTTACCGCGTTCAGTGAGCAGGAAGTGTTTGGTGGTTAGTAACAGATGCCCGGAAATGAGCAACATTACGGGTAGCATGAGTTCAATCCACCAGTTTTCCTGAGTCATTAATACGTAATGAGTAAGCAGTATGGCGATTGTAAGTGTGCTTGTTATAGTAAAAGCCATCGCGGCTTTTATTCTGGGTAAGATAATAATCAGGTAGATGGCTATAAAAACTATCAGGCCAATTTGAGCAAAAAGACTCCACTCAGGAACGATAAAAAAATCCTGCTTTAGAATACTCGAAACCGAATGTGCCAGTGTTTCGACCGGGGTCATTGACGGTTTAATCGGGGTGACCTGAGAGTTGCCGACACCAAAGGCTGTAGCACCTATTAAGACAATTTTATCTTTGTATTTTTCAAGCGGAATTTTGCCGCTGATGACATCATAGAAAGAATCAATTTGAAAAGCAGATTGCCCATTTTCTTTGTCATTGTAAAAATAGGTGTGCATTTGTAATGCCTGATTGGTACGAATATTGAGGTTTCCAACCTTAACGCCTTCACCAAGTCTTACTAGAATATCACTTAACTCGAGATTCAGACCCTTGGCGGCAAGCACTAAAGCAAGAGAGGGGTAATACACGCCATAATGGTCAACTACCAATGCTTCATGCCTTATACCACCGTCGCTATCAGGTGAAGATGTCAGGTTGCCAATTGCTAATGCATGGCTGCCTAGCTCAGTAATGGGTGGAATGGCGTCGTTGGTAGTGGGCAGTACAAAACCATTCTCAATCGCATCCGACATGCCAACAGATTTAGTTAAATTGTTTTTAGTCACATAATCGGGTAATGGTTTGCCTTGTTTGCCGAGATGAGGACCGAAGAGAAATGGCATTGAAAGCACTACTTTGCCATTTTTTTGTATCGCAGTGGCCAGTATACGATCGGTATTTAACTGATTTTCAGCCGTTATTAGTTTGCTTTTTAAATTATTCAGATCGTTCTGAACATTGTTAGCGAGTTGAGAGTTTAATTGAGTAAAAACTTCAGCAGCAGAAACAAGGTGGCTTGTGTTATAAAAGCTCAGCAGGTCGTTAATGGATTGAAGGCCGGGATCAAGTTGTGGCTCGGTGAAGAAAATGGTTTGGCCAATAACAGCGGTATCCGCTTTATCAAGTAAATTGAGTAATTGTGCATGAGTATCGCGCGGCCAGGGCCAGCGCCCAAGATTGGCAATACTATTGTCATCGATCGCAATAATAGATACCTTGTTACTGGGTTTTTTATTGGATGCACGAACACCGAAGTCATAGGCACTGCGTTCGATGTTAGAAATTAAATCACTACCGGAAAACAGCATAAATGTAAGTGTAATTACAATACCGGCAAACCAGTCGCTTTGCCAGATTCCCTTATTCATTTATCGTTAACCCCATTTTTTTATTAGAATATATAAGTGTCTGATATTAGTCTAAAAACAATGACTTGCATATAATCATTGGGAAAAATCATGACGTTTTTCTGTAAACTATGTGAATAAGTAAATAATAATATTTATTTATTCACTAAAAAGTGGGTTTACAGCCAGTGCTGAAACTGCTCGGTATAAATCAGATTCAGCATGGTTTGGCTGACTTGTCTTGAAAAGCGCTCAAAAAAATCAGGCTGATATGTATAATCAACTATTTTCTTTTGGCCGATAATTTCTCTTGCGACATAGGCTGAGCTTCCAAGCTCATCAATCAGGCCAAGTTCTATACTTTGATCACCGTTCCAGATCAGACCGCTAAACAGATCAGGGTCGTTTTTTAATCGTTTACCACGGCCAGCTTTAACATCATCGATAAAGTGTTTGTGCGTGCTAGCCAGTAAGTCGGCCATGTGTGCTTCTGCTAATTTATTGCGTGGTGAGAAGGGGTCGAGCATGGCTTTGTTAGTGCCGGCTGTTAGCTGGCGCCTTTCTACGCCGAGTTTTTCCATTGTGCCAGTGAAACCAAAGCTGCTGAGGCGAACTCCAATAGAGCCGATCAGGCTGGATCTATTCGCATAAATTTGCTCTGTTGCAGCGGCAACATAATAGCCTCCGGAGGCGCAGATATCGGTGATGACGGTATAAATAGGTGTCTTGGGGTGTAAACCACGAAGCCGTTTTATTTCATCATAAATCATACTGGCTTGTACTGGTGTACCACCAGGGCTGTTAATTTCTAAAATGACACCGCTCGCATTTTTGTTGGCGAAAGCGTCTTGTAACCCTGAAATTATATTATCAGCAGCGGCCGGCTCTCCGGGTACAATGCCGCCTGATAATTTGACCATGGCGGTATGTTTTTGAGTGACGCTAGTGTTGTCGCTTATATTATTAGATGCCAGTATTATGATAAGGACAAGCAGATAAGAAAAGCCTAAAAGTTTAAAGAAAATGCCCCAGCGTCGTGAGCGTCTTTGTTCCTTGATGCCTGCCAGTGCGATTTCTCTGATGGCATCTTTTTCCCAGTTGTTATTTGAATCGGGCATGGTAGTTCTTTACTTAAAGGTTATTGTGGATTGGCTGAAGACTGGTTTGCTAACCATTCAGGCAGTTGTTGGATCTGATCAATGTAGCCCAGAGGCTGGTATTTTAATAAACGTTCCAATGAATGTACACCGTAACTAACGGCTAGTGAATGAGTTCGCGCATTTTTTGCAAGCTGCATATCGTATTCAGTGTCACCGATCATCAGTGTTTGTTCTGGTTCAATGGCTAACTCGTACATTATTTCTTCCAGCATTTGTGGGTGCGGCTTAGAAAATGTTTCACTTGCGCTGCGGGTGGTTAGAAAAAAAGATCCCAGTCCGCTTTCGTTTAATACCAGATCAAGTCCTTGTCTGCCTTTGCCGGTTGCTACTGCCATCCAGTATCCTTGATCTTTTAATGTCTGCAATATCTCTCTAGCACCACTGAATAACGGGCTGTGTGTTTTGTTCTTAATAAGGTAATGGCTGCGGAACCGTTCAGCGTATGTAGCTGCTTGTTGCGGTGTGAAATCAGGGTATAAGGATTTTGTAGCTTCTTTTAAGCCAAGGCCAATTACATTGCTGAATTCGATATCTGTTAATATTGTAGCATCACAGTCCAGAGCCGCGGCTTTAAGACAGTCCAGTATGCGTTGCTGAGAGTCCATTAGTGTGCCGTCCCAGTCAAATACGATCAGTTCAAATGCTTTCTTCATTGTTTCGCAGTGTCTCTATGATATTTTTGAGTGTGCCTTCCAGCGGTGCGGTAACCTGAATAGGGCCGTTTAGATTGAATGCAAGATGCCTTGCGTGCAGAAACATGCGGTTAAGTCCTTTGCTCTTCATTGATTTATTAAAAGCTTTATCGCCGTATTTTTCATCACCCGCCACTGGGTGGTTCTCGCTTGCAGCATGAACACGAATCTGATGTGTTCTGCCAGTTAGTAAAGTTACTTCGACCAAGCTGCAATTATTAAATTGTTCAACAGGTCTGAAAATACTAATGGCAGTTTTTCCTTGCGGGTTAACGGTAACCATGCGCTCACCGCCTTTGATTTCATTTTTACTGAGCGGGGTATCGATTCTGTGTTCTGATTCTGGCCAGTTTCCTTTGGTGAGTGTCAGATACTGTTTGTTAATATCATGATTAGAATTAAACAGTGCGTTTAGCTGAGTTAAAGCAATGCGTGATTTTGCAAGAACAAGACAGCCGCTGGTTTGCCGGTCAAGACGGTGCACCAGTTCGATAAATTTATTTTCAAATCGGTCTGCACGTAAAATATCGATGACGCCAAAAGCAATATTACTGCCGGCATGTACAGCTAAGCCCGATGGTTTATTGATGATGATCAGGTCATCGTTTTCAAAAAGAATGGTTTCATTGAGCTCTTCAAAAAACCGGTCTGGGATGTCGGGGTGCTTATTTTCTACGAGCCGTACAGGCGGGATTCTGACCAGATCGCCGCTGACAAGGCGGTGGCTAGGTTTAATGCGACCCTTGTTGACCCGTACCTCACCACTGCGCAGTATTTTATAAATTCGGCTTTTAGGTAAGCCTTTGAGCTTGGACATTAAAAAATTGTCGATTCGCTGCCCATCGTTGTCAGCGTCAATTTCTAGTGTTTGTACTTTTGTTGGGGGAGTGTTGTGTATAGGCATAACCTGAATTATACCATTTAATATCAATATCTTAGGATTAAATATAAAAGTCTTTACAGCACAAGATAAATAATGCCAGAATAGGAGTGCGGTAAAAGAATAAAATTCCGCACCCTGACCAGCCAATGGGCTTTGTTTTAAGGGTATCTTTAAGAGTACTACCCGCCTAGAGCGGAAGAAAAAAATTTTAATTTGGTGTGCAATTGGGCATATCAAATATTTAAATAAATAACGTAAGTTACTGTAATTATTGTGGATATTGTTTTTCATACATCTGTTGGGCCCGCACTGTGGGCCACCATCTTGATTTCACCACTTTTGCTTGTGGCGCTAATGTTCGCCCCTAACAAGCTAGTGGCTGTCATCAGTTTACGTCTAAAAGCATCAGGCGTTAAAGCAAGTCCGCACATCCCAGGTTTAAATCAAAATGAAACGTATATTAATCAATGCGACTCAAAAAGAAGAGTTGCGTGTGGCCATGGTAGAGGGCCAAAAACTCTACGATCTCGATATCGAAGTCCCGTCCCGGGAACAGAAAAAAGCTAATATCTACAAGGGTACAATTACCCGGATAGAACCTAGTCTTGAAGCGGCTTTTGTAGATTATGGTGCAGATCGCCATGGATTTCTGTCGTTTAAAGAGGTAGCCAGAAGCTATTTTTCCGAAGAAGCCAAAAAATCCGATGGTCGCCCTGATATTAAATCAGCACTCAGGGAAGGCCAGGAAGTTGTCGTTCAGATTGATAAAGAAGAGCGTGGTAACAAAGGGGCTGCACTGACCACATTTATCAGCTTAGCGGGTCGTTATATGGTGTTAATGCCTAATAACCCCAGAGCTGGCGGTGTTTCACGACGGATAGAGGGCGATGATCGAAGTGAAATTCGTGAAATCATGGCTAACCTCAATACGCCTGAGGGTATGGGTTTGATTGTCCGTACGGCTGGAGTGGGTCGAAATCAGGAGGAGTTGCAGTGGGATTTAAACTACTTAATACAGGTTTGGACTGCAATTGATGCGGCTTCCCAAAAGTCGGCTCCATTCCTTATTTATCAGGAAAGCAATGTCATTATCCGTGCATTGCGTGATTATTTCCGCAATGATGTCGGTGAAATCCTGATTGATGACGCTGAAGTCTTTAAAACAGCGGAAGATTTTATCAAGCAGGTCATGCCTAATAATCTTAAAAAGATTAAACTTTATGATGATCCTATTCCACTCTTCAACCGCTTTCAGATTGAAAGTCAGATCGAGTCAGCTTATCAGCGTGAAGTGCGCTTACCGTCCGGCGGTGCAATTGTCATAGATCACACCGAGGCGCTGATATCAATCGATGTAAACTCTGCGCGTTCGACAAAAGGCAGTGATATTGAAGAGACGGCTTTCAATACTAATCTTGAGTCAGCTGATGAGGTTGCGCGTCAGTTGCGTTTAAGGGATCTTGGTGGTCTGGTTGTTATTGACTTTATTGATATGGTTTCCAATCGTCATCAGAGAGAAGTTGAAAATCGATTGCGGGATGCTTTAAAAGTTGATCGTGCGCGTGTACAAGTAGGCCGTATTTCTCGTTTTGGTTTGCTTGAGATGTCTCGTCAGCGCTTGCGTCCTTCACTGGGAGAGGCGACGCAAATTATTTGCCCTCGTTGTTCTGGTCATGGTTCTATCAGAAGTACTGAATCGCTTGCGGTATCTATCATTCGTTTGCTTGAAGAAGAGGCTTTAAAAGAACAGACCGGGCAGGTGAATCTGCAGGCGCCGGTTGATGTGGCGACATACCTGTTAAATGAAAAACGTGATGCCATTGTTGATATCCAGAAAAATACCAGTGTGAAGGTTGTTATTGTTCCTAATCCTGGCATGGTGACTCCTCAGTATGAGATTGTTCGTGTTCGTAGTAATGAGCAGGAAGAAGCTTCATCAAGCATGAGTTATCAATTAATATCAGATGTTGAAGAAGTCAGTACTTCTCAACAAGCTACGGCGGACTCATCAAAATTTGAACAGCCTGCCGTACAGTCGGTTTCTCCTGTGGCGCTTGTACCTGCTGCAGCTACAACCCAGTCAAAAGCAAAAGTGCCAGCTAATAAAACGAGCAAACCAGGTTTGTTTTCACGCTTGATGAAGATGCTATTTGGCAGCGCCGAAGTTAAGCCGCAGTCTGGCAACAGAAAACGTTCATCTGCCGGGCAAAGAGATAAAGCAAGTCGTCCAGCTGGTAGAAATGAGCGTAGAGGTCAGCAAAGGGGGAGAGGACGTAACGATCGTAATGCGGGTCGTAAGCAACAGGATGCTACTGGAAACGTGCAGAAACCATCCAAGCAAAAAAATGAGCGTGCCGTTAGTGAGGTGGTAAAGGATGATCGGACTTCTGTAGAAGGTTCTAATCAAAACAATGCTAATCGCGGTAATCGTGGCAGGCGCGGAGGTCGTAACCGCGGGCGCGGGCGCAATCCAAATCAGTCAAGATCACAGGCAGAGAATACTGTAGCGGCAGACAATAATGCTAACACGACTCAAAGTAATGCTGTGGATCAATCGGCTGTTAAGACTAAACAGGAGCTTGTTGCTAAGTCGATAGAAACGAACTCAGTACCGCTTGCTAAGAGTGCAGAGAATGTGGTTGAGAGCAAAGCTAAAAATGCTCAGTCAAACTCTCAGTCGACTGACAAATCGTCATCCGCTGCTAACTCAGAAAGCAATCAAAGTTAATCGCATTTAAGTCTAAGCCATTGCCCGTCAGGGTAATGGCTACTTTGATGAGTGCTTGATGAGTGTTTCTAATAAACCTTTCGATGCATCTTCTACCAGATCAAACACATGATCAAAACCGCTGGCGCCACCGTAATAGGGGTCAGGTACTTCGGTTTCATTAAAGTTCACCGAGTAATTCATAAATAATTCGACCTTATTTTGCAAATGTTCCGGGCATATCTGCAGCAAATCCCTACGGTTGCTTTCATCCATTGCCAGTATGTGATCAAACTCTACAAAGTCGCTGCTATCAATGTGTCGTGCTCGTTGCTGACTCATATCGATATTTCTTGATTTTGCGGTTGATATTGATCGTTTGTCGGGCGGCTCTCCAATGTGGTAAGCATGGGTTCCTGCAGAGTCGATTAAAAGATGATCGATATTCATTTTTATAGCGAGATTTCTGAATACACCTTCTGCTGTTGGTGAGCGACAAATGTTGCCCATACAGACGAATAAGACCTTTACCATGTAATACCTCAGTGATTGAATTTGTGCTTCATAGTACAATATAAATTACTTTATTAATTTCTGCACCTGAGTGCCTGCCGTGGAAAACTATGCTGCGAATATACAACACCCTGACCAATAAAAAAGAAGAATTTACACCAATCGAGCCTGGCAAAGTCAAGATGTATGTCTGTGGTATGACAGTATATGATTTGTGTCATCTTGGACATGCACGGGTACTGGTTGTTTTTGATATGGTTGTGCGTTATTTGCGTAGTGCAGGTTATGACGTTACCTATATCAGAAATATTACGGATATCGACGATAAGATTATTCAGCGTGCTAATGAAAATAATGAGGATTTCTCAGTATTAACTGCTCGTTTTATTGAGGCAATGCATGAAGATGCTAAAGCTTTAAATATCCTACCCCCTGATGAGGAACCTAAAGCGACAGCTTATATGGGTGATATTATAAAAATGGTGGCGGATCTTATCGAGCGCGGTTATGCCTATGCAGGTGACAATGGTGATGTCTATTATTCGGTAAATAAATTTGAAACATACGGTAAACTTTCCGGTAAGAAGCTCGAAGATTTAAGGAGTGGTGAGCGTGTCGCGGTAGATGTTAATAAATCAGATCCGCTTGATTTTGTTTTGTGGAAGTCGGCAAAGCCTGATGAGCCTAGTTGGGACTCCCCCTGGGGTAAAGGCCGCCCGGGCTGGCATATTGAGTGTTCGGCAATGTCCACATGTTGTCTGGGAAATCATTTTGATATCCATGGTGGCGGTCAGGATTTGCAGTTCCCGCATCACGAGAATGAAATTGCCCAGTCAGAGGCCGCGACAGGTGAAAAGTTTGTAAACTACTGGATGCATAACGGGTTCGTTCGCGTTGATGATGAAAAAATGTCCAAATCTTTGGGTAATTTTTTTACTATCAGAGAGGTATTGAAGGAATATAGAGCTGAAGAAATCAGGTATTTTATATTAGCCAGTCATTACCGTAGTCCATTGAATTACGCAGATACATTGCTGGATGCTGCACAATCATCACTGGCTCGATTATATACTTCATTACGTGGTATCGAGATTGGTTGTTGTGAGCTCGATGCAGAATCTGTTGCTCGATTTAATGATGCAATGAATGAAGATTTCAATACAGCCGAGGCTTTAGCTGTGTTATTTGATCTGGCTAATAAAATCAATAAAACTCGTGATAGTGATCCTGAAGCAACGATGACCTATGCGGCCACATTAAAGCATCTGGGCGGGGTGCTTGGTCTTCTGGAAGATAACCCGGACGAGTTCTTTAAGAGTTCTGTGGGTAGTGCAGAAGCTGCCGGTGCTGAGAATATAGATCGGCTTGTTGGTGAGCGCTTGCAGGCTAAAAAAGACAAAAACTGGCAGCGTGCTGATGAGATAAGGGATGAACTGCGTCTGGAGGGAATTGAATTAGAAGATAATGGTGCGCAAACAAGCTGGCGCAGGGTTTGATGCTTGTGGCTTAATTAAAACAGACTATACTTCAAGTCATTCTTATAATATCAAAGCGAGAGATAATATGACGGATGAAAGACGACATTATCAGCGTGTGGATTTTGATGCTGAAGTGTTAATGGAGTATGCTGGTGCATCATGGGCTTGTCATTTAATTGATATCTCGCTTAAAGGTTTGCTGGTTGTTTTTCCTGAAGGGGTTGAAGCTAAAGAAGACGAGATTTACCGGGTGGAATTTCGCCTGGGTGCAGATGCAGCGATTCATATGCGTGTAAAAGTTAAGCATGTGCAGGATAATCTGGTTGGGCTTGAGTGGGGTGATATTGATTTAGAGAGCCTGACTCATTTAAGGCGCCTACTTGAGCTGAACTTGTCTGACCCCGACGAGATGCATCGGGAATTATCTGAACTGGGCTAATATTTCTTAAGTTGCTGTTATATATCGTTTTATTTCCTTTTGATTCCGGTTCATTTATCCTGAGTGAAGAATAATAAATAATCTCATCATCGAATACTTGACTATTTTAGTAGGTTAAGATAAATTCCTTACTAATCTAGTCAGGAATTCAATGGGAGTTCATATGAGATTATCTACCAAAGGTCGTTATGGTGTTACGGCGATGATGGATTTGGCCATCCATGATGGTGTTGGCCCTGTAACATTAGCTGATATTTCACAGTGTCAAGGTATATCTTTATCTTATCTCGAACAGTTGTTTTCCAAGCTGCGCAAGCATGGTTTAGTTGATGGTGTACGAGGTCCGGGGGGGGGGTATAAATTAGCCCGCTCTGCAGAGACTATTACTGTGGCTGAAATTATTGCGGCGGTTGATGAAAAAGTTGACGTTACTAATTGCGCAGGTAAAGGCGACTGTCAAAATGGTCAGCGTTGTCTGACGCATGAGTTATGGTCTGAGCTGAGCAATCGTTTATACGGCTTTCTCAATGATATTACGCTGTCACAATTTGTGAATCGCCCGGGTATTAAAGAGCTTGCGATGCAGCGAGATGAAATTAATGGTCGATTTGCGCTTGCAAAACGACAGGCCTCAGCCTTACGTCAAGAGGCTCGTTGAGAACTATTATGCAGCTTCCTATCTATTTTGACTATGCAGCAACCACACCGGTCGACCCGCGGGTGGCTGAAAAAATGATCCAGTATTTAACCCCGACCGGCCATTTCGGTAACCCGGCCTCGAGTTCACATTCATTTGGCTGGGTGGCAGAAGAGGGTGTTAATGAAGCGCGTGCGCATGTGGCCGCCTTACTGAACGCGAACCCTAAAGAAATCGTCTTTACCTCCGGTGCTACCGAGTCAGATAATCTGGCAATAAAAGGTGTGGCCCATTTTTACCAGAAAAAAGGTAAGCACATCATCACCAGCAAAACCGAACACAAAGCGGTATTAGACAGCTGTCGTCAGCTCGAGCGTGAAGGTTACGAGGTGACTTATCTTGATCCGCAGCCAAATGGCATTATCCCGTTAAAAACCATTGAAGACGCAATGCGTGACGACACCACGCTGGTCAGCATCATGCACGTTAATAATGAAACCGGCATCATTCAGGATATTGCCGCGATCGGTGAACTGTGCCGTGAAAAAGGCATCGTGTTTCATGTGGATGCGGCGCAAAGCGCCGGCAAAGTGGCGATTGATATCGAAACCATGAAAGTTGACCTGATCAGTTTATCGGCTCACAAGATCTATGGCCCGAAAGGTATCGGTGCGTTATACGTGCGCCGCAAACCAAGAATTCGTTTAGAAGCCCAGATGCACGGTGGCGGTCATGAGCGCGGCATGCGTTCAGGCACCTTAGCCACCCACCAGATCGTTGGCATGGGTGAAGCATTCCGCATTGCCAAAGAAGAAATGGCCAAAGACCGTGCTCACATTCTGGCCTTACGCAACCGATTATGGGATGGCGTAAAGGACATGGAAGAGGTTTATATCAATGGCGATATGGAACTGGGCGTACCGGGTATTTTCAATGTCAGCTTCAACTTTGTTGAAGGCGAAAGCCTGATGATGAGCCTGAAAGACCTGGCCGTATCCAGTGGTTCGGCCTGCACCTCGGCCAGTCTGGAGCCAAGTTATGTGTTACGTGCTTTAGGTCGTAATGACGAGCTGGCTCACAGTTCACTGCGTTTCAGTATTGGTCGATTCACACAAGCGGAAGAGATTGACTATGCGATTACCGAAGTGCGCAAAGCGGTAGAGAAGCTGCGGCAACTGAGCCCGTTATGGGATATGTACAAAGACGGCATTGATCTGGCCAGCGTGCAGTGGGCGGCTCATTAA
>JAOULC010000028.1 GCA_029882215.1 Gammaproteobacteria bacterium | reverse complement strand
GATCTCAGCCGATAAAAAGCGTACACTGCGGTCGGTCAGCTGATCATCTGGGAAGAACGGTTCACTCTCAGGCAGATACTTTTGTATCAAGTCTTCAAGTTCTTTAACATGCGTGCCTTTCAGTGCTGAAATAGGCACAATATCCGAGAAATCATGTTTTGACTGCATTTCTTGTAGATACGGTAGCAAGCGGGACTTATCAGTTACCCAGTCGATTCTGTTAACCGCCAGAATCAGTGGTACATTTGTTTCTTTTAGTTTGTTAAGCACAGCCTGATCTTCATCCGTCCATTTCAACGCCTGTACAATAAAAACAATCACGTCAACATCACTGGTAATTGATGTTGCCGCTTTATTCATATAACGGTTGATGGCTTTTTTACCGCCGGAATGAATACCCGGTGTGTCAACGTAAACGACCTGACCTTTCTCTGTCGTTTTAACACCCAGTATTTGATGACGCGTTGTCTGAGGCTTGTCGGCTGTGATGCTCAGTTTTTGTCCGACAATATAATTTAATAATGTAGATTTACCGACATTTGGACGACCGACGATAGCGACATAACCACATTTCAATGTACTCTGACCTTCTTCACTTTTAGGCATAATTAACCGGCTAACTCAATTAATTCAATGGCTTTCTGAGCCGCTTCTTGCTCGGCAATCCTGCGACTGCGACCAGCACCTGTTGTTTTCATTTTCAGTTCTTTAATAAAACATTCGACCGTGAATGTCTGCTGATGAGCTTTTCCAGATATATCTGTCACTGTGTATTCAGGCAAACGATAACGGCGTGACTGAAGGTACTCCTGTAACTGTGTTTTGGCATCTTTTTCAGGACCATCTTCAATAGTCTGTTTAATTTTAAACTCACACAAGCGCAAGATTAATTGCTTACAGGTATCAAAGTCCGCATCTCGTAAAACCGCGCCAAAGATTCCCTCAACAGCATCGGCTAGAATTGACTCACGCCTGAAACCGCCACTTTTTAATTCACCACTGCCTAAGGAAATATAGTCGCCTAACTGAAGAGTTTTCGCCACTTCAACCAGGCTTTCTTTCTTCACAACGGATGCCCTTAAACGGCTAAGATCACCTTCACTGGCATCAGGTAAAGAATCAAACAGTTTTTCGGCAACAACAAAATTCAGCACACTGTCACCAAGAAACTCCAGCCGCTCATTATTAATTGAGCCGACGCTACGGTGTGTCAACGCTTCCAATAATAATTTTTCATTATTGAATGTGTAGTCTATTTTCTGACACAGTTTATTTATATCCTGAATCAAGGATTGATCTCCACCTCATGACTAAACACCGTCACGAAATACAAATTACCCATGATTTTACCTCTGTCTTCATACTTCAGCATAATGGTGTAACCAGAGCCGTCTGAGGTACCTTTATTTTTGAAGGTAATGGCTTTTGTTGCATCGACATTACGTATGTTATTGAAACGAAAACGCTCATTAATAACCGTTTTAATCTGTGAGGCTGTTTTTCCTTTAATAATCGAGTCATCTTTTAATGTTTCAAGGATTGACCGGGCACTAAAAAACCCCAGATAAGACGGAATAATATTCAGTGCAGATACTGCAACAACCCCTAAAAAAGAGATCACTACAATCCAGCTCACCATTGTCATGCCTTTTTGTTTATGCATTTTTCTTCCTCTGGATACCAAAAGTAAAATTTAATTTATTAATCAATTATATTGCCTATACGCTTCCAGTCGATACCATCATCACTCCAGTTCATCCATATCATGAAGGCCTTGCCTACAAGGTTAGCATCAGGCACGGTTCCCCAAACCCGGCTATCCCGGCTATTGTCGCGGTTATCACCCATTACAAAATAATGCCCTTTAGGGACAGTATATTCACCTTCAGGACTCAGATAACCAGGTTTAAGCAAAATATTGTGTGTAATACCGTGCAAATCTTCCAGATGCTCATTGGCCCTGATTTCTCCGGGACCGGTATACTGCGAAATAAATGAGCGACTAACCGCTACATTATTGACATATAGCACTTTTTCACGATAAGCAATTCTGTCACCTGGCAGACCAATAACTCGTTTGATGTAATCTACGCTGGGTTCCGGCGGGTAACGAAATACAATCACATCACCTCGCTCTGGCTTGGCGTCACCAAATATCAGTTTATTAGCCACTGGCAGGCGGACTCCGTACGATGATTTATTGACCAGAATAAAATCACCAATATTTAGCGTTGGCAGCATCGAACCGGATGGTATTCTGAAAGGTTCGACTACAAACCCTCTAAGTAAAAACACAATCGCTAATACTGGGAAAAAAGATTTAGCATATTCTACAATTATCGGCTCTTTTCTCTCACTTTCTCCGCGGGCCAGTCTTTTGGGCAACAGATACCACTTATCCAGCGCCCAGATCAGCCCTGTGACCAGACTCCCCATAAAAAGGTAAAAGGCAAAATCGTAATTCATTATGTTTCCTGTTAAATAATTTATTTTAATTAGTTTTCAATTTTTAATACCGCCAGGAATGCATCCTGAGGGACTTCTACACTACCAAACTGCTTCATGCGCTTTTTACCTTTTTTCTGTTTATCCAGTAATTTACGCTTTCGACTGGCGTCACCGCCATAGCATTTTGCAGTAACATTTTTGCGCAGCGCCTTAACATTTGTTCGCGCAATAATGCCTTTACCAATGGCTGCCTGTATGGCTACATCAAACATTTGTCGCGGAATTAATTCTTTCATTTTTTCGGTTATCAAACGCCCGCGCGAAACCGCATTATCTCTGTGTACAATCATTGCAAGGGCATCAATGACTTCACTGTTAATCAGGATATCTACTTTAACTAAATCAGCTTCCTGAAAGCGAACAAATTCATAATCAAATGAAGCATAACCACGACTTACGGACTTAAGGCGGTCAAAGAAATCCAGCACAACCTCACTCATTGGCATTTCATAACTGACAGAAACCTGATTCCCCATGTACTGCATTTTTGTTTGTACTCCACGCTTATCAATACACAGGGTAATGACATTACCCAGATACTCCTGTGGCACAAGAATGTTTGCAACAATAATCGGCTCACGAATTTCTTCAATATAATTAACTTCCGGCAAATCATCGGGGCGATGAATCTGAAACGTCTGGCCTTTGGTATTTAGTATTTCATAAATCACCGTCGGTGCTGATGTAATCAGATCAAGGTCGTATTCGCGCTCCAGCCTTTCCTGAACAATTTCCATGTGCAGCATACCAAGGAAACCGATACGAAAACCAAAGCCGAGTGCAGATGATGTTTCCGGTTCAAAGTTAAGTGATGAATCATTTAACTTTAATTTATCCAGTGCATCTCTCAGTGTTTCATAATCGTCACTGGATACAGGAAACATACCTGCAAAGACCCGCGACTGAACTTCTTTAAAACCCGGCAAGGGCTCCACCGCCGACTTCTGAGCAAGGGTAATTGTATCGCCTACTTTTGCCGCTGCAATTTCTTTAATACCGGCGACAATGAAACCAACTTCACCCGCTGCCAGCTGATCCTTATTGGTACGCTTTGGTGTAAATACACCGACGAAGTCTACCGGGTAGACCATACCTGTCGACATGATTTTCATTTTTTGTTTGGGCTTTATTGTGCCTTGCACAATTCGAACCAGTACAATCACACCGACATAGCTATCAAACCAGGAATCGATAATCAGTGCTTTCAGTTCTGCTTCAGCATCACCTGTAGGTGCCGGCGTTAATTCAACAAGCTGCTCAATCATATCAATGACGCCCAGCCCTGTTTTTGCAGAAACATGACAGGCAACTGACGCATCGATCCCGATCACATCTTCAATTTCTTTAGATACACGTTCAACATCAGCTGCCGGCAAATCAACTTTATTGAGTACAGGAATTACTTCCAGACCCTGTTCGATCGCGGTATAGCAATTCGCCACACTTTGCGCTTCAACACCCTGAGAGGCATCCACAACTAATAGTGCACTTTCACAGGCTGACAGTGATCGTGACACTTCATATGAAAAATCGACATGGCCCGGTGTATCTATAAAGTTCAGGTGATAGGTTTCACCGTCTTTCGCTTTGTAATCGAGTGATACACACTGAGCTTTAATCGTAATACCCCGCTCTTTTTCGATATCCATCGAATCCAGAACCTGAGCCGACATCTCCCGATCCTCAAGTCCTCCGCATATCTGAATAATACGATCAGCCAGTGTTGATTTACCGTGGTCGATATGGGCAATAATTGAAAAGTTACGTATGTTTTTTTGCATAGTTAAGGGGTTACTTTTAAAATTTTATCTTTATCAAAAAAATGCTGACAGATTATCTGCTGGTTATAAGTTAATACCGGCACATCATTTCCGTAAAGCGCCTGTAACTCCTGACAGCTATCAACATCAACTTTTTCACAGGCTGATTTTACTTCTGGTAAATGGACGCTTAGTTCTTCTTCAAAAGCGTCACATAAAGAGCAGTTGCTACGACTGAACAGCGTCCAACTCATTTTCTAAAAACTATTCTTTTAGTTTCAAAACATGAAACATTCGGCCGCCATCTCGCATCACCAACAAAGGGATAGCCTTGTTCAGCGGCAATACCGTAATCACTTTCAGGTATTCAGATACTGTAGAAAGCGATTTATGGTTTAGCATTAAAATCACATCATTCGCTCTCAACCCGGTATTCGCAGCAGCGCTGTCTGGTTTTACATCGACAACCATAATACCTTCTTTGTTATCAGTCTCTCTGACTTGCAAACCAATGCGGTCAAACTGTTTCTCTGCCGCGGCTGGGTCTGCACTGGCTATTTCTTCTGCTGATAATGCGGCAATCACAACCTTAATGACTTTGCGTTTTTTATCACGCAGAATTTCAACTTCAACTTTTGTACCAACAGCAACGCGGCCTACCAGTGCCGGTAAATGATTAGAGTCCGTTACTCGGCTGCCATTAAATTTCAAAATAACATCACCGGCTAAGATACCGTGCTTTTGTGCCGGTGAATCTTTGATAACCTGAGATACTAAAGCCCCCTGCGGACGGTCCAGACCAAATGACTCGGCTAATTCTCTGGAGACTTCCTGGATATATACACCTAACCAGCCACGGGTAACCTGACCTGATTTTTTAAGCTGAGAAACCACATCCATAGCCACTTCGATCGGAATGGCGAACGACAAGCCCATGAAGCCGCCTGTGTTGGTATAAATCTGTGAATTAATTCCCACCACTTCACCATCAAGGTTAAATAATGGCCCGCCCGAATTACCCGGGTTTATCGCCACATCAGTCTGGATAAACGGCACGTAAACATCCCGCGGCAAGCTGCGTCCTTTCGCACTGACAATACCCGCTGTAACTGAGTGATCAAAACCGTATGGTGAGCCAATAGCCAGTACCCACTCACCTACTTTTAAATGATTAGAATTACCAATTGTTACCGGATTAAGGTTTTCTGCTTCGATCTTAAGCAGTGCCACGTCGGTCATTTTATCGGAGCCAATCAGTTTGGCTAGCAAACTACGCTTATCATTCAGGCGGACGATAATCTCATCTGCACCATTAACAACATGATGATTGGTGAGTATGTAGCCATCATCAGAAATAATAAAACCTGAGCCTAAAGATTCAGCTTTATCATCAGGAAAACCATCGCCCTGACCATCTTTGCCAAACTGATCACCAAAAAAGTGTTTGAATAGGTCGCCAAATGGATTGTCTTTAGGTAACTCCATACCCTTAAAAGGGGCGACGTTTGCTTTTTTTGTGGTACTGATATTAACAACAGACGAGCCATTGTCTTCAGCTAGTACAGTGAAATCCGGTAAAGATGAAGCAAACAAACTCTTTGAAATCAATAAGATAGACAGAAAAACAATAGATGACACGCTTTTATGGCAAAGCGATTTATAGCTCAACATATAATATGATCCTGAAATGACAGAACTTAGGTTTTAAGGCAGCAGAATATTATCACGGACAGCGCCAACTTGCTGTAGTTTCCTTAGCAAAACTGGTGCAAAATCAGCATGATGGCGACCTTTAATAATATAAAGTCGGGAGATCAACAAACCACAAAAAAGCCCGCTGATCGCAGCAAGCACAATATGTAGCTCACCACTCATTGCCAGCAGGGTACCGAACCAGTTAGCCGCCAGCGCAAAAATAAAGAGCCCGGCCAGCGGCATTAAATAAGCCAGCAGTGAACCGGTAAACAACATATTTTCATTAATACCAATCACCACATGATCACCCGGCAAGAGTAGCGGCTCAATCCCGCTGTCTTTAGTAATCGTAACCAGAGAATGTTTTTGGCCAATGGATTTAGACAGAACAGCCGTACCACAACCTTTATTGGCTGCACAGCTGTTACAAGATGACTTTCTTAAGGTCTGGACAATAATCTGCTCAGACCTGACTTCAACGACGCTGGCCTGCTCCTCAATCATCGCTGATGTTCTATCGATTCAGCTATCAGCTTTACTGTTTCCATCGGCACTTCACCAATCACTGTCACCTGGTGCTGATCCAGCATTAAGCCATAGGCATTAACAGAGCCCATCTTTGTCTTGCCATCTAAACGATGTGCTGTATTGACGTTTTGATCAATAAAAACAGATACCGAAGCCAGCCCGTCGCTAAAGATCAATTGCCGCACATTGTTCTGTTTTTTTCGCATGGGTTTAAGAATATTTTTCGTTAGCATAAAACCGGCAGGAAGCCGGCTGGCTATCCAGCCATCATCCGCCTTTAGTGACTGTGTTTCGTCTTGTTTTAACACTTTATAATTTGCCGGTATTTGAGTTGGCTTGAAGGCAATATCAGGTGGTGACTCACGGTAATGAAATTCCGTGAACATCATGTGTTCCAGTACAGTTTTGTTTTCATTAATCACATCACAGCGCAGCATCAAGCCGGTATCTTTATCCAGCCAGTATTTAAAACCATAGCGATAGCCATCTTTGGGTTTAACCAGAATTACTTGGGTATTCCGGTTAGCCACTCTATCCAGACCGGACATGGATAATTCGTAATGCGTATTCAGTTGTTTTATATTTTTAGGCAGTACCGGGTGAAACGGCAGATTTGAAGTCATTTCATTAATACTGACCAGCTGCTTTGCAGGAAAGATCGAAATAACTTCGCCATTTTCATGGATAAGACGACGCGGCTCGCCGTTAAGTGATTCCAGTGCAACCCAGATACGGCCATCCTTACTACCGTGGGCTATACTCATCGCTTCTAACTTCTGATCACGCCAGAAAACAAAAGTCCCTTCATAATTACCCTGATGACTTGAATTACTCATTTTCATCATCCAGTCCTGTACTGTTTCTGACAATACCGGAGCTGAAAATACGCTACTCATTACAGCAAACGCTAACAACCGTTTCATCATATTAGTTTGTCTCTATGCACATCATTTTTCAGTTTGTCCAGGCTCATAAGCTACAGCACGAACATATGGCACCATGCCCTGATAGTTTCCGCCAGAAACTGATCGCGCATGATTCACCAGATAGTTGTTCAGTTCATTGCGTACGGCTACATCAACTTCACTATTTTCAGAGTTTCTTGCGAACTGTGTTAACTCAATATTTTCAGGGGTGATAGCCTGCTGCTGAGCAACCGCAGGTATGGCATGATTATCGCTAACCGTACTCACTGTTTGATTGACCAGTACAGTAAACACCGCCACAGCCGACGCAAAAGTCGCACCTAATAACGGTTTAAACCAGCCAGATGAAAATATCCCGCGCTGTGATCGCTCGGAGCGCTGCGCTGATTCAGGTGCAGCCAGCGGCAAATCGGCAATTGCTCTGGCCACCGCATCACTGACATCGATTGATGTATACACATCACTTTCACCGCGAATAGCATGACCGATACGGGCAAAATCCTGTATTTGTTTTCTGTTTTCAGCTTGCTGACAATCTCTGCTTAAACTATTGAGATCTTTTATGGAAAGCTCACCATCCAGAAACTCTGAAATTCGTACGCCTGATTCTTCTTTCATCTGTATATACTCCTACACACAAGCCGGTCATTTATTACCATCATCTGCTGACTACGCATCAAGATGTGGCTTCAGTTGTAAATCAATGGCTTCTCGCGCTCTAAAGATACGCGATCTTACTGTTCCGATCGGACAATCCATGACCTGTGCAATTTCCTCATAATTTAAACCTTCCAGCTCACGCAATGTTATAGCCACCCGAAGGTCTTCCGGCAACGTAGCAATCGCATTGTTAACCGTTTGTTTGATTTCTTCTGCCTGTAGTTCCCTGTCCGGCGTAGCGGACTCCTGCAAGGCATAAGCACCTTCATATTGCTCTGCTTCCTGAGCATCCAGCGTACCACCATTCGGGCTGCGCCTGCCTGATGAAACCAGATGGTTTTTTGCGGTATTAATCGCAATTCTATACATCCAAGTATAAAACTGGCTGTCACCTCTGAAATTCTGTAGCGCTTTGTAAGCTTTGATAAAGGCTTCCTGTGTTACATCTTCAACATCAGCCGCGTTACGCAAAAAACGCGATACGAGGTGGTTAATTCTGGACTGGTATTTTAATACCAGCAGATTAAATGCCTGCTTATCACCGTCCTGAACTCTTTTTACCAGTGCCTGATCTGCATTATGGTCGACCATATGGGACCAAAACCTCCGCATTGCTGTCCCATTCAATAAATAGGACAAGATTATTTTCTTTTAGTTCTTATTATCCTGATCATGCAGTTTACTTTATCATCATTTTTTTCACTAGCTGATTGCAAGAAAGAATATTCAAATCCAACAATGTTGTTTAAACTTGTGACCACTATCCACCGCAACCTGAATACTAATAATAATTAACATGCAGATAGACACTGATAATTCACAACAATTCCATTAAACTCAATAAATGACTGATTCTCTGACAAATACTAAGCATCAATATGATGTTCTCATCATCGGCTCAGGCGCTGCAGGCCTGAGTCTCGCACTAAGAATTGCAGACCATGCTTCGGTTGCGGTGATTTCAAAAAAGACGCTGGAAGAAGGCAGTACCTATTATGCCCAGGGCGGTATTTCTGCCGTTTTAAAACCCACCGACAGCTTTGACTCACATATACAGGATACCCTGAACGCAGGCGTTGGTTTATGTGACCCTGCCGCTGTTAAGTTTACTGTCGAAGGCGCACCGTCCAATATTCAGTGGTTAATTGACCTTGGTGTACCCTTTACTACTGACCAGCATAAAAACGGTAAACGGGACTTTCACCTGACAAGAGAAGGTGGGCACAGCCACCGCCGCGTGATTCATGCCGCCGATGCAACCGGACAGGCTCTGGCGACTACATTAGTTAACCACGCCCGCCACCATAGCAATATCACACTGTTTGAAAATCACATTGCAGTCGATGTGATTACCGGTAAGAAACTCAAGCTAGCAGACAATCGCGTGTATGGTGCTTATATTCTTAACCGTGATACAGAAAAAGTGGAAACTTTCAAATCTCGCTTTGTGGTTTTAGCCACCGGTGGCGCTAACAAGGTTTATCTTTATACCTCAAACCCTGATGGTTCAACCGGAGATGGCATCGCCATTGCCTGGCGAGCAGGCTGTGAGGTGGCTAATATGGAATTCATGCAATTCCACCCTACCTGTCTTTATCACCCACAAGCCAAGTCCTTTCTGATTTCTGAAGCCGTTCGCGGTGAAGGTGGTCAATTACTTTTACCGAACGGTGAGCGCTTTATGGATCGCTTTGATGAGCAAGGTGAACTGGCACCGCGTGATATTGTGGCACGTGCTATCGACCATGAAATAAAGCGACTGGGTACAGAGTGCGTCTATCTTGATATCAGCCACAAACCAGCCGCTTTTATTAAGTCTCACTTTCCCACCATTCACAAACGTTGCCTTGAGTTTGGTTTTGATATGACCAAAGAGCCCATCCCGGTGGTACCGGCTGCGCATTATACCTGTGGCGGCGTAAAAACAGATTTAAATGGCCGCACCAATATCGACGGCCTTTACGCCATCGGCGAAACCGCCTCGACTGGCTTACATGGTGCTAACCGAATGGCCAGTAACTCATTATTAGAATGCCTTGTGTTCGCTGAATCTTCCGGCAAACACATTATCAGTCAGCTCAATGAAAAAATCCCCATGCCAGCCATAGCAAACTGGGATGAAAGTCAGGTCACGGATTCCGACGAAGAAGTGGTCGTCACACATAACTGGCATGAATTGCGTCAGTTTATGTGGGACTACGTCGGTATTGTACGTTCAGACAAGCGTCTGGCGCGCGCTAAAAGCCGCGTCAACCTGTTATTAAAAGAAATTGATGAGTATTACGGTAACTTTAGGATTACAGACGACCTGATTGAGTTGCGCAACTTAGCGGTTGTGGCCGATCTGATTATTCAATGCGCCATCGCACGAAAAGAGAGCCGTGGTTTGCACTACTCTCTGGACTACCCTGAAGTCAGTAACCGTGATAACGCAACAAACACTATTTTAAGACCCCGTTAAATCAAACAGGATATTTATGAGCAATCTACCTCTGGTCATCGACCCTAAACAACTGGAACACATTCTAAATTCAGAAAACATCATTCTTGTTGATATGTGTAAACCGGATCAATACAGCAAAGGCCATATCGCCGGAGCTGTATATCTGGACTACCCAATGATCATTAGCGGTGAGAAACCGGTCATGGGTCGCTTACCTGACATTGAAAAACTGAATCAGGCTATGTCATCTATTGGTCTGACCAGTGATACTCACGTTATTGCCTATGATGACGAAGGTGGTGGTAAGGCTGCCCGTTTAGTCTGGACCCTGCATTCTTTAGGGCATGATAAAGCCTCTATTTTAGATGGCGGTTTAGTTAGCTGGGCTAACGAAGGCCACCCTCTGACAAGCGAACCTACAGTTGCAACAGCCACAAATTTTCAGGCAGAAATATCAGAAAAATATTTGGCGCACCGCCAGTATATTTTAGATCACTTAGATGATGACAAGGTCGCTCTGCTCGATGCCAGAAGTATTCAGGAATTTACCGGTGAAAAAGCCTTTGCCGCCAGAGGCGGACATATTCCGGGGGCGATTCGCTATGAGTGGACTGATATGATGGATAAAGAACACAATATGCGGCTGCTAGCCGATGACATTATTCAGGCGCATTTAAATGAGCTTGGTCTGACAGCCGATAAAGAAGTTATCTGTTATTGCCACACTCATCACCGTTCAGCATTATCGTATCTGGTATTGCGCAAACTCGGCTATCAAAACGTAAAAGGTTACCCCTCTTCCTGGTCAGACTGGGGAAATCAGACCGATACACCGGTTGAAAACTAACGCAGCCGCGTTCTCAGGACATAAAAAAAGCCGCTAATCGCGGCTTTTTTTATTGGAGACTTAAAAATGAGATATTTTTACTCGAAGGCACAACCTGGCTTCTTACCCAACATTTTCAAAATATTCGCTAACGGACAAAAACGTGTAAAAGCTGACTGGAACAAATTCAAGCCAACAAAGCCCGTTAACCATAACCAGTTAACACTGTGATACTGAGATAAAGCCAGACTCACTAAAATAACCAAACCCGCAAAAGCAAAAACGATACGATCGATTGACATTGGTATAACCCTCTATAAGTAATCTCTAATATTATATGTATTATTGTTTATTTTTCAAGCAGCAGCAAAGCCATCGTTTAGATGCATTTTCAAAGCATTTAGCCTCAAATGTACATTTTACTTAGCCTGAACATGTAAGTATCAGGCCTTTCGCTCAGTGCAACTTAGCGCCATCATACCTAAAGGTACTCCATATCTAAAGCCGCGCTGACAAAAACTGATAATAAAATCATGAGGATAAGACAGAATACCGCTTTTACAATATGACAGAGCAAAAAAAAGGCCTGCTTTGGGGAAGCAGGCCCTAATAACCACAACAAAAAGGAGACTCAAATGAGAGTGATTAAATAATAGCCTAATGAGTTAAAATAAATACCGATCCGGGTCACAACATTGTTAAATGTGCATGACACACTATATTTTCAGGATTTTCTCCCGATAAAAAGCCAGCTCAGCAATCGAGTCTTTAATATCATCCATCGCAAGATGGGAACCTTTCTTCTCAAAACCTTTGATACTACCCGGTGCCCAACGGTTAGCCAGTTCTTTTAATGAGCTCACGTCAAGATTGCGATAATGAAAAAATTCTTCCAGTTCAGGCATCCATTTAGCCAGAAAACGACGATCCTGACAAATACTGTTACCACACATCGGTGAAGCGCCTTTCTCCACATACTGCTCTAAGAACTGCAGCGTTTGTTTCTCAGCATCAGCATCCAGGATTTTGCTGTCTTTAACGCGCTGAGTCAGACCGGACATACCGTGCTGATTAGTACACCACTCATCCATACCATCCAGGTATTCATCACTGACATGAATAGCCAGTTCAGGACCTTGCGCCAGAATATTCAACTGCTTATCGGTCACAATCGTGGCAATTTCAATAATCCGGTCAGTTTGTGGCTCTAACCCGGTCATCTCCAGATCAATCCAGATTAAATTCTCTTTTTTGTCAGTCTGACTTTGCTCAGTCATTTCTCATCCCATAATTAACATTGATAGAATAAACCCTGCCAGCGAGTAAGTCAGCCGCTACAGCAATCAATAACCTTAATAATCTCATAAGCTTATGATTCAATAGTAGGGTAATATATAGCGATTGATAGCATTTGTACCCACAGGAGCAGGTTTTGCATAATTTTACCGTTTTATTTTTAATCATGCTGAGTTTATCCGTGATTGTTCGATTCTGGCTGAATCAGCGTCATATTGCTCATATTCAGGCCAACCGCGCTGAAGTACCCAATGCCTTTAAAGACAAGATATCGCTGCAAGATCACCAGAAAGCCGCGGACTATACCACCACAAAAAACAAATTTAGTCGCTGGCCCGCACTTTATGACACCGCTCTTTTATTAGTCTGGACACTCGGCGGCGGACTTGCCTGGCTCGATACAAATATTCAGGGTTTCGGTTTAAATCCCATGTTAACAGGCATTAGCGTCATCCTTGCCTTAATGCTGATTTCATCTGTACTGGATCTGCCCTTCTCCGCTTACAGCACGTTTGTTATAGAAGAAAAATTTGGCTTTAATAACACCAGCGTCAGAACCTTTATCATCGATATTTTCAAAGGCGCCGCACTTTCATTACTGCTCGGCGTACCTCTCATTTTTGTAGTACTCTGGTTAATGGATCGGGCCGGCGAACTTTGGTGGATATACACCTGGCTGGTCTGGATGGGCTTTAATCTTTTAATTGCCTGGGCATACCCAATCTGGATCGCACCCATCTTTAATAAATTCACCCCCTTAGAAGAAGGCGCGACCTTAACCAAGATTACCAACCTGCTAGAAAGATGTGGTTTTTCCAGTAACGGCATATTTGTAATTGATGGCTCCAAACGCTCCAGCCACGGCAATGCTTATTTCTCAGGCTTTGGCCGCAATAAAAGAATTGTTTTTTATGACACGCTGCTAAAGACCCTTGATGATGATGAGCTGGAAGCCGTACTCGCGCATGAGCTTGGGCACTTCAAACACAAACACATCATCAAAAGTATCGGCTTGTCCTTTGCGATTTCGTTATTAGGTCTGGCACTGCTGGCGTGGCTGATGAACCAATCATGGTTCTTTACTGCCCTGGGTGTACAAAACACATCAACCTATATGGCATTGATTTTATTTAGCATGGTGCTGCCTGTGTTTACATTCCTTATGCACCCGGTAATGACCATGCTTTCGCGTAAAAATGAGTTTGAAGCCGATGCATTCGCCGCCAAACAGAGCGATGCTAACAATCTTATTCGCGCACTGGTTAATTTATATAAAGAAAATGCAAACACATTAACACCGGACCCTTTACACTCTGCTTTTTATGACTCGCACCCCCCTGCACCGGTCAGAATTGCGCATTTAACTAATCAGGAATAACCGAATGACTTATAAAATACTACTTGGCCTCATTTTATTTTCAGGCATAGCGCAGGCCTCAGATATCAAGCAGGACATGATGAAACACGGTAAAGATGTGCATCAAAATCACTGCCTTAAATGCCATACAGATACTGTCTATACAAGAGAGAATCGTATCGTGAAATCAATTGAAGCACTGGGTAAGCAGGTACGAGTCTGCCGTGATAACACAAATGCCCCCTGGTTTAACGAAGATACAGATGCCGTCATTAACTTTTTAAATAAAAAATATTACCGTTTCTAATGCCGGCACTTTCTCAGCAGCAATGCAGACCTGTCACCACAGACGAGTTCATCAGTAAACCGCAGCTGGCAACTTACCTTGATGAACTCAAACTACTCTGGCATCTTGATAAGACAGGGCAAAGTATTTGTCGTGAATTTAAATTTAAAGATTATTATGAAACAATGGCGTTTATAAATGCTGCAGCCTGGATTTTTCACCGGCAGGACCATCACCCGGATATGCAGGTCAGCTACAATTACTGCAAAATTACTTTCACAACACATAGTATCGGCAGCCTCTCCGTCAATGACTTTATCTGTGCTGCACGGCTCAATGAGATTACGCTTTCATAATGGCTCGCCGACTCACACAAAAACAACAACGCCGCATTAAAACAAATCAACAGCAGCAACTTGAACAACATGATGATATACATGCTGATACCACAGGCATAACGGGACGGGTAATTACCAATTTCGGCAAAACAGCTATTGTTGAGATTGAAAACAATGAACTAGTTCGCTGTCACCCAAGACAGAACATTGAACAGATCGTCTGCGGCGACAATGTTATTATTCAAAAATTAGAAAATCAGGATGCCGTTGTCACAGCTATCCTGAAAAGAACAACACTGCTAAAAAAACCCGGTTTTGGTGGCAAATTAAAACCGATGGCGGCCAATATCGATCAGGTTGTTATCGTCATGGCAATTAAGCCGGTACCAAACCTTTATCTAATAGACCGTTATCTGGTTGCCACAGAAAACCTTCAGGCGCGCGCACTGATCATTATTAATAAAACCGATCTGGCTGATGATGACACCGATCTTAATTCTCTGTTAAATGAGTACCGCGAACTTGGGTATAAAGTATTACCAACCAGCACTACAGACAGCCTCAGCACAACAGCGCTTAAAGCAGAGTTAAATAAGCGCACATCCATTATGGTCGGGCTATCAGGTGTTGGGAAATCCTCACTCATTAACACACTTTTACCGCAGCAGGATATCCGTGTCGGCGAAGTCTCCGCCGCCAGCGGTGAAGGTACTCACACCACCACCAGCTCTATGCTTTATCATTTACCTGATGGCGGCGATATCATTGACTCACCTGGCGTCAGAGACTTTGGCTTATGGAATACTTCGGTTGACGATGTATTGTATGGATTTAAAGAAATAAGAGATCTTGCAGGACAATGTAAGTTTTCAAACTGCAAGCATGAGGTTGAACCGGGCTGCGTGATTAATCAGGCTGTTGACAAGGGCTTAATCAGCCGAATCCGTTTTAACAGCTATAAAAAGATTATTCAGGAATATACTTAAAGAGACTGTTTTTAGTTTTTAAACCTTTTTTATCATTACGGCGCTTTTTAAAGAACCTTTTTAGCATCTCACTGCTCTCATCCGCCAATACACCGCCAACAATTTCAATCCGGTGATTGTGCTTGTCACTATCACACAGCTGAAATGCACTTTCTATCGCACCTGTTTTAGGCTCACTCGCCGCGTAAACCAGCCGGCCTACTCTGGCATGAATCAATGCACCGATACACATCACACAAGGCTCAAGCGTTACATAGAGCGTAGTGTCCGGTAAGCGATAGTTACTCATTGTGTAACCGGCTTTTCTGAGCGCCACTATCTCGGCATGCGCCGTTGCATCATGAGTTGATATCGGCTGATTCCAGCCCTCGGCAATCACCATATCATTCTGTACAACAACAGCACCGACAGGAACTTCACCATTATGTTCAGCGAACCCGGCTAACTTAAGCGCATGCTGCATCCAGTGCTCATCTTTATTCATCTTATTCTAAAATCCGTCATTATGTCCAAAATAAAAAAGGCTGCTATTCGCAACCTTTTTTATTCCTTACTTTACAAAACTGATCCGTTTATTCCCACTCAATCGTTCCCGGCGGTTTACCGGTAATGTCATAAACCACGCGTGAAATACCATCAATTTCATTGACGATACGACGGCATACCAGATCCAGGAAGTCATACGGCAAATGTGCCCAGCGAGCCGTCATGAAATCAATGGTTTCTACCGCGCGCAATGAGACAACGTATTGATAACGCCGGCCATCCCCTGTCACACCCACAGACTTAACAGGCAGGAACACGGTGAACGCTTGTGAGACACCGTGATATAAATCGTGTTTGAATAACTCTTCAATAAAGATGTGATCGGCTAAACGCAGAAGATCTGCATATTCCTTTTTCACTTCACCTAAAATACGCACACCCAGACCCGGCCCTGGGAAAGGGTGACGATAAACCATTTCATGTGGCAAGCCTAATTCAACACCCAGCTTGCGCACCTCATCCTTAAATAACTCACGCAATGGTTCACACAGTTTCAGCTTCATGTAATCCGGCAAACCACCCACATTGTGATGTGATTTAATTAAATGTGCTTTACCGGTTTTAGCGCCGGCCGACTCAATTACATCCGGATAAATAGTACCCTGCGCCAGCCATTTAGCATTCTTTAATTTATTGGATTCTTCTTCAAAAATATCAACAAACAGATTGCCAATAATTTTGCGTTTTTTCTCAGGATCATTCTCGCCTTTTAATGCATCTAGAAAACGTGCTTCAGCATCCACTCGGATGACTTTCACACCCATATTTTTAGCGAAGGTTGCCATTACCTGATCGCCTTCTTTATAACGCAGTAAACCGTTATCGACAAAAACACAAGTCAGCTGATGACCAATCGCTTTATGCAATAAAGCCGCCACCACCGATGAGTCAACCCCGCCCGATAAACCTAAGACAACCTCGTCACTACCAACATCTTTACGGATGGTTTCAATAGCATTTTCCGCAATATTGCTTGCATTCCATAATGACTCACATCCACAAACACCATGAACAAAACGTTCAATGATTCGCTGACCTTGTAGTGTGTGAGTTACCTCTGGATGAAACTGTACGCCATAGAAATTCTTCTCTTCATTGGCGATGCCGGCAATCGGTGCAGAATCGGTTGATGCCATTAGTTTAAAGCCAGCCGGTAATTCGGTGACGTGATCGCCGTGACTCATCCAGACATCAAGCAAGCCGTAACCTTCTTCGGTCACTTCGTCTTCAATATCTTTTAATAATGCTGTGTGACCTCGGGCACGAACTTTAGCAAAGCCGTATTCATGCTGATCTGCATTTTCAACTTTACCGCCCAGTTGAGCCGCCATGGTTTGCATGCCATAGCAAATACCCAATACCGGCACACCCAGTTCAAAAACAATCTGCGGCGCTACCGGTGCATCTTCACCGATGGTGCTTTCCGGTCCACCCGATAAAACAATACCGCTCGGTTTAAAGTTTTTAACATCCTCATCGCTAATATCCCAGGCATATAATTCACAGTAAACACCCGCTTCACGAATGCGACGGGCAATCAGCTGGGTGTATTGAGAACCAAAATCGAGTATTAAAATGCGATCATCATGGATATTTGTTTGAGTCATGGATTACCTGATTTGCTAAAAGTAAAAGCAATATTAAAAGAGAATTAAATTAAAACGCAGCCCGAAGGCTGCGCTACAAGTTACTACAATTAAGATTCAATACGATAATTGGGGGCTTCTTTGGTGATGGTCACATCATGCACATGTGATTCACGCATACCAGCCGAAGACACTTTGACGAATTCGGGCTTCGTGCGCATTTCTTCCATGTTTTTACAGCCGACATAACCCATACTCGAACGTACGCCACCCATTAGCTGATGCACAATATTCACCATCAGACCTTTATAGGCAACACGGCCTTCGATACCTTCAGGCACCAGCTTTTCTTCGCCGTCTTTATTATCCTGAAAATAACGATCACTGGAGCCCTGCGCCATGGCACCTAAAGAGCCCATGCCACGGTATGACTTATACGAACGTCCCTGAAACAGTTCAATCTCGCCCGGGGCTTCTTCAGTGCCGGCAAACATACTCCCCACCATGATGCTATAAGCACCGGCAGCCAGTGCTTTTGCCATATCACCGGAGAAACGCACACCACCATCAGCAATTAACGGCACCCCAGTGCCTTGTAAAGCCAAGGCAACATTATCAATCGCAGAAATTTGTGGTACACCAACACCAGCCACAATACGGGTAGTACAAATTGAGCCCGGGCCAATGCCAACCTTAACCGCATCAGCACCTGCAGCCACCAGATCAAGCGCCGCCTGACCAGTAGCAATATTGCCACCGATCACCTGTACCTGAGGGAAGTTTTCTTTAACCCACTTCACCCGATCGATAACGCCTTGTGAATGACCATGAGCCGTATCTACCACAATCACGTCTACACTTTCTGCTACCAGTGCCTTTACACGCTCCTCTGTATCCGCACCGGTACCGACTGCTGCACCAACACGTAAACGACCCTGCTCGTCTTTACAGGCATAGGGGAAATCATCCGATTTCTGGATATCTTTAACGGTAACCATGCCACGCAGGGCAAATTTATCATTCACTACCAGTACTTTTTCAATACGGTGCTTGTGTAATAGTGCAGCCACTTCTTCACGGCTGGCACCTTCCGATACAGTCACCAGCTTATCTTTTGGTGTCATGATCGATGAAACCTGATTATCCAGCTGCGTTTCAAAGCGCATATCACGGCTGGTGACAATACCAACCAGCTCTTCACCATCGACGACAGGCACTCCAGATATCTTATATTCCTGAGTAATAGCCAGTACATCGCGGATAGAAGCCGACGAATCAACCGTAATCGGCTCAACAATAACCCCACTTTCATATTTCTTTACATGACGAACCTCAGCAGCCTGCTGTGCCGGTGTCATATTTTTATGGATGATACCGATCCCGCCCTCCTGCGCCAGAGCAATGGCCAGTCTGGACTCGGTGACCGTATCCATTGCTGCTGATAGCAGCGGAATATTCATCCTGATCTTCTTGGTCAGCTGAGTGGCCAAATCAACTTCTTTAGGCACAACAGTAGAATGAGCTGGAATCAGTAAAACATCGTCAAAGGTAAGAGCATCCTGAACAATTCGCATGGCTATCCCGCGTATATTATAAAATCCTTTAATTATAGAATTAACCCGTTAAAAGGTAAATAATAAAAAATGATTTTACTTTCGAGTCAACTTCGTTAGAATCAAGTGGCCGGATATTTAAAAATATAAGAACGGCGTTTAAGAAAGGCAGGTTAATTAATAACTTAATAACTTATTAACTTCTAATAATGCCAAATTATTATTTCAAAACCAGTATGTGAGGAGTTCCAATGATTCAAAAAGCTACGTTAGCTGGTATCATCTTAGCAGGCTTAGTAGGCCTAAGTGGTTGCAGTGCGGCTAAAGTTGGCATGTACAACGCCGATGAAGCAGGTTACAAAATGGCACTTGCAGATACTACTGCAACAGTCGATAAAGCAAAGAAAGCCGGTGCTGAATGGCGCGACATTCGCTGGCCTAACCCTGTGAAAAAAGATGGTTCAATCAATAAGAAAAAAGCCAAATCTCATGCTAAAACCCTGTTTGGTAAAGCAGAGAAAGCTGCAAAAGAAGGCGATTTTACAACAGCTATTAAGCTGCTGAACAAAGCCGCTAAGCAAGCAGAAGTTGGCATGCAACAAGCTGAAAGTCAGAAAAATGCAGGCCCTCACTCTTAAGTGTCGCTTAAATTTTTCTAAAAAAGCCGGGCTTGCCCGGCTTTTTTATGCCGACAAACTATATACTAGCCCTCTTTCTCTAAAAATTAATTTAAGCAGTATTCATGGCATTACCTTCAGAAGACCGCATTCCTCTCAGCATTAGCCAGCTCAATAACATGGTGAAAGATCTGCTTGAGAACAATCTACCGCCGCTGTGGATTGAGGGTGAAATTTCAAATTTTGCCAAACCGGCTTCTGGTCACATGTATTTCAGCCTTAAGGACTCAAGTTGTCAGGTCCGCGCTGTTATGTTTCGGAACCGCAATATGTTGCTGGATTTTAAGCCAGAGAATGGTAGCCACGTTCTGGCAAAAGTTCGTATTGGGTTTTACGAAGCCCGGGGGGAATTCCAGCTACTGGTGGATCGCCTTGAGGAAATAGGTGATGGTCAGCTTCAACAACAATTTGAGCATTTAAAGAAAAAGCTGGTCACAGAAGGCTTATTTGACGAGAGCAATAAGCAAGAACCACCCACGCTCCCCAGCAGAATTGGTGTTATCACCTCACCCACAGGTGCTGCTATACGCGATGTATTAAGCGTCTTAGAGCGCCGCTTCCCTGCCATCCCGGTAACCATCTACCCTGTCCCGGTACAAGGTACCGATGCAGCCTCTAAAATCGCTCAGATGATTCATAAGGCCTCTGAGCATAAGCTGTGCGATGTATTATTACTGGTTCGTGGTGGTGGCTCACTGGAAGACTTATGGTCGTTCAATGAAGAAGCGGTTGCCAGAGCAATCGTAGCCTGTCATATACCCATTGTGACCGGGATCGGCCATGAAACCGATACCACTATAGCTGATTTTGCGGCGGATGTTAGAGCGCCAACTCCCAGCGCAGCCGCTGAACTGGTAACGCCCGATCAGTCCAGCTACCTTCAAAGTTATGATTACTACACTGACCGCCTTCTGCAATTAATGCAGCAGCACTTTCAACAACGACAACAACAATTGAACTGGCTCGGGCAGCGACTTAAACAACAGCATCCTCGATCACGACTAGCACAGCTTAAAAACAGACGCATAGACCTTGATAAACGCTTGTTTAACGTCTGGAAAAACCGGCTTTTAAGCAAACAGTCTGCTTTAAGGCTTAAACTCAGCCATTTACATCAGCACACACCGGCTAGTTTAGTATCTCAAAAGCGTCAGCAGCTACAGGCGATGATCGAGCGGCTAAAACAGTCAAATATTAACCAACAGCGAATCAAGCAACATAAACTGGCTTCATCAGCGCGCACACTCAATGCGCTGAGCCCTTTGCAGACACTAGCCAGAGGCTATGCAATCGTTAATCGACTGCAGGATACCAATAACATCGTCTCTAGCCAGCAATTAGCGGTTGATGATATTCTCAAAATTCATTTCCACTCCGGTGCGATTCGCTCACGAGTTATCGAGCTAGATCCCGATAAATAAAGCGGTGAATTTATGGGAACTTTAAGCGGCTTTCTATTTTAATATATGCTACCTTTAGGCCTTATATAAAAACAAAAAACTTGCAATGCGCGCAACTATTTGTTAAAAACTCGCGCTTCTTTATTGACATAGCTATCACGGAGTATCGCAATGGCTGACGATTCATCAACTCGCTTCAATTCCATCGAACCATACAAGGAAAAGAAAGGCGAGGAATACATGAATGAAAACCAGATTGAGCATTTCACTGTAATCCTCAATAACTGGAAAGATGAATTAATGCATGAAGTTGACCGCACGGTCCATCACATGAAAGATGATGCAGCTAATTTTCCGGATCCTGCTGACCGGGCATCTCAGGAAGAGGAATTCAGTCTGGAGCTTCGCACACGTGACCGCGAAAGAAAACTGATCAAGAAAATCGATAAGACACTGGAAGAAATCAGCTCTGGTGATTACGGCTACTGTGAAACTTGCGGTATTGAGATCGGTATTCGTCGTCTTGAAGCAAGACCAACGGCGACTCAGTGCATTGACTGCAAGAGTCTCGATGAAATTCGCGAAAAGCAAATCAGAGGCTAATTTCCTCAAGTGTCTCTGTCAATTTAAAAAAGCCGAACTGTCGGCTTTTTTATTACCATGACTAAAGCTAAACACCAATACAGAGGGCGCTTTGCCCCTTCCCCCAGCGGTAAATTACATTTCGGCTCCTTAGTCGCTGCTATGGGCAGCTACCTGCAAGCTAAATCTCAACAGGGCCAGTGGCTGGTCAGGATTGAGGACATTGATCAAACCAGAACAATACCAGGCTCAGCCGACCTTATTCTCTCGACACTCGATAAGCTTGGCTTTGAATGGGATAAAGAGGTTTTATACCAGAGCAACCGAACTGAGCACTACCAGTATTACTTGCAACAGCTAAAAGAAAAAGGCTTGATTTACGCCTGTGACTGTAGCCGCAGTAAGCTCAGGCTGGAAACATCCAGCCCTGTTTACTCCGGCCATTGTCGTAAAAAAACAATCTCAGCCAGCTCCCCCCGTGCATTAAGATGCCTGACCACAACTGAAACAGTTATATTCAACGACAAGATTCAGGGAACCTATTCAGTCGATATTGAGCGTGAGTGCGGTGACTTCATTGTTAAGCGGCGTGACGGTTTCTTTGCCTATCAACTGGCCGTCGTTGTAGACGACGCAGAGCAAGGTATCAGCGAGGTCATTAGAGGTGCCGACTTACTAAGTTCGACACCACAGCAAATCTATTTACAGCAGCAGCTCGGTTTTACTACCTCAGCTTATGGTCATCTGCCCATTGCAATGTACGATAATGGTCGCAAACTGAGCAAGTCACATCAAGATTTATCGCTAGAACAGCAAAGCACTGTTGAAATAATGACCAAGGCACTTACTTTTTTGAATCAGTCACCACCACAAGACCTTGCTCTGGCTCCACTTCATGAGTTCTGGCAATGGGCACTTCAACACTGGGATATAGATAGTATAAAAGCCAGTCAACAGGCATCTTTTAATATATAACTACAATCACTATGCTAATGCCTTCCTGCTATTGAAGCAATTAACATGACACAGTATGCTTATAGTATAATTAAAAATTATACATTTGAGGATTTTCGCACAATGAGTTCAGACAACATTGAATCGGTTTTAATCGAAAACCGTCAATTTTCGCCTAATGATGACTTTATCAGTCAAGCCCGTATCAATGCAGAAAAAATGACTGCTTTGCACCAGCAAGCCAACGATGATTACACCGGCTTCTGGGCTCAACAAGCCAATGAAATGCTAGACTGGCACAAACCCTTTAATAATGTTTTAGATGAGTCTAATGCGCCTCACTTTAAATGGTTTGATGATGGTGAATTAAACGTTTCATTCAACTGCATCGACAGACATTTAACCGATAAAGCAGACAAAAACGCCATCATCTTTGAAGGTGAGCGGGGTGATGTCAGCTTTATCACCTACCGGGACCTTCATCAGCGCGTATCACGCTTTGCCAATGCGCTTAAAAATAAAGGTGTTACTGCTGGCGACCGTGTCGTCATCTACATGCCAATGACACCAGAGGCCGTCATTGCCATGCAAGCCTGCGCCCGTATCGGTGCCATTCACTCAGTGGTATTTGGCGGCTTCTCTGCAGAGGCACTTCGCGACCGCATTAATGATGCCGGTGCAAAAATGTTAATTACCGCCGATGGCGGACACCGTGGTGGCAAAATTGTTGGACTGAAAGCCGCAGCGGATCAGGCACTCGATTCAGCCGACGGTTGCCCTTGCATAGAAACGGTCATTGTTTATCAGCGCACTAAACATGACATTGAGATGAAAGACGGCAGAGATATCTGGTGGCACGATGCGATTCAGGATCAAACCGACCAATGCGAGCCAACATGGGTTAATTCAGAGCACCCTTTGTTTTTACTGTATACATCTGGCTCCACCGGTAAACCCAAAGGTATCCAGCATTCCAGCGCAGGCTACTTATTAGGCGCTGCCGTTACTAATAACTGGGTTTTTGACCTAAAAGATAACGACGTTTTCTGGTGTACTGCAGACGTGGGCTGGATTACCGGTCACACCTATGTCGCTTATGGGCCGTTAGCGTTAGGCTCAACCATTGTTATCTATGAAGGCGCACCAACCGTACCTGACGCGGGTCGTTTCTGGAAAATGGTTGAAGATCATAAAGTCACTGTTTTTTACACTGCACCGACCGCTATCAGGGCATTAATGAAACAAGGTGATGAATACCCGAATGCCTATGATCTTTCATCACTTCGCTTACTGGGTACTGTGGGCGAACCAATTAATCCTGAAGCCTGGATGTGGTATCACACCGTCATTGGTAAAGAGCGCTGCCCGATTGTTGATACCTGGTGGCAAACTGAGACCGGCTGCAACATGATCGCACCATTACCCGGAGCCATGTTTACTAAACCAGGTTCCTGTACAAAAGCCCTGCCCGGCATCATGGCTGATGTAGTGGATGAAGATGGCAATAGCATCAGCGAAGCCAACAAAGGTGGCTATCTGGTTATTACCAAGCCATTCCCGTCCATGCTAAGAACCATCTGGGGTGATGACCAGCGATACAAAGAAACCTATTACCCTAAATTTGATGGTCGCTTCTATCTGGCTGGTGACAGCGCACGCAGAGATGCGGATGGCTACTTCTGGATCATGGGCCGCATCGATGATGTATTGAATGTATCTGGCCACCGTTTAGGCACAATGGAGATAGAATCGGCACTGGTTGCACATGAACTGGTTTCTGAAGCCGCAGTCGTCGGAAAACCACACGACATAAAAGGTGAGTCTATCTTTGCCTATGTTGTACTCAAGGGCAAACGACCTGCAGGTGGTGTTGATGATGAGGTTACTCAAACACTCAGAAACTGGGTTGGCGAGCAGATTGGCGCCATCGCTAAACCGGATGAGATTCGTTATGCGGACAACCTGCCTAAAACCCGCTCTGGTAAGATAATGCGCCGGCTGTTACGGACAATCGCCAAGGGTGAAGAAATTACATCAGATACCTCCACCCTTGAAGATGAAAGCATACTGAATCAGCTACAGGGAAAAGCCTGATTAACTAATGCTTGATAACATGAAAAAGGATTTTCAAATAACGGTGCCTGCACCAGCCCTTCTGGCTGGTGCAGCATTATTTATTATATTTATAACACTGTACTGGAAGAGTGCCAGCGATCTGGTCGCAATCTGGAATAATAATAAAACCTACTCTCATGGCTTTATTATTCCACTGATAACATTCTATTTAATTTCCCAGCAAAATAAAAAACTTTCCGGAATTTCCATCATCCCGGCTCCGGCTTTACTGATCCCTTTAGCCATTATTCTGGTTATCTGGTTACTAGCATCAGTAACGGATACGAAAACCGTCGAACTAACGCTATTGCCAGCTATATTTATTTTCTCCTACAGCTGCATTATAGGATTTAAGGCAAGCAAACCAATTATTGCTCCATTATTACTGCTGATGCTTGCAGTCCCTGCATGGAGCTTACTAATCCCGACTTTACAAACTCTCGCTGTTACAGTTAATGAATTTTCACTTAATCTGGTCGGAATTCCTACTTTTATTCAAGGAACACAGGTAACCATACCTGGCGGAACATTCGTGATCGAAGGAGGTTGTAGCGGCATACGCTACCTCGTTGTCACTATTGCACTTTGTAGTTATTTCTCACTGGTAAACTTTACAAGATACTCTTCAAGCATTCTTTTTTTAGTTTTATCACTACTATTCCCTATCTTACTAAACTGGATACGAATATATATAATCATCTTAATTGGACATTATAGTAATATGCAAAGTCCTTTAGTAAGTGACCATGATACCTTCGGCTGGATTTTGTATGGCGTAAGTTTAATTCCGCTGTTTTATATTGGACAAAAAATCACAAAACACGAGAAACCATCACCGGCATTGACCCCGTCAACAGCCAAAAAAACAACAATACAAAAGCAAAATATTTTTATAATCCTTACTTTAGCATTACTAGCCACTGCAGCAGCTTCAAACCATTATATCAATAACAAAAAACTGACCGCTTTAACAACCCTTACAACACCTAAGGCAGCATCTCCCTGGCTAGGACCTATACATTTTAATAAATGGCATCCGAACTATAAAGGAGCCAGCCTGGAGAATAACGTTATTTACGTTGGCTCGGGTGACGTATCAGATATAGCTTTGCATATTTATTACTATGGAAAACAAACCCAGGACAATGAATTGATCAATGAGTTAAATACAATTACAGATAATCACCATTTAAAATCAACTCGAGTCATATTAATTGATGATTTTAAAATTATCGAGAGCATCATTTCGACCAAGGAGAAAAACGATCGTATCGTATGGCACTGGTATCATGTCAACAACAAAAACACTACCAGTCGTGGCGCCGCGAAACTGCTTTACCTACAGGAGCTTATTAAAGGAAGCACATCATCATCCTTGATTTCATTAAGTTCCGAATGTACAGAAAGATGTGAAAATAAAAGAAAACAATTAAAATATTTCTTAAAAAAACATAAAAGAAATATTATTAGTTCAGTTACAAATTAAAAGGGACAACTCATATGAAAGCAAGCTACAGAAATTGCATAAGAACAATACTCATATGTCTATTATTTGTCTTATCTTCGTGCGGTGATAATAAGCCAGAGATCAAAGTACAGGATCACCTTGATCTTGCCCAGCTCTACCTTAAACAGGGATCATTTAAGGCCAGCATTATAGAGGGAAAGAACGCACTTCAGCTCGAACCAGACAACACCGAAGCGCTTACTTTAATGTCTACCGTACTATTAAAACTAAATGAAGGAAGCACTGCAAACAGTCTAATTAACAAAGCAATTGACCTTGATAAAGAAAATGAAAACTTAAAACTCTTGCTTACCAAGGCACTAATCCTTCAAGGAAAACGATTTTCGGCACAAAGCACCTTAGACAACATAAACCCTGAAGGCATCAATGACAAAAGTGAATACGAAAAATTAAATGCCGATTTGTTATTAATATCAGGCAAACATAATGAAGCTAAAAGATGGTATATGAAAGCCATAAAATCAAACAGCGATAACGTTGATGCCATTATTGGTGCCGCCAGAACCTCTTTAATTTTACAGCAAATTGACGACACAAATAAATACACCACTCTAGCAATAGAAACCGCTCCTACCAATATAAACGCCATGCTATGGCAGGCTCGAGTATTTATGGTACAAAAGAGATATGTAGATGCAGAGAACATTCTCTCCAGATCCATGATTGAACTTGAAAGATACGACATTTTAACAGCGGACAAATACTCTGCCATCAATATGCTTGCTAAAGCGCTTGTTGCTCAGGGTAAAATTGAAGAGTCATTCACCTATAGCAACTATCTTGCAAAATCACGCCCGGGACTAATTCAGGCATCAGTCAAGGAAGCTTTCAGTCTTATTTCTAATCATGGCGATCTAAATGCAGCCGAAAAAGCCTTTCAAGATATACTAAAGCAGGCTCCTAAACATAAATCAAGCGGTATAATGCTTGGATTAATAAACTATGAAAAAGGGGACTACACTCAGGCTGAAGACTACCTAAGCGAATTCGCCAATGATGAAAACAGTCCGTTACGAAGCAAGAAAACTCTGGCCTTAACAAAAATAAAACTTAATAAAATCGATGACGCTATTGAAATCATAAACGAGGTAATGCTACACACAAAAGACGATGCTGATCTACATGCCCTACTTGGATTTGCATATCTGGCATCTAAAGATGCAACAAGGAGTATTATAGAATTAAAAAAAGCTATTAAACTAAATAGAAATAACTCCCTTTACCACACTCACCTTGCCAGAGCACACCTATTAAATAATGATACCGTAAACGCATTGAAATCAGCCACCACAGCTCTTAAGATCAAGCCAAATTCAAAATATGCTAAGTTAGCAATGGTTAGTTCTTACACAATAAAAAAAGATTTCAAAAATGCACGTGATTTTGTAAATAAATGGTTAAATCAATCACCTAATGATATAACACCCCTTAACGTATCGACCTCTATCGAACTTGAAACAAATAACTATGAAAAAGCGAAAATACAATTATTAAAATCACTTGCAATAGCGCCTTATGATTTATTTTCAAACTTGAATATCATTAGATTTGATATCCAGGATAATAAAATAGATAAGGCATTTGAACGACTCAGCCTTGTACTCGGAAAGCACCCTGAAAATTTGAAAGCATTAAGCCTACTCTTTAAACTTTCAATTAACAGTAAAAAAGCTGATCAAGCAACAAAAGTACTAGAAACAATAAACGACAAGCACCCGTCCTCCATTAATCCTCGTATTATTTTAGCTCAACTCTACCTCAGCACCAAACAGCCAGACAAGAGCCTTTTTATTATTGATGATATAACAAAGTTAGATAACAAAAATACCCATGCATACTTTTTAAAAGCAAAAGCACTACTAGCTAAAAACGATATTAAGCAAGCCGTTGCTACCTATTTATTACTGGCCTCTCTCGCACCAAAAGACCCTGAGGCATACTCACATCTGGGACACCTGTACCTTGCGAAAAAAGACTTGAACAAGGCTATAGATTACACAACCAGGGCCTTATCGATCCAAAATGACTATATACCTGCTCAAATACTAATGGCGAAAATTAGTATTAGTAAAAATGATTCAGCAACTGCTCTGAAGTCAATTGACTTACTCAAGCACCTCACTCCTGACTCACATTTTCCTCACGAATTAGAGGCCGACCTATACTTACAAGCTAAAGACTATATTGATGCACTAGCAAGCCTACAGCAGGCATGGAACAAAAGTAAAAATATAACGTTAGCTAATAAGATTTTATTAACCTCTAAACTCTCAAATAAAAATGACACTGCCCTTTTCGCATGGGATGAATTAGCACTTGAAAACAAAGACGACTTAAAGATTCAAATGTCATATTCACTAGCATTGCAGAACGAAAACCTCATCAAAAAGGCACAGACGGTGCTTGAATCTCAACTTATAAAGTTCCCAAATAATGCCATCATCCTTAACAATTTAGCTAACTGCTACCTAGAGAATGATGATAAACGAGCTCTTGAGACTGCAAAATTAGCCCTTCTAAACCTGCCTGACAGCCCTGCTATTCAGGATACACTTGGTTTAATATATACAGAACAGCATAAGAACTATGAGAAAGGCATCCCACTACTAAAGCATGCATACAGCTCAACATCTTCAGATATAATCAAGCAACACTTAATAAAAGCATTAGCAGATTCAGGTAATATGCTCGAGGCCAACCAGCTAAGAAGTCAGTAGCACAGTACAGGCTTTATACTGCACTCCCGTAAGAGAGCCTGCTTAATATACACTTCATATTCATTGCTGATAAAAGCACACACTAATCGACAGTATTTAATTCAATACTGTCGATTAGCAATCATTCTTTACTATATATTCTATATTATTATTTTTCTAATACTCTTAATCGATCTGACTTGCTATTGTTGTGTTTTAAGAAAAGCAAGTTAATTTTATTCAAAATAAATGTAGGTTATTGAAAAAAGAAAAGATAATAATGACACGCATTCTGCGTGTACAAAAATAGCAACACAATATATGATTCAAAAAATAATAGAGAACATTACAACGACTGGCCCAAGTATCGTAACCGCTGAAACAGACCAGTCAACAGATTCAAGTGATTCTTTTGGGAAAATTAGCAGTTCTTTTAATAACATTGTCATCGAATTAGCTGTAATGCTAGTTCCCAAACGTTTAAATATATGATCTTACAACTGATCGTAGCATTGAACTTTTATCGGTTCAGATAGCAATGGCGACATAATTCTTGTGGCCATATTAGCTACAGATGAAGTTAACTTAACCTTTCTGCTACTGGTACTTTCTTTTCAAACAATATATCCAACGTCAATCACGGAACCAACTCAGAACGTTTTACTCATACACTAATCTGAATTTTGATAGTGCCGGCCATATGGTTGCAGTTCAGTGGGTTGATGATACGATCCAAATAGGTAATTCCAGTCCTGGTACGTAATCAGCCAGTATGTATATTCTGGACTGAGAAGATATTGTAAGTGGCAACAATGACAATAACGACTTTGTAGTCCCGATAGAATCTGTAAACCCAGTATCAGTGCCATCGATCTTTTTTTATTGGTCTTGGTTTACTAGGTTTAACTTTCTCCAATCATAGTCTTAAATCTTGATATTTAATTAGCCAAAAAAACCGCTCTCTATAGCGTTTTTTTGTTATAATTGCCACAATAGAACAATAACAATTAGATAACCTATGGATCAAAGCATTAGTTTAATCAGTTATTACTCTGCAGCCATTCTTTACTTTGCGCTTTTTATTCGCTCATTACCTAACATCACCACTGGTATTTCTAATAAACTAATTGCACTAGCTGCTTTTTCAACTTCTTTCTGGTTTCTGGTACTTGCCACTCAGCTACAATACGACGTACTCGATGTTGTTGTATATCAGTCACTCGAAATTATTAAATATGCAACTTGGATAGCTCTTTTATTATCAGTTCTATATACCGCCAGCCATCAAAATCTTACAAGAAATAAAATTTTACTCTCGCTAACAATTGCAGCATTTTCAATCAATGTTGTTTTGCTTTCAGTAACTATCACGCGGCCATTTTTTTCAGTTGAAAGCCTTAGTTTCATATATGGTACAAAATTCTATTTACTCTGTTTAACAGCTGTATCAATTCTGGGGCTCGCGCTTGTTGAGCAAGTCATGCGAAACACGCACAGGGACCGGCTTTGGAATATAAAGTTTCTATGTCTCGCTACAGGCAGTATGTTTGCCTATGATTTTTTTATGTTTAGCGACGCTTTATTATTTAATAAAATTGAAGAGTCACTATTAGTATCACGCGGATTTATTCAAATTTTTATTGTTCCCCTGTTATTTATTACCATTTCAAGAAATCCCGTCTGGCGCCTGGAACTCAATGTATCTAGGCGAGTTGTTTTTCATACAGGCGCACTCGCTATATCCGGCATATATCTCGTCTTAATGGCGACAGCAGGCTACTATATCAAAGCCACTGGCGGAGAATGGGGAAGTTTACTACAAACTATTTTTTTCATTGGTTCGATCCTAGCATTTTTTATCCTGATTATGTCCCGGCAGATGAGAGCCAGACTCATTGTCTATATCAGCCGACATTTCTTCCGTTATCATTATGACTATCGACATGAATGGGTTTCGATGACCAAGGCACTATTCATACAAAATCAGGATGATAAATTAGCCTATCGGGCACTGCGCCAGATCAGTTCTATGGTCAATAGTACAGGTGGCGGAATATGGCTTAAGAATGAAGGTGGTATTTATATATACACTGAAGACTATCATGCTAACTGGGCTCACTTGCAGCCTAATATTGACGAACAGGACTTTTTGTTATATTTACGGGAAAAAAACTGGATCATTAACATTGATGAATATAAAGAGGATAATAAGCACTACCCCGGACTTGTTCTACCGAATACTATTTTGTCTCTCTCTAATGCCTGGCTCATTCTACCTCTCAACATCCAGACAAGTCTTGTAGGCTTTATTACACTATCACACTCACATGCTAATATAGAGTTTAACTGGGAAGACTACGATATTCTAAAGATATCTGGTCATCAGGCAGCAAGTGCACTGGCCCAGATGCTGGACAGTGAGGCACTTGCTAACTCCAGACAGTTTGAAGCCTATAACCAAATGTCTGCTTTTGTAATACATGATATTAAGACTGTGGTATCACAGCTATCATTACTAGGTAAAAATGCAAAGCAGCATAAAAACAACCCCGCGTTCATTGATGACATGATTTCAACAACCGAACACAGTGTCAGTAAAATGCAAAGTTTACTAAAACAATTAAAGCGCGAGACCGCTAAAAATGAAACCCATGAACTTGATTTAGAAAAGCTATTATTGAGTCTTATTCAGGAACATAATAACAACAAGCCGGTACCTAAGATCACACAGTTTCCATCTAACAGGTTAATTATTAATGTTTCACAGGAACAAATTCTTTCTGCCATCACTCATATCATAAAAAATGCACAAGAAGCGACATCTGATGATGGATACATTAATATAGCGGTAGAGAAAAAAAACCACACTGTTCTAATAAATATAATTGATAATGGATGCGGCATGGATCAGTCATTTATTAAAAACAGTCTGTTTAAGCCATTTAGCAGTACTAAAGGACTATCAGGCATGGGCATAGGCGTTTATCAGTGCAGGCAATACATACGCGCTGCTGAAGGCGACATTAGTGTTGAAAGCCATTTAGGCCAAGGTACAACATTTACCATAACATTGCCGATTTACAAGCAGGAATGAATTGTGAAAGTAGAAAAACGTACACTTTTAGTAATCGAGGATGATCCTGGACTGCAAAGCCAGATGAAGTGGTGTTTCAATGATGACATAGAAGTTATCATCGCCCACGATAATAAATCTGCGTTAACAGCACTGCGACGATATGAGCCTGCCGTTGTCACACTTGACTTAGGCCTTCCACCAGATCCTGGCGGCTCCGCTGAAGGGTTTAAATTACTGGAAGAAATCTTAACTCTGGCTCCGAATACGAAAATTATTATTATTACCGGTCGGGAAGAAAAAGAAAACGCCGTAAAAGCGATCGGAATGGGGGCCTATGACTTTTATCAAAAACCGGTTGATGCCGATACACTATCATTTGTAGTAGACCGCGCATTTATCCTGGCAAGACTTGAGCAGAAAACTCGCGAGTATGAGAAAAGCAAAGCTCATAATAATAACTTTGGAATCATTACATCAAGCCCCGAAATGCTCAATATCATTCAAATGATTGAGAAAGTAGCCCCTTCGGATATTTCTACCCTCATCTTAGGCAAAACAGGTACCGGCAAGGAATTAATCGCCAGAGCACTACATACTGCCAGTAACCGCTCGGATGCACCGTTTTCTGCCATTAACTGCGCTGCTATCCCGGAAAACCTTCTTGAAAGCGAACTATTTGGCCATGAAAAAGGCGCGTTTACCGGCGCCAACGCCTTAAAAAAGGGAAAGATTGAAGTCACTGATAAAGGCACACTATTTCTTGACGAAATTGGCGACATGCCTCCGGCCTTACAGGCAAAATTACTTCGTTTCCTGCAGGAACGGAAAATTGAGCGCGTCGGTGGCACACAGGAAATCCCTATCGATGTTAGGATTGTCTGTGCCACACATCAAGATCTGCGCCACCTGATAACTGAAGGTCTGTTCCGTGAAGATCTGTTTTATCGGCTCAGTGAAATCATTATCGATGTACCATCACTGCGAGAGCGGCAAGGTGACTCAATCATCATAGCTAATGCATTATTAGAGTCCATTGCAACCAGTCAGGGCACAACCAAGAAACGCTTTAATGATGAAGCCTTAAAAGCCGTTGAGCAACACTCATGGCCGGGTAATGTACGCGAGCTAGTCAATAAAATCAAACGCGCTGTCATTATGTCAAATGGACAGTATATTACAGCTGAAGATCTCGATCTTGACACTGATAATAACGAGGAGCTAATGCCATTTAATTTAAGAGAAGTGCGTGCTGATGCAGAAAGACATGCCATCTTAAGAGCCCTTAATCACTGCCACGGTAAAATAGCGCAAACATCACGGCTACTTGGCGTGACACGCCCCACCCTATACTCACTGTTAGAAAAATATGATATCCAGGTAAAACAAAAGGAACAGCTGAATTCTTAAACGAAAATAATAAACAAAAAAAAGAGGCCTATGGCCTCTTTTTTTTAACTAACTGAATGAGACTGAATTATGCTTCTGCAGTTTCATTTACAGCTTTCATGCTTAATCGAATACGACCTTGCTTATCAATTTCAAGAACTTTAACCTGAACGGTCTCACCTTCTTTCAATTTATCAGTTACCGATTCAACACGCTCTTCACTGATTTGAGAAATATGAACCAGACCATCTTTACCTGGTAAAATCTCTACAAATGCGCCAAAGTCCATGATCTTCTTAACTGTACCGTTATAGACTTTTCCTACTTCAGCATCTGACGTGATCTGCTCAATACGAATTCTGGCCTCTTCGGCAGCAGCCAGATCAGCAGAAGCAATTTTCACATTACCTTCATCATCAATATCAATACTGGCACCAGTTTCTTCTGTAATTGAACGAATAACCGAGCCACCTTTACCAATAACGTCACGGATCTTGTCAGGATTAATCTTGATCGTAACATAACGAGGCGCATACTCAGACATATCTGTACGAGCTTCAGAAATGACTTTATTCATTTCTTCTAGAATATACAAACGAGCAGCCTGTGCTTTTACTAAGGCCTTATCCATGATTTCACGAGTAATACCTTGGATTTTAATATCCATTTGCAATGCGTTAACACCATTTACAGTACCCGCTACTTTGAAGTCCATATCACCTAAGTGATCTTCATCACCCAGAATATCTGTTAATACAGCAAAATCGTCACCCTCTTTAATCAGACCCATTGCAATACCTGCAACCGGAGCCTTAAGAGGAACACCTGCATCCATCAGTGCCATTGATGTACCACAAACAGAAGCCATAGAACTGGAGCCGTTTGATTCTGTAATCTCTGAAACGACACGAATAACATATGGGTACTCTTCAAGCGTTGGCATACACGCCATAATACCGCGCTTAGCTAAACGGCCATGGCCAACTTCACGACGCCCTGGCGTACCAACACGACCTGCTTCACCAACAGAGAATGGCGGGAAATTATAGTGCAGCATGAACGGATCACGACGTGAACCTTCTAAAGCATCGATGATCTGAGCATCACGATCTGTACCTAGTGTAGTGACTACTAATGCCTGAGTTTCACCTCGTGTGAATAAAGCTGAGCCATGTGTACGCGGTAGAATGCCTGTACGTGCAGTGATTTGACGCACATCATCAGTACCACGGCCATCAATTCGTTTTTCACCGGCAATGATACGGCTTCGGACAATTTTACCTTCTAACTCGTGGAACACAGTGCTGATTTCATCAGCACTCCACTCATCAGATGCCAATTGAGCAATCGTAGCATCACGCACAACACCAACAGCTGCATAACGATCTAACTTGATAGCAATCTGATAAGCTTTGGTTAAATCCGCAGTTGCAAAATCAGCAATTGCCGTTTCCAGCGCTGTATTTGGCTCTGGTGCAGTCCAGTTCCAAGGGGTAACACCCACTTCCTGTGCCAGCTCGTTTATAGCTGTAATAACTGTCTGTAATTGCTCATGACCGTACATAACGGCATCCAGCATTACTTTTTCAGATAACTGATCTGCTTCTGACTCTACCATTAAGACTGCATCAGCCGTACCTGCAACAACCAGATCCAGTTTTGAATCCTCTAATTGAGCAAGAGTAGGATTAATAACATATTCTTCATTAATATAGGCAACACGGGCAGCACCAATGGGACCGTTAAATGGCGCGCCACTGATTGACAACGCAGCTGACGCACCAATTAATGCGCCTATATCAGGGTCAATTTCAGGGTTCAACGACATAACAGTTGCAATGATCTGTACTTCGTTAGTGAAACCTTCAGGGAATAATGGACGGATTGGACGATCGATAAGGCGACTAGTCAGTGTTTCTTTTTCGCTTGGACGGCCTTCACGCTTGAAGAAGCCACCCGGTATTTTACCGGCAGCGTAGGTTTTTTCCTGATAGTTGACAGTCAATGGAAAAAAGTCGCGACCTGCCACTTCTTCTTTCACTGCAACAGCAGTAACCATGACCACAGTACCGTCCATATCGACGAATACTGCACCTGATGCCTGGCGCGCAATCTCACCAGTCGTAATGGTGACTGTGTTGTCACCATATTGGAATGTTTTTGTTATAGGATTCACTGGATATTTCCTTGGTGAGGGGCTGAATTACTCATGCCCCGTTACCAGGGCTAAAACCAGCAGACAGCCCTTACAAAATTTAGCGGCGTAGCCCTAAACGAGTGATAAGGTCTTTATAACGCTCCTGGCTCTTACCTTTAAGGTAATCCAACAATTTACGGCGCTGGTTAACCAATTTTAACAAACCACGACGAGAGTGATGGTCATGTTTATGGCTTTGAAAATGACCTGTTAAGTCAGTAATACGTGCCGTTAATAAAGCCACCTGTACTTCTGGTGAGCCGGTATCATTTTCAACAGTCTGGTAAGACTTTACTACTTCCGCCTTGTTGGCGCTGGTTAATGCCATTGATTGCTCCTGGACAATTTATAGCTAATACTAATCATGAGATTTTACCATGATATTTATTCATGACAAAACAAGTTTTTGATTTTTAGACAACTTTAGCCTAAATATCTGTAAATTAATTGTATCTTCGGTAGTTTCTCATTCAATACTGGTTTTGACCTGTGTACTCATGAGACGTTTTGGCGCGACAAGTCCGACACTATTAATCTCACCGATACCTAAAAAACGCTTATCGTTATACAAACGCACCAGCCCTTTTGCCGGCGCATTTGGCACCTGAACAGGCTGTCCTAAACACATATAGTACGACAAGTCATCGTTCAGCTTTAACTCCGGCATCGTCATGATCCCTATATCCAGCGGCAAAAGTTTCTTATCCAGCTGCTGCTCTCCTTCTTCAGCTGCACGCCTCAGTTCCTCTAATGTCACCATTGGATAATCTGAAAAGCTTCCCACTTCAAGACGATGCAGTTTTGTCACATATGACACCGTATTAAGAGCTCTGGCCATATCCTCTGCCAAGGTACGGATATAAGTGCCCTTTGAACACGCGACTTTTAGCTCGACTACGCCCTGTTCAAACGACAACAGCTCTATCTCACTGATATGTATATGCCGCGATTTACGCTCGACCTCAACACCCTGACGAGCCAGATCATACAGTCGCTGACCATCATGTTTTAATGCAGAATACATCGGTGGAATTTGCTCGAGATCACCTAAGAATTCCGGGATCACCTCGTTTATTTGTTTCTCTGTGACCAAGTCATAAGACTTAGTTTCAACAATTTCACCTTCAGCATCCCCTGTGGCAGTGCGTTCACCCAGCTTAAAACTGACTTGATAAACCTTATCCGCCTCCAGTAAATACTGGGAAACTTTCGTTGCCTCGCCTAAACAGATCGGCAGCATACCTGTTGCTAACGGATCTAAACTACCAGTATGCCCGGCTTTTGCCGCATTAAATAAATGCTTAACAATCTGTAGCGCTTTATTAGAACTCATCTCTAACGGCTTATTTAATAACAAGATACCACTGACCAGTCGGCCACGAGATTTACGACGGGACATATAACACTCTACTAAAACTCTGAAATTGCCGAGAAATAATTATTCTGCAGTATCATCATCAATCAGACTTCTGTCTGCATCATCTTTACGTGCAGCATTAATAAGATCAGTCAGGTGGGCGCCTCGTTCTATGCTCTCATCGTAAATAAATTTGAGCGCAGGCACTATACGAGCCGTTATGACTGCCGCCAGTTTTTTTCTGAGAAAACCGGAGGCTCGATTTAAGGCTTGTATAGTTTCAGTTTTATCCGCCGAATCCATCACAGAGCAATAAATCGTAGCATGGCTTAAATCACGGCTAAGTTTTATGGCCGTAAGAGATACCATAGACACACGTGGGTCTTTCACTTCGTTTAATATGAGCGTCGATAACTCTCTGCGAATCTGCTCACCCAAACGCTGTGTACGAGAAAAGTCTTTAGGCATTTAATGTACGTTTAACTTCAATACGATCAAAAACTTCGATCTGATCGCCAGGACGCACATCGGTATAGTTTTTCACACCAATACCGCATTCAGTACCACTTCGAACTTCATTAACATCATCTTTAAATCGACGTAACGACTCAAGCTCACCTTCGTAAATAACGACATTCTCACGCAACACACGGATTGGTGAACTGCGTTTAATGGTTCCCTCGGTCACAATACTGCCTGCGATCGCACCAAATTTTGGTGATTTGAAGACATCTTTTACTTCAGCAAGACCAATAATTCTTTCTTCATATCTGACATCAAGCATGCCTGTCAGTGAGGCAGTTACCTGATCGATCAAGTCGTAAATAACACTGTAATAATGCAGATCGACTCCACGTTCTGATACCGCTCTACGCGCGGCTGAATCTGCCCTCACATTAAAACCTAAGACCACTGCATTAGATGCAGCTGCTAAAGTAACGTCTGTTTCAGTAATACCACCAACACCACTACCGACAATAATAACTGCGATTTCATCATTACTCGCTGAGAGCTTCATCAAGGAGTCACGTATAGCCTCTAATGATCCCTGCACATCAGCCTTAACCAGCACATTAAGTACTTTAACTTCGTCGGAGCCCATATTTTCAAACATAGAATCCAATTTAGCCTGTTGCTGAGCAGCAAGACGCCCATCACGCTCTTTGTGGTAGCGCATTTCAGTCACTTCACGAGCTTTACGATCATCCTCAACAACTTGTGCCTCATCACCCGCTAGCGGAGTACCTGACAAGCCTAGCACTACAACAGGAATCGAAGGTCCGGCCTCATCAACAGGCACACCATTCTCATCAAACATCGCACGAACACGACCATACTCTCTGCCGGCAATTAGAATATCGCCTTTCTTAAGCGTGCCACTCTGCACCAGCACAGTAGCCATTACACCACGACCTTTATCGAGAGAGGCTTCAATAATCGTACCGATTGCACTGCCATCTTTACGAGCTGTTAATTCGAGCAGTTCGGCCTGCAACGATATAGCTTCAAGGAGTTCTTTTACACCCTCACCACTCTTCGCTGAAACATGTGCAAATATATTCTCACCACCCCATTCTTCCGGAATGACTTCATGTGCACTTAATTCATTTTTAACGCGCTCAGGATCAGCTTGCTCTTTATCAATTTTGTTGACTGCAACAATTAAAGGCACTTTCGCCGCTTTCGCATGCTGAATCGCCTCAATTGTCTGTGGCATTACACCATCATCTGCCGCGACTACGAGAATAACGATATCGGTAGCCTGAGCACCACGAGCTCGCATTGAGGTAAACGCAGCATGCCCTGGAGTATCAAGGAATGTGATAACGCCTTTATCAGTTTCTACATGATATGCACCGATGTGCTGGGTAATACCACCTGCCTCATCACTGGTAACAGTCGTTTTGCGGATATAGTCCAGCAAAGATGTTTTGCCGTGATCAACATGCCCCATAATCGTAACCACAGGTGGGCGTGGAATTCGCTCGATACCTTCATCGTCTATATTCGATAATAATTCGGCTTCACGCTCACCTTCACTCACAGCTTTTACGGTATGTCCCATCTCTTCAGTAACGAGAATTGCCGTTTCCTGGTCAATGACCTGATTAATGGTTGCCATGACACCCATATTCATCATGACTTTGATAA
>JAOULC010000073.1 GCA_029882215.1 Gammaproteobacteria bacterium | reverse complement strand
GTAAGCATTTCCATTGCTGGGTATCCTGCACCAGCAATACCTTGACATTGGAATTATTGATAATGTAAGCCACATTATCCGGCCTGTCATCAACGTATAACGGTACAGTAACCAGCCCCATACCGAGTGCTGCCTGATCAAAAACCACCCAGTCACGGCTGTTTTTAAGCATCAGTGCAACCCGCTCTCCGGGCTGCAGGTTTTCTTTTTCAAGAGCAGCCTGCCAGCGGGCCACTTCCGTTGCGATCTCATTCCAGCTTGAAGACTCCCAGCGCTTGTTAGCAAAATTATATTGCTGGTAAGCTATTTTATCGGGGCTTCGCTTTAACCGTTCACGAAATAATGCGGGAATAGTACCGGCGACTTCCGGGGTTATTGCATCCTGACTCATATTACAACTCCAGTTTCATATCTGCACATCTGCAATCTGTGTGCTTTTTTATTCCCTATCTTATAACTCTATCCACCATAATCTCAAGCGTAATCCTGTCTCGCTGCTATATCCTCTTTCTGCAAATTCGATATTTCCTTCTTTACTGATAATAAATGATGCCGGAACACCCGTCACACCGTAGCGATCAGCCCAGACACCATCAATATCGTCTAAGGTTGGAAAGCTCAGCCCCTGCTTTTGCATATAAGCTGATGTATCTTCAGACCAGGCAGCGATACTGATCACGTTATAGTCTTGTGAAATTGACTCGATAGAATTTTCTTCGAGGCGACAGACAGGACACCAGGTAGCCCAAAAGTGAATCAGCAAAGGCTTGCCCTTATAGGCGGCCCAGTCAATTTTACTATTGTCTAATAAAGTGCCGTGTAATGGTTGTGCCGGACCGCTGCTCATGTCCCGGCTTTGATAATGTCTGACCCCCATAAACACCAGTACAATAATCAGCACTTCAATTAGCAGCTTACGCCAGCCACTGAAATAGTTTTTATATTTATCAAACAAACGCTTTAGTCGAAACATTGATCATTTATCTCTTTAGTACCCGCAGCCAACGCCACAAGTTAATCATACTCATCAGTGACTGCGCCAGATAGGTTAAAGCGCAGGCCAGTAAAATTTTTCTCGCCGCTTTAATATCTGCAGCGTCCAGATAGTTTGTTTTTTTAAGTAATGGCAAGGCTCTGGAAAAACTGGCATTCCACTCGACCGGCAGAGTTACAAAATGAACCAGTACAGCCGCCATCATACTCATCACCCCCAGCAGCAGCACAGCCCCGCTGGCAAGCGGAGAGCGGCTGATCAGACCGATAACCGGAATAGCCAGCATAAACACCGAGCCCACTTTTTCCGCATAACTGGCCCAGACAACTAAGCGAACCCGCCAGAAAAACGGCCGATAGCTCACAGCATGCTGTAAAGCATGCCCCGTTTCATGTGCGGCCACGACGATGGCGGTTAATGACCTCTCATCCATATTACTTGCGCTCAGCCTGACAGCAGTGGATACAGGATCGTAGTGATCCCCGCTGCCTGTTGCCTCCACACTCACGAAGCTGAGCTTTAATTCCTGTAGCAAATGCCTAGCAAACTCAGCCCCTGTTGCCGGTATATCTTTGCGCGCTGTACTGTATCGCTGTAAAATTGACTTTGCCCAGAACTGAGGAGCAATCAGTACCACTAACAGCACTGCAATTAAAATAAAATAAATCAAACTGCTTTTCTCTGTGTTCAGTTAACGAAAATCAATAATGCACTATTTAGTGAGTTGTTTTTAACAATAATCCCGATATACTCAAATAAACAATAAATACAGTGCTTTAACACACACTATAGCTGTATTAGGGATACAACAAATGGTGCTGGCATCCGGGAATAAGCCTATCGAATCAAATGCTATTACTACTCCCTCTCTGGAACAGGCCGTTCTTCTTGAACGTTCAAAATTACTGCTTTCAAATATCCCTGCTACTATTGTTGCAACAGTAATCGTCGCCCCTTTTCTTATCTATATAAACTGGGATATTTATCAGCACAGCGTCATGATCTTCTGGGGAGCCTATATGGCACTGTGTATGGTATATCGCTATAGTATATATATTTTCTTTAATAAAAAAATCAACCAGGATAACCTGCATTTCTGGAACAGGCTGTTTTTGCTGGGCACTGTTTTAACCGCAGCAGGCTGGGGCATTACCGGCAGCAGTATTATGCTGTCAGATTCTCTACAGCAGCAAATGTACACCACAGTTGTCCTTGCCGGGCTGTCTGCCGGCGGCCTGGCAACACTGACACCGTTACACAGCATCTTTATCGTTTTCACTTTATTGAACATGACACCGCTGATGTTTGCTTTGCTCAACTTCGGCTCTACACTGCACTACACAACCGCTGCACTGGTTATTACCTTTATGGGATTTATCATTACTGCTTCTGCGCGCATGAGCAGAACGATTCATGATTCTATCTCCTTGCGCTTTCAGCACGATGCGGCATTAAAAGATATTGCAGAAAAAAAACAGCAAACCGACGAGCTGAACCTGAACCTCAGGCAACAAATTCATGAGCGCCAAATCATTGAGAATCACCTCGAATACTCGATGTCACAGCTCAAAGCCACACTTGAGTCCGCTACAGACGGCATACTGGTTATTGATAATGATGAACAGGTCACCAATTACAATCAAGGCTTTCTTGATCTGTTTAACATCCCCGAAACACTGATTGAAATAGCCGACTTTACTCAGATACAGCATCATATAAGTGTGCACCTTAAAGACAAATCCACACCTGTTATGCATGACGGTATATTACTTGAATTAGATGATGGCAGATTAATAGAGGCATTTTCCAATCCCCAGAAGATTAACGACCAGATCATTGGTAATGTACTCAGTTATCGTGATGTCACCATGCGCATCAATTCAGAATCAGCATTACAACAAGCCAAAACAAAAGCTGAAATAGCCAACAAAGAAAAGTCGGATTTCCTTTCCCGAATCAGTCATGAGCTGCGGACACCGCTTAATGCTATTTTGGGTTTCGGGCACTTGCTTCAGGAAGACCTGGAGCAGCATCTGGACAATGACGAACAGGATTATATTTCTCATATCTGCGTGGCAGGCGAACACCTGCTTTATCTGATCGATGACTTACTCGATATAACCCGGATTGAAGCGGGAAAACTTAACATCAGTCTTAGCAGCATACCCTGTGAAAATATTATAAATGAATCACTCGCTCTGATTCAGCCCGAAGCGAGTGACCGAAACATCACCGTCGAGTTTATCAATACCCTGCCGATTTTACCGTTCATTCAGGCCGATCACACACGCTGCAAGCAGGCGCTGGTGAATTTACTTTCCAACGCAATAAAATACAATTTGCCCGGTGGCACAGTCACTCTCACTCTTTCTTCAACTACCTCTCATGTACGGTTTGAAATTAAAGATACCGGTATAGGTATTGCAAAAGAGAGTTTCAAGGAAATATTCCAGCCTTTTATCCGCTTAAAGCAAACTGAAAAAACAAAAGGAAGCGGCATTGGCCTGACGATAACCAAACGACTGATAGACGTCATGAACGGTACAATAGGTGTCAGCAGTGAGACCGGACAGGGAAGCACATTCTGGTTTGAGCTGCCTAAAGCAGCCGCACAGGAAACTCAGACACCGCCCCGCGCAATTAAAAACAACCAAACTGTTCTCGCCACAACAAAGCATCACTACACCATACTTTATATCGAAGACGAGCCACTTAATCAGGCATTGCTTAAGTCGATTGTAAAGCAAATACCGAACACCCGCTTCATCACAGCATCCAGCGGTGAAGAAGGCATTGATACTGCCCTGACTGAGCTACCAGACCTGATCCTTATGGATATAAACCTGCCTGGCATCAGTGGATATGAGGTATTAACTATTCTTAGAAGTGAAAAATATTTTGCATCGACACCTGTTTTTGCACTCAGTGCAAATGCAATGCCCGGTGAAATAAAACGGGGAAAGGAAGCGGGCTTTATTGACTACCTTATAAAGCCCATCAATATTGATAACACCCGGCTTTTATTAACTAACACCCTCAGTCTGCTTGAAACTAACGCTGACTGAGAAAAACCAGGACTTTTTTTGTTAAGTCTGAGCCAGCATGACTAAAATTCGCCCTTTGAACCACGCCCCATAATATCTCGAATAATCCTTTTGACATTAAGCGCCTCTTTTTTCAGTTCCTCTGGCAGAGGCAATCCACCATAGATCATCAAATCCATATTCAGGCTATATATCCACAGCTTTCCTGTCTTGTCTTCCAGCAGTGCCACTCTGCAGGGCAGGTAAGCGGTAAACGAATCACTATAATCAGCCATTTTTGCAGCGGTAAGCGCATTACAAAACATGAAAATTTTCATAAAGCGATAAGGCTTCCCGCTCATTGCTTCAATCTGTTTATATAGGGGTAGTATGCCAACATTTTTTATATTGTGCTCATTAGCGACCGATAACATCGCCTCTTCTACATCAGCTGCACTAAGACCCTCTTCTACCTGCATTTTCCAGACAGTTGCATCAGCAGCATTACCGGTTGTTAGTATATTTTCGGCCAGTGTCAGATAGGTAGTCGCCGCCTCCTCGTCAAACGCCATAAACCGTTCATACATTGGCGCAATCTTAATTAAAACAATGATGATCGTTAGTATAAAAAGGCCGCCCATAACAGACATAACATTCTTTAAAGCATTCATAAAAAATCCTTAGATAATTTCTGCAGGTACAATTATCGTAGTATAGCGCCTAATATTCAGTATTGTTGTATGCAGACGTAAAAGCAAGCCAGCTATGACAATCAATGCCCGCCACAGAAAACCGATTAAAAAACACCAAATTATTTAAGATATTTAGAAAGATATAACAAATTATTGCTGAGAACTCCGTGTCATGTTAGCAGACAGCACATGCCTGATGACAGCCCGTACAAAAAACAAACAAGGAAAGCAAGAAAATAATAATGATTAAGTCGAAGCTTACAGCAGCATAAAACCGGTTATCTGTAACTGGCGGCTCCAGCCTCGATGCGTTTTTGTAATACATCAAGCTGCGTCAGCAATACATCTATACGTGAATACTCTTTTTTACTAATTTCAGCTTCAATATTTCTGGCAACCTCAGTTAACTCATTAAAACCAAAATTACCGCCGGTACCTTTCAGGCTGTGTATTTTTTCTGACAGTGATTCCCAGTCAGAATGCTCATACAGTGATCTTATTTCATTTAACATCGCCGGTAGCTTAGTCACAAATACCAATAGCAGCTTTAGTACAGCATCGTCCTCGTTGACCAATGCTGACACCAGTGGCTTATTTCCATTCTCGTAAATCATTTCTATTTCATTCCACTTGTTATCTAAAACTGATGTCTATAATACGGTTCTATGTATTACATAACCGGACTAAGCTGCTTGTTTCTCACTATTATTTAGCAGCTCTTTTTTCAATAGCTTGCACTGCAACCAGCGGAATCATTAATTTAACAAAATTATTACAATTTATTCGAAGTTGCTAATAAACTAATATTCCTTGAAACTCCCATCCAAGTTAAAAATATTTTTATCTATTTGCTTACTATTCCTAGCGAGCATGAGTTAATATGTTTTGACGAAAAAATCAATGCAGTAACGACACAATGCCGCTAATTAGCGACAATATGTGTAAAAATTATGACACGCACAAAACGGAGTTCCATATGAAATCAAAAATAGCATCACTACTAAGCATTGCTGGCTTTATCGCGGCCACATTCTTTACCAGCTCTGCACTGGCAGCAGATCATAAAGTCGTCATTCAGGTTAGCTCAAAGGACCCTCAAACCCAGACTATCGCACTAAATGTCGCTTCTAATGTACAAAAACACTACGGCATGGATAACGTAACTATTGAAATTGTTGCCTTCGGCCCTGGTCTGAGTATCTTAACCAGAAAAAGCCCTCAATCTAAGCGCGTTTCCAGCCTCTCTCAATCAGATATTAAATTTTCAGCCTGCGCTAATACAATGGCAAAAATTGAAAAGAAAACGGGTAATAAACCCAAACTAACCGAAGGTGTTGCTATTGTGCCTGCCGGTGCAGTCAGATTAATGGAACTACAAGAGCAAGGTTACTCATATTTAAAACCTTAAGCTCATCAGCCTCCTGTTTGTTAAACTGCAGACAGGAGCTTTCCAGCGCACTTACTATTTATTCTCTGCTAAGATTTTCTTCAGCTCGGACACACAAGAACCGCAGTTTGTACCCGCCCTGAGTACGTTTCCAATTTCTTTAGCAGTCGTTAACTGCTGCTCACAAACAGCTTTTCTTATTGTATTAATCCCAACACCAAAACACGCACAGATAACCCTGCCCGCATCTTCTTTAGCGTCTGACGGCTTACCGGTTAACAGACTCGCCCTGTCACTTTCTTTGAGCTGATCATTTCTGAACAACTTTCCCAGCCAGTCACGCTCGGGTAAGTTCATGTCTGGGCCGATAAAAATACAGCTCTCCAGGACATTGTTTTCAATACGGGCCCCGCGATAGCGCCGGCTAGTGTTATCGAAATACTCAATCCAGTTTACATCATCTGCTTTTTTGCAAAGTAGTTGGCGGGCACATTCCGCCCAGTTTTCAGCAGCCTCATCGCCTGCCAATTCATAGCGCCAGAAACCGTTGCCTTTTGAGATTGACCAATAGCTTGCCTGCTTAACCTGTAACTTTCTGCGTGATAACAAAAAGCCATACCATTTCGCCCGATACTGCCTGACGTTAACCGGTGTGTATTTGAACTCCGGCTGGCCTGATATCGGGTCTGCATTGGCAGCCACTAACGAGTCTGCACAGGCCTTGCTGGCAAACTGGTTATTCCAGTGCATCGGTACAAACACACTCCCTCTTTGTTGTTCGTTTGTCACCTTTCCTCTGACAATTATTTCGCTATTCTTGCTAGTCACTTTAACCAGACCACCATTATCAATATCTAACACCTTGGCATCCAGCGGGTTAATTTCAATAAAGGGTTCAATAATATGTGCTGACAAAATCGCTGACTTTCCTGTTCTGCTCATGGAATGCCACTGATCACGAATTCGCCCGGTGTTCAGAATCAGCGGGTACTCATCACTCAGTTTCATTGCCGGTCTTTGGGCCTTCACCGCAATAAACTGTGCTTTTTTCGACGCGGTAAAAAACTGGCCATCCGAAAACATGCGTTGACTGCCGGCAGCTGAAGCCTGATTGACCGGCCATTGAACCGGCTCAAGTTCATCATAAGCAGTGTATGAAATATTTTTGAATGCACTGATGTCAAAATCACGCGAGCCATTATTGTCACAAGCGGACAGCGCCGCATGCTCGATAAAGATGTCGTGCGGCTCGTCATATTTAAAATATTCAGCAAAGCCCATTCGCTTTGCAACTTCAGAGATAATCCACCAGTCAGGTTTTGCATCACCCGGTATCGGTAAAAAAGATCGTTGCCTTGAAATTCGACGCTCTGAGTTTGTAACCGTGCCGTCACGCTCGCCCCAGGTTTGGGCAGGCAACAATACATCAGCGAACTTTGTTGTATCTGTTTTCCGCACGCAGTCTGATACAACAACAAACTCACATTTTTCAAGCGCCTCACGTACAAACTCTGAATCCGGCATACTCATCGCAGGGTTGGTTGCCATTACCCAGAGCACCTTTATTCTTCCTGCGTGCACTGCTTTGAACAAATCGATGGCTTTCAAACCTTCCTCTTTGGCAATATAAGGTGATTGCCAGAAGCCCTGAACCGTTTTCTGATGCAGAGGATTATCAATGGCCATATGTGCGGCTAACTGATTTGCCAGCCCGCCTACTTCACGCCCGCCCATTGCATTGGGCTGACCGGTAAATGAAAACGGTCCCATCCCGGGCCGCCCGATTCGCCCTGTAATTAAATGGCAGTTAATAATGGCATTCACTCTGTCCGTACCATAAGACCACTGATTTATTCCCTGCGAGAACACAGAAACCACTTTTTCTGTTTGTGCGAACAAGCGATAGAACTTTTCCAGCATTAGAGTATCGAGCTCACACTCTAATGCGACATGATTCAGATCAGCGCCCTGTACCGAATCAAGCACAGCCTCAAGCCCCTCGGTATGTGCGTCTACATAAGCCTGATTTGTTTCACTTTGATTATGCAAATGCAATAGCAGACCATTAAATAACAGCTGATCCGTCCCCGGCTTTATTGTCAGGTGTATATCCGCAATATCACAGGTAGCCGTCTGCCGTGGATCTATCACCACGATCATCAGATCCGGGTTATCTTGCCTGGCTTGTTTAATACGCTGAAATAAAACGGGGTGACACCAGGCCATGTTTGAGCCGGTGATGACAATTAATTTAGCCCGCTCAAGATCTTCATACGAACAGGGCACGCTGTCTGAGCCAAACGCTCTTTTATAACCCGCCACAGCGGATGACATACAAAGGCGGGAATTGGTATCGATATTAGCACTACCGATAAAGCCCTTCATTAATTTATTGGCAACGTAGTAATCTTCTGTCAGCAGCTGGCCCGAGACATAAAAAGCTACCGAATCATGACCATGATTACGAATCGCAGATGATAGCCTGTCCGCCACCAGATTCAGTGCATTCGGCCAGTTTTCAGTTTCACCCTTTACTTCCGGATATAACAAACGGCCATCATAACCAATTGTATCAGCCAGTGCGGAACCTTTAGAACATAAGCGACCGAAGTTAGCAGGATGCCCGGCATCACCTTTTATCAGCACACGTCCGTCTTCATTCAGTGATGCAATCACACCACAGCCTACCCCGCAATAAGGACAGGTTGTTTTCACTTCTCTCATCATAGTTCCCGAACATGCTTAACCATTACCTGATTCACCACTATTATAAGAAGCTAACTCATTATATATCCACCAGACTTACGCTCTGCGATTTACACCGGATCACAAATTCAAAAGTAATTCATACATAAATACTTTATTCTAGAACAAACTCACCCGCCTTCTCTAGTGTTCACCTTTAGTACGCATTAAACCGGCAAGCCGGTTGCCTTGCTTCTGCGGACCGCCATACGGAAATATTTTATGCAGATAGGTACTGTTACCGCGTTCCTCACCCCACACAGACCTGAAGTACTTTGCTATTTTCCTGACTTCTGCCTGCACGCCATGTACCTCAAAATACGATCTTAAATAGAACACAACCTCCCAAACCTCATCTGTCAGTTCGAGTTTCTCGGCTGCTGCCTGAGCACGGACAAAATCCTCACTCCATTGCTCCTGATGGACAATATAACCTTCACTACACGTCAGAACAATTTTGCCATTTACCTTCAGCTCTTTTGTTTGCATATTAGGGTACATACAACTCCTCTCCTAATTAATAAGATTTGTTCGCTTTCAGCGCTTATTATTGAGGTTTTAAATATCTCCCTCAAAACACGGTAACAACATTCGTCTCAATTAGCCGGTTATTATTAACAATAAAAAAGATTTGTTTTAACTGTTTGGACATTCTGTATTGGCTATCAGTGACAGCATTATTGTTTCGCCGTCCATCTTAACCGGAAAATTTGCTGCACAACCTTCATCCGGCGCCACAGCCTTGCCACTATCCAGTTCAATTTTCCAGTCATGTAGCGGGCATGCCACTTTATTACCCATCACGATACCCTGTGATAACTGACCACCTTTGTGCGGGCATTTATCGCGCAATGCAAAAATTTTATCTTCTGCAGTTCTGAAAACCGCAATATCACCATCCGTCGTTTTAACAACCCGTGCACCCGGTTTTGGAATATCGTTTAATTGTCCTACTTCTATCCAGCTACTCATTTCTAAAACCTCTTTTTAGGGTCTGTCAGCGACGCAAAAAGTTACAGATAAAACCCATATATCTAGCTTCATA
>JAOULC010000116.1 GCA_029882215.1 Gammaproteobacteria bacterium | reverse complement strand
GCATGCTTCATTAAGGTTTCTGTATCAATGCCCGGCTCAACTTTAACCACTCCAATGCTCACGGATGCCCGAATCACTTCTCCGTCAATTTCAAAGGGTTCACTGACACTGTAGAGAATACGGTTGATAACGGGTTCAATATTACCTTTTGTATCACTCAGGTAAATAGAAAACTCATCGCCGCCCATTCTGCAGACAATATCGTCAGGTCTCACAGCATTTTCTAACTTATTGCTGATTCGAATCAATAGTTCATCGCCAACATCATGACCGAGAATATCATTCACATCCTTAAAGTTATCCAGATCAAGAAACAAAAGGTAGCTATCGGCAGCAGGTGATTGCATCACATCATTCATAAAAGCATTGAAGTATCGACGATTGACCAGACCGGTCAGCGGATCATATGAGGCAAGCTTCTCCGCTTTATCCAGTGCATTCTCAGTTATGATCACATGCTCTCTGCTTTGGCTGAGTGAAGCACGCATCTTGCGGCCAACCAGGCACAGCATCAGCGCCAGCCGGCCCGTCGGATCAGAGGAGACAAAGGGAGGCAGCGCATATTTTTCATGCGCAATATCGGTTGCGTATATTTCTATCATGTGCAACCGACGGTAAACCTGCAGAAACAGAAATAACATCACTGTAAAAGGCAATATAAAAACAAATATTGAAAGGCCTGAATAGAGCTGCAGATATTTTTTATCGTTTGCCAGCCTTATAAGAGCCTCTTTATTATGCGCGCTAATTTCACTGACAAATTCTTTTGCAAGCCTCTCATTATGTAATTCTATTGCCTTTCTTGTACCGTTAATTGTCTTAACAATCTTATTTGTTATATATTCACTGTCTTGGTATAGCTGGCTAAAATCACTATCAGTGTCAACATAGGATGCATCCTTTGCGATACCGGCAAGAATTGATATAGACTCAATAAAGCCATTAAAATCATCTATATGCTTTTCTTCCAGTAAAGACAATCTGGCAATAATAGAGCGCAGCAAACTGTTTGTTTTTTCAAAATCAGGTTTATTGCTATCCGGATCGATGTATTGTATTTTCATTTCATAACGAAATGAAACAGCCTGCACATATAAATGCTCAAGCAGCAAACTCATAGGAATATCATTTTCGACGATTTCTGTCACATCATCAGTGCGGTTATTAATAATCTTTTTATCATGATCTTGCGCAGCAATGATATATTCAGAATAACCGGAAAATAAAAGAAACTGTGCGATAACAATCATCAATATAACAAAGCCATAGATGCCAAGCGTCCATATCAGCGACACTTTAAAGCGACTTGATTTAGATTTAAGCATGATAATTAAAACTCAAACTCTAACGTTTCAGAAATCAAGTGATCGTCATCATCTGAATTATCGAAAACCGAAATTCCTGCTCTAACAGTACTATTTGCTACAAATTTAACATCATCATCATGACCTGTATCCAGACGACGTCTAATTTCAACATGCCATTTATCATCAGCCCAATAGGAGCGCGCTTTTACATCAGCAACAGATCCTTCGATTTTTTTATTGGCAATGTACTTGGGCAATTTCTCCCCACTGTACTTGCCGTACCGCATTGTTTTATACAACATGTCACCCTCGTCACTATGGCGCCTTACATATACAAGCTGCCCCTGTTTGCCTTGCAATTTTATACTGCGGGTTAATTTTTTTCGGCTAACAATGGTGTATTTGTCATGCGCGAGATTTAAAGCGGCACTACGATACGATTTCCAGTGCCACATATCAGCCTTAAAGTATTTCGCAGCTGGCCAGTCGGTGGTGTATTCACCTTCCATTTCAAACTGGATCGCCAGTCTGTCTTCTCTTTGCGGCCCAGCCTCATAACGTTTTTTTTGCTCGTTCCACACATAAGGCTTATGATCCCTTCCGGCTTGCTTATCATGCCATTTAACAAATAAATAAATTTCACCGTCATGCACTGCTGCTTTAATATAAAGTGTTTTTGCTTTTTTAACGCCGGGTATAATTGACTTAAGATTAACAGCCGTATATGGCACAACTTTCCAGTCATCAATCGCATCCAGAACAGGACTTGTGTCTAAATTGTAAACTTTTATCGTACTACTGGCATCTACCGTAAAACTACAGGCCAGTAATATAAATATCACCAATACCGCTCGAAACCACATTGAGTCTATCATCAACACCCTTCCTTATATCAAGCACATCACAGACTTATCAAAACATTTTCTGTTAGATTTATTACCTATAGGCTAAACAAAGAGACGGGTAATGACCGCTGGTAGATTGATACAAATTGTTCACACATTCACATGGCTTGGATTGCTGTGCATTCGTACTGTCAGATCTACAAAATGCTATTATTTTCCATAACAGCCACGACTGACAACAAAGCATGTGCTCTGACTGTTTAGCAAGGTATGCCTTCCGGAGATGTGCGAGCCGCATTATGCGAATACA
>JAOULC010000115.1 GCA_029882215.1 Gammaproteobacteria bacterium | reverse complement strand
TGTTTAATATAGTAGAGCCTTTTGAAATAATAAATGTGTTTTTGGTAAACAAAATTTGATTTTTGAAGCTTCTGAGAAGGCTCAAAATTTTGTGGCTGAAAAACTGTGTTGAAACATTTTTTGCCTCAAAACAATTGCTTATTAGTTGTATGTGAAAAATTGTTCTGCTTGTTTGATATGTTGGTATGAATTTCGTCGGGCGATTATTCAGCAATTGCTTGCAAAGTACACCCAAGGCCTTTTACGATAGAGGTGACGATTAATCTGCCAATGGATTTGGTATCAGGGATGAGATATGGCGAACAGTAAGAAAAAATGGAATCGACCTCGTAACCGGTTGTTGTATGCTGCCAATGAGGAAAGTTTCAGCGCGCAGCCATTGGTACAGGATCAAATAGAACATGTGAAACCTTTGGATTCAAAGCCGATGAATCAGCAGTTTATCAACAGAGATTCCAGGTTTCCCAGGCAGTGAATCGTATTAGGGGCGGGCAGGTATTCCGCTGTAAACTGATATTCAAATTCGAATTGAGTGAACAGTCCTTGTTGACTCTTGATTTCCTTCCAGTCCTATAGACAAAGATTAGCAGGATACTGTTGCCTTATTCTTCCTGATCATTTTCCTGTTGCCGTAGTCGGCGCATCAGCTCTTCTTCTTCTGCGTCTTTAATTATATCGATCACGGCGTCAACATCTGCGGCCACATTACTCTCTGCGAATTCACCAGTCAATGAAATGTCGGGGTGAAGCGTGCTGTTTTGATAGTGATGCCAGATTTCTTTAGCATAGGCGGTATCGAGTAACTCAGGTGCATAAAGGCCAAAGTAGTTGCGCATATTGTTAATATCACGTTCCAGCATAACGGCAGCATTGTTGTTACCCGCAGCATTGACTGCCTGAGGAAGGTCAATGATAACGGGACCATTAGGGTCCACAAGTACATTAAATTCAGACAAATCTCCGTGCACGAGTCCGGCGCAGAGCATGCGTACAATTTCATTTATCAGTCTGTCGTGGTATTCCAGGGCTTGTGCAGGAGTGAAACTGACTTCGCTGATACGCGGTGCGGCGTCACCATTTCCGTCACTAATCAATTCCATTAATAAGACACCTTCGGTAAATCCGAAAGGCTCAGGTACCCGGACCCCTGCCGCTGCGAGTTGATAAAGCGCATCTACTTCGGCGCTTAACCAGGCCTTTTCGCTTTCTTTCTGACCGTAACGGGTACGCTTTTGCATCGCACGGGAGCGCCGGCTGTTACGCGTCGTCCGGCCTTCCTGATATTGTACCGCTTGTTTAAAGCTACGCTGTGTTGCTTCTTTGTAGACCTTGGCGCAAAGTATATTCTTCCCACTGCGGACCATGTAAACCTGCGCCTCTTTCCCACTTTTTAACTGACAGATAACCTCCTGAATCAGGCCATCTTCAATTAGCGGATTTAATCTTTTGGGTATTTTCATGGGGCTCTTTTGGCAAAAGTGAGACGCTAGTATAACAAGCGGATGGGGTAAGGTATCGAATAAACCGGGGATATTGTGGTGAAAAAAGCGATTTCGTCACTCACCTTGCCGCAATTGTTTTTCTAGCAGCAGGTATGCCGTCGTGGGCTACTTTATCGAGTTCTTTTGTAAAGGCAAATGCCATTGAGTTCAGGTATTGGCTAGTGCAAATAGGTTTTGAACCAGCTCAATGCATGCTGAGTTACCTCGGTCAGTTTTCCGGGTTCTTCAAACAGGTGGGTTGCGCCAGGGATAATGGTGATTTTCGGGTGGTTGAGCATTTGTACGGCTGCGAGTTCGTTCAACTGGATCACTTCATGATCAAAGCCGCCGATTAGCAATAGCGTAGGTGCCTTAACGCTGGTTAACGAAGACGCCGCCAAATCAGGACGACCACCCCGGGACACAACAGCGTAAACATTCTGTGGTCGTTTAGCTGCCGCAATCAACGCGGCCGCAGCGCCAGTGCTGGCACCATATAGACCAAATTTTAGTGAAGAGGTATCTGGATGGCGGGTTAACCAGTCAATTGTCCCTATCAGCCGATTGGCGAGCATCGGGATATCAAAGCGATACTCTCTGGTGTATTGATCAGTTTCATTTTCCTGTTCGGTTAACAAATCAAATAGAAGGGTTCCCAGTCCTGCATTATTCAGATCTTTTGCAACGAATCTATTCCGAGTGCTGAAACGACTACTTCCACTGCCATGTGCAAAAATAACCAGGCCTGACACACTATCAGGCAGGGTCAAAATACCTTGCAGTCTGACATCGCTAATATCTATCTCTATTTCGGTAGATTTACGTTCAACAGTTTCCATTGGATTTTCGCTCCTGTTCAAGCGGGCAGTGACTGGTCGATTTTATTCCAGGCGAGTTGCAATAGTTGTTTGACTTCTTCATCTTCAATCTGAGGGAATGCCTGATACCAATTACCTATAGCATAGAAAGGCTCAGGCATACCCAGGCAAACAATTTTGTTTGC
>JAOULC010000114.1 GCA_029882215.1 Gammaproteobacteria bacterium | reverse complement strand
CTGCGACAGTTGCCCGGCGGGCGCAGGGCGTTGTGGACGGGGTTTTTCATCCTGATTTGTGCGCTATTGGTCAGTGCCTTTATCTGGTTTCCGGCTTATACGGCATTTGATACCCAATATCAGGCGCTGGTTCAGGTAAAGCGCCAAACTGCCAACCACATGCGGCAACAAGAAAACCAACAGCAGTTGCTGACCGCGCAAGCTTTAATTGATACATGGCAAAAAACCTACGCAAGAAATGGATCCTTCTCCCAGTCCGATCTGATCAGTCAAGTGCGCCGCTATGCAGGCGCAGCCGGTGTCCATATTAAGAATCAACTATTTGATAACACGCATAAACTGCCTAACATGCATGCCCTCGAGCTGGATATTGGCGGAACTTACCCCCAAATCAGACGTTTCGTACAAAATTTGAGTGATCGAAACCCGCTCATGTTTATTCAGCAGCTCAATATGAGTGTCGACGATGATAATTCTACCTCCCTGCGTGCGCGGCTGGTGATTCGTAGTGTGAGCCATCTACGGCCGGTTATGAGTGAGCCGTCATGAAATTTATAGAAAAACCGACACCACGAATACTATGGGGAAGTCTTATCATACTGCTGTTAGTGGGATTGAATATTGTAAGCTGGTCAGAGCCGGGAAGCGAAACGTCGGCTGAGGGAAAGGATGATCGCGCGCAAACTGGTGCGACTCTGGTGTTAAATTTGCCACTTAGTCAGGCTGCGCCGGTTAAACATCGGGATATTTTTTCAGCGCAGAAACGAGACGTGTTTGCATCTGATCCCCTGAAAGTGAATACGTCACTGAACTCAGCGACAGACATGCAGAATACAGCAAACCCGTCAGTACAGGATGCCGCCATTGATCCATTTCAATCGTGGACGCAACAGGCTACCTATGTAGGCTATCTCAAGCAGGGTGATTCATCTCAGGCATTAATGATGAACGCGGGCAAGCCTGAAGTTGTTAAGCTGGGCACGCTGCTGCAAGGTCAATATCGGATCGTGAGCCTGTTACCCGAACAATTAGGTATTAAGGACATTATTACCGGCCAACAGCAAATATTGAAAATTAATCAGGTACCCTGAGGCAATATGATGTTTAAAAATAACTTATTAAAAAAGCAAAAAGTCAGGTTATTGAGTCTGTGCATATTTATACTGGTGGGTTGTAGTACCACGCCAGTGAAGACCAGTCAGAAACATATTGCGAATAAGGAATGGATAAAAGCCGTCATCGAGTATCGCAAAGCGGTTGATCGTGATCCTGATAATGTTGAGTATCGCTCCCAGCTCGAGCAAATAGAATTGAAAGCGGCTGAATATTATTATCAACAAGGGCATGAATTACAGGAGCGAGGTGATTTTGATAAAGCTGAAACAGCATATGAACAATCCATACTGGCTAAGAAAGAACATAGCAAATCGAGTCAGGCATTAAGGCAGCTTTCGGCAATCAAGGAAAGTGCGCACGCCTACAGGGAAGCAAACCAGCTCGCACAGGCCGGTAAGAATCAGGATGCGATTAAATTGCTGAAACGCGCAATTGATGTTTACTCAAAAAACCAGTTGGCAAAAGCCCTGTTGAAGTCGTTAGAGAATGAATCCAGAATACGTCAGCAGGAAGAAGGTTTACCCTTTAATCAAGAGGAAAGGATAGTCTTGAATTTTCGTGGCACGCAGACCCGTGCGGCATTCGAGTTTTTAGGGAAAACAAACAACTTTAATATAATTTTCGATGAGGATGTGAAAAGCAGTACGCTGACACTGTTTGCTAAAGATGTCACTTTTGAGCAGGCGCTCAATTTGATGCTGAAAACGACGCAGACATTTTATAAAAAAGTCAGTGCGAAAACCTTTATTATAATTCCCGATAGTGCAGAAAAACGTCGCCAGTATGAAGATTATGTGATTAAGACATTTTATCTGAATGTCGTAAGGGCTAAAGAGATTGTTGAGGTAATAAAGGGCTTGATTAAAGTCAACAGCATTATAATAAATGAACAATTGAATTCTATCGTTGTGCGGGATACTGAAGAAGTTGTTGGCCTGATAAACAAGATTGTAGAATCCAATGATAGAAAGCCGGCCGAAATGATCCTGGAAGTAGAAATCCTCGAAGTAAATCGTTCTAAGGCTGAACGTCTGGGCATGGATTTTGGTGGTTATCAGATCGGTAGCAGTATACCGGCTAGTGAAGTAATAACCGCCCAGTCTGATATTGCTACCGTGTATGGTTCAGTTGCGACCTTGACCCTGCCTGCATTAACGTTTCGTTTTTATAAGCAGGATGTCGATGCGAAAATACTCGCCAATCCAAAGATAAGGGTGCTAGATAGTAAAACCGCAAAGATACATATTGGTGACAGAGTGCCGTTACGAGCATCTACCATCACCGATGCAACTGGGCAGGTACGTACTACGTTCGACTATAAAGAAATCGGTATTAAATTAGTGGCAGAGCCCCATATTAATCTGGACAATT
>JAOULC010000113.1 GCA_029882215.1 Gammaproteobacteria bacterium | reverse complement strand
GAATAGAAACTGCCGGTGAACCCGACTGCTGATCGATAGTAGATGACGCATCATTGATCTGGTCACCTGTGACGATTATCCGGCGTTTTAGCAGTACCGGATCCCCATTACGTTCATGATATAAACGGCTGGATAAAGGGCTGCGTCCTGTGTTTTGAGCCGTTACCCAGTCTGAATAACTGCCTTCCGTTAAGCGAAACTCAAGTGTTGCCGTGGCGCCCAGTATTTCTTTTGCTCTGGCTGTGTCCTGGACCCCGGGTAACTGCACAACAATGCGGTCTGTGCCCTGCTGCTGAATAACCGGCTCAGCCACGCCTAGTTCATTAACACGATTACGCAGAGTTGTGATGTTCTGCTGTAACGCGGCTTTCTTTTCATCACGAATGGCTTTTTCGGTTAACTGCGCCTGTAAAAAAGTGCCGTCCTTGTCAATTTCTTCATAGCTTAAACCCTCAAACTCTTGCTGCATTGCCTTTTCCGCATTTGAGCGGTCTTCTGCACTTCTGAATTTGATTTGCATGCTGGTCGACGAGGCTGTAATGCCAAGATAGCGAATCTTTTCACCTCTTAAAAAGCTCTTTGTCTCGGCCGAAAAATCACTGATCTGACGGGCGATGGCTGAGTCCATATCGACTTCCATCAGAAAGTGCACGCCGCCACGAAGGTCCAGTCCCAGATACATGGGCTTGGCGCCAAGGTCACTCAGCCAGGCAGGTGTTGCCGGCGCAAGATTGAGAGCAATGATATGTTCTCTGTTCAGGCTCGATTTGATGATGTCGGCAGCTTTTAGCTGTTCATCTTCTGTTTTGAAGCGAATCAGCAGGCGCCCTTCTTTCAGCTCATAAGACATCGCTTTTACATCTTTGACGGCTAGAGCGACTTCAATTTGACTTTGAGTCTCTTTATCAACCGATGAAATGCGATGTGATACTTGAACCGACGGGTCTTCGCCGTAAATGTTAGGTAGTGAATAAAGACTACCCAGCACTACAGCTACTAACAGTAGTAAGTATTTCCATAAAGGATATTGGTTAATCATTGTTCCAGTCTTTACAACTAATAGTTATATTTAAGGTTATTGTAACGGACTCTATTTAAGATCTTTAATTGTGCCCTTTGGCATTAAAGTAGAAACCAGGCTTTTTTGCACATAGACAACAGTGTCAGTCGCGATTTCAACACCAATAAAGTTATCTTTAACCTCGACAACCTTGCCTAAAATGCCACCGGCTGTGACGACTTCATCGCCTTTACCAATCGCTTCAACCATTGCACGATGCTCTTTAGCACGCTTGCTCTGAGGGCGAATCAGGAAGAAGTAAAATAATACAACCAAACCAATAGGAAGTAATAAGCCCATGATTGGATCGCCTTGTTGTGTCGCTTGTGCCGTGCCTTCTGCAATTGCATCAGATATAAAGAAGTTCATTTAAGTCCCCAGTGGTTAATTTCTATAAACGTGAACGCGCCGTATTATGACATAAGGCGCGTATAAGTGATTATTTATTTATTGATAAATAACGGTTTTTTCTGTTTTGAGGGCAATTGATTAACAATTATTGTTTTTCCCGTAATGCATAAAATGCTTTAACGTACTCTTCAAACCGATCCTCTTCCAGTGCTGTTCTGATTTCTCGCATCAGCTGCTGGTAGTAATAGAGGTTATGAATGGTATTTAGTTCCGCTCCCAGTATCTCATGGCACTTGTCCAGATGCCTCAGATACGAGCGACTATAGTGCTGACAGGTGTAACAGCCACAGCTCTCATCTAATGGCCGGGTGTCCTTTTCATATTTCTGATTGCGAATTTTGATGGTACCGTGCTGAGTAAAAATATAACCATTACGCGCATTACGCGTGGGAATCACGCAATCAAACATATCCACGCCGCGGCGAACGGCTTCGACGATGTCTTCAGGTTTACCCACCCCCATTAGATAACGGGGGGAATTTTCAGGTAATAGAGGGGTTGTATGGTCGAGTACTGAATGGCGCTCTTCTGCACTCTCACCAACCGATAAACCACCAATGGCGTAGCCATCAAAGCCTATCTCTTTCAGGCCTTGTGCCGATTCTGTGCGTAGCTCGTTGTACATGCCACCCTGAACAATACCAAATAAGGCAGACGGGTTATCAGCATGGGCGTCTTTACTGCGTTTGGCCCAGCGGCGGGATAATTGCATTGAATCTCTGGCTTCTTCAAATGTGGCCGGATGAGGCGTGCATTCATCAAAAATCATTACAATGTCAGACCCCAGATCTTTTTGTACCTGCATGGATACTTCCGGGCTGAGAAAAATCTTATCGCCATTAACCGGTGAATTAAAATGCACCCCCTCTTCCGTTATCTTGCGCATTTTTTCCAGACTAAATACCTGAAAACCGCCTGAATCGGTCAGAATGGGTTTTTTCCAGTTCATAAAGTCATGTAAATCGCCGTGTGCCTTAATGATTTCAGTGCCGGGTCTTAACATTAAATGGAAGGTGTT
>JAOULC010000072.1 GCA_029882215.1 Gammaproteobacteria bacterium | reverse complement strand
CCGCCCATCATACCGTCATTATTACCGCCTTTAGCTTCGGGCCGATCCATGACCAGCTGATGCCCGCGAGCATTTCCTCTGGAGGCGGTGCTGCTTATTTGTTCTACCGTTACTGTAGCCGTTGCCATGTAATCTCTCCTGCATAATAAATGAAATGAAGCATCAGGCAGTTTTAACCAAACACTCCACAATGGATTAGATATTTCTTTGATTAAAAGTACTTGTTAATCTGCTGAGGCTAAGCGACATCTGATCATTATTTTGATTTGTCTGACCCTTTATAGGTAGCCTGTCTTTCCTCAGTCAGACCAGTCATAAATTCTTGCAGCATATTCTGATATTGTTGTGCGTAAGTCATATCTAGTACCTTCTTTTTCTTAATCATTAGTCCGCTCGTACTAATGATTATTGAGATGTTAGTACGCATGTACTAAAGTGTCAACAAACGGATATGTGGTTGAAAAACATGAATACACAAACACAAAGCAACCGAGAACGTATTATTAAAGTCGCCTACCAGCTTTTCTATACAAAAGGTTATAACCAGACTTCGTTTGCCGATGTAGCTAATGAGTTAGGTATTAGTAAGGGCAACCTGCATTACCACTTCCCTAGTAAGGGTGCCTTACTCAATACCGTGATTGCATTGCGTAAGCAGCAAATCATTGAAATGTTTGCGCAGTGGGATGGAGAATTTTCCGATGCTAAAGACAGGCTGAAACGCTTTATACAGATGATGATTAATAATGAGGCTAATCTTGTTCGTTATGGCTGCCCACTGGGGTCTTTGAATGTTGAATTGGGTAAGGACCAGCGTGATTTACAAGGCATGTCACGTGAAATGTTTGATTTATATCAGCATTGGTTAGAAAAAGTTTTTACGCAACTCGATAGTAAAAAGAGTAAAGCGCGTAGTTTGCATTTACTTTCGATGACACAAGGTACTGCAATGATGACTTATATTTATTCCGATTCAAAACTATTAAAAGATGAATGTAACGCCATTAACGAATGGATTGATTCTCTATAATAACCCGTTAAATTAAATGTATCTGTGACAACTCTAAACATTATTAATTGTCACTGATCCTACCCCTAATATTTCAAGCACAGCCAATTCATTGAGCGGGGTAGCTGTGCACTGTATAGATTTGCTTTTTTAATCGATTTATCAGCTTAGTTTCCCGCCGCTTTTATTCCCCACATTAATCGCTCGAATAAGTATAAACCCCTATACCGCTAATAACGCAACTTCTTTATCATTCATCCTGTTACAAAACTTAAAATAACAATAACGAGGAAATTATGTTTCTTACAAAAAAAGCTCAACTATTATTACTAAGCCTTTCACTTTGCTCATTTAACGCACTAGCTGATGACAATGCCTCTGATCTCAACACTGAGAACTGCGTTGCTTCAAAGTGGAAAGATGCAAACGGTAACCCAATTTCTATCGATGAGAAATTTGGACCTGGTAGCATGGCTGCTACGCGTTGTCTTGCAAACACGAAGGCTGTCAAATCACTTTATCAAATCAATGCTCTGTGCAAAGACGCTGCTTGTACTGCTCCTTATGCATTAGGTAACATCCAGAACCATATCAATGATCTGACGATCACGCATGGTATGGATGCAGACGATTATGAAATCGCTGTTGTTGTTCATGCCGGTGGCTGGAAACTGGTATTAAATAATAATTCAGACACTCCTCATGCGGCAACTAACCCGTTTCAAAGTGCAATGGAAGCTGCTGTAGCCAACCCACGCATTAAAGTTATGTTTTGCGCGAACACGGCTGCTAAAAAAGGCATCAAGCTATCTCAGATGATTCCGGGTATTAAATTCTCGACTGCTGGTGTTTCAGCAATCAGTGATTTACAGGAAGAAGGCTACCGTTACATTCAGCCATAAGTAAAAATGGCCGGCCACTTAAATACAGGTGACCGGCCATCTAAGGCTTCTTTGCAGCCCCTCTTAGCCAACACCTCAGATCAGGACATTAAGCCCGAATGCACCGCCTGTGATATTTTTAGCACAACCATCTAGCCTTCAAGAACCACGCAGCCCTGACCTGCCGAACTGATCTGCACTAGATCATCGGTGTCTCTGTGCGACAGGCCGGTAAACGTTACTCTTGAACCTTTCGCTGATGCGGCCGCAGCTATTCTGATTAAGTCTGTTGTCTCGCGGTGGGTTGAGCTAAGTGTAAAGCCGCCGCCAGCTGCCGCTATCCGTATTAAGTCATCTGTAGATCGATGTTCAAAGCTCATATATATCCTTTATTCTGGCACTTGGTTATCCGGTATGCTGCTGACACTTACATGTTAGGCACAAACGTATTTGAATCTTACTGTGTTTTTTCATTTGGCCATTCAGTAAATGCAAAGAGCCAGATTAAAAGTATATTAATAACCGGGATAAACAGGCACAGAGTCCACCAGCCGGAAAAGCCAGCCTTTTTTAAAACAGCGGGAAAAATCAAAAAAGGTATCACCAGTATTATCACAACTATAAACAGCTGCCAAAGACTCACTCCCATCATGACACCTCATCCTGTGTTTGTGTCAGGTTCCATTTTGAAACGGCCAGTATTATACAGGCAATAAAAAAACCAAACCCCGGAATCAATACCGTTAACGATAAGTAAGGATTTAAACCCGCACGGCTATAAATTTTCCACAGCGGCAGTAACAATAGCGCCGCCATGACTAATGTTTGAGTGAATATATTTCCCATTTTATTCCTTTTATACGAGTCATCAAGTACCTGCAGAAAGCAAACTGCGTTAAGTCGAGTTAGACCATGCCCAGAACTACTTTATCATATGCGAGGCATAGGCGACTGTAAATGCCGCTTTTTGAAACTCCTTTAAGTCGGTATCATCAAATGAAATAGCTAACGGATTTTCTTTCAACATGGTTTTTATCAGCGTCGGTGGCAGCACGACCACATCGATATTATCAATCAGCTGAATGGCTGCCTCCAGCTTAAAACTGACTGCGCCGCCTGCAAACTTCCCCTTTGTCATACGCTCTCTTATGGCAACTCTGTTGACCTTGTAATCGCCCATCAGCTTGGCAAATGCGAACTGAAACTGCCGCAGATCTTCGAGCGTGTGATTTTTTGGCAAGCTTAGTTTTCGCACTCTGCAATTTGCCAGAGTAAACTGCCTGCTTTCCTCAAACAGCAAACAGATAACGGCATCATTAGCCGTCAGATCTACACCACAAACTCTCATTTTAAATCCTTACAAAATATTTAGACTATGTTTTACGCCTGCCGTCTCATAAAAAACTGTCAATGCAGTTATTATTGTTCAGCAACCGTATCTAAAAAGTTATTCTGTCGCGCTTCATTAGCGCCTGTTTTTAGGCACATAATTCAGGATAGAAACCGGTACGATTTTTTTGACCTCAAAACCCTCAAATTCTTTTCGTGCAATGAGATGCCCCAGACGACTCTCAATAGCGCAAAGATTTTTAAAGTCATCATTAGATACCAGCGAGACAGCCTCGCCTGACGCGCCGGCACGACCAGTACGGCCAATGCGATGAATATAATCATCGCTCTGGTACGGCAGGTCATAATTAATCACACGGCTCAGGTTATCAATATCAATACCACGCGTTGCAATGCCTGTTGCCACTAAAAAGCCGAGCTCACCCGCTTTAAATTCGGTCAGCACTCTTTCACGAGAGGCCTGGCTTCTGCCACTGTGAATCGCCTCCGCTTTAATACCCCGCTTCTCCAGCTGGGAAACCAGCTTGGCAGCAGCGTGTTTTTTCTCGATAAAAATAAGCGCCTGATCCCACTTAAGGTGGCTGATTAAATGACTCAGTAATGCAGACTTCTTATCCTTATCGACCGTAACCAGCCACTGTTCAATTTTCGGCTTATTGGCAGCGCCGGATGACAAGGCAATTTCCACCGCATCTTCATTGACGGTGTCTGCTAAAAAACGCACATCATCCGTCAGGGTGGCAGAAAACAATAAACTCTGACGCTCAGCAGGCAGCCGGTCAATCACTTTATTAATGTCGTCGATAAAGCCCATATCGAGCATTCTGTCCGCCTCATCCAGTACCAGCACTTCCAGCTCATCAAAATATAAAGCCCGCTGATACAGCATATCTAATAAGCGACCAGGTGTGGCCACCAGAATATCAACGCCTGCCAGCAGCTGCTGTTTCTGGGGTTCTGAATCAACACCGCCATACATCGCCATTGAACGGATATTCAAATACTTGCCATAGCCGGCAACGTTTGCTTCGACCTGAATCGCCAGCTCCCGGGTGGGTGTAAGAATCAGCGCACGAATACGTTTGCCACGCAATTTACGCTCGGTATCCAGCCTCTGCAGTATCGGCAACAAAAAACTGGCCGTCTTACCGGTACCCGTCTGCGCCGCAGCAACCAAATCTCTACCCGCTAAAATAACCGGTATCGCCTGCTTCTGGATCGACGTAGGAGAGCTATAACCCAGTTCTGCAACGGCTTTTAAAATAGGATCACTTAATCCAAGTTTTGAAAATGACATAAATAGTCTCGGGTATATGAGTAGGTAACGGACTGCTCTGGCAAGTTAGTGGCGGCAGCCGATCGGCAGGAGAAACAGAGGCTCAAGTATAACAGCAAGCCTTAGAGAACAAGAGCACTAACAACAGCATCAGGGTCAGATTCAGATAAAACGACACGCATGATCAGTGTTTTACTTAATTGCGTTGTCTGCCGTACAAAGGCATTTAATCAGTCGCTCTACCTGTTGAGTACAGCAGCCACTTCCCATCGTCGCATAGGTCTGCTTTCTGACCTCTGCCACGGTTGCTGCCCCATTGACGATGGCATTGATAATATCCATCTTAACAACCTGATTACAGGTACACAGATCACGGTTGAGATTTTTCTTAAGGATCGCCGGCAATTTATCCAGAGGGTTTTCAACAAAATCATTTTTCAAAACACAAACACTCTTAAACCATCATTCGGTAACACTAAAAACGCTGTAAAAATCTGCCGGACAGATTATACGCGTGAAAAAAAAACGGTAACGACCCTTAGCTTTTACTTTCAGGCAGTTAATTCAAATACAAAAGATACGGCGTCTGGCTTTAATAAAAACAGGTTCAGGACACCAGGGGTGATTCAGCATCTTTGCCGGCAACGGTCGTCCACTCTCGTACATACCATGACGTAACCAGTCCGCTAATGACATAGGGATCGGCATTGGCAAATGACTCAGCTACTTTTGCAGACGCGCCCTTAAAGACAATGGCCGCGCCGTCTGCCGGCTCTGCAAATGCGCCGCCAAGAAAAAATTCTCCACGATCGATCGATGCTTTGGCCAGCGCTATATGCTGATCCCGGTATTCATCCCGGCGTTCGAGATAATCAGCTGAGTATTCATAAAAAAGTATGTAGTGCATTACTCTCTCCAGTTATTATAACTTTTATATCTATCCTATAGCCATAATAAATATCACTCTTATTGATACGGTTAACGCAATGACGGAAAGAGCCATCAACAGATACCTTAAATCCACCTTTTCTAGTTTGTTATATTTGATTCTGTGATGGTTTAGAAGGTACTCAGCGATATCTGTAAACGGATAGTCTTTTTCTTCAGGTTTATTTAATTTATCTTCCGTTTCTTTTTGCCCTGAAGTTTTATCGCTAACACTCTTTTCCAGATAGAACTGATAATCACGATAGTCTCCGTTTGAAAGAGAACAATGTAACGTTAATTCATATTTATATTTCAGTTTCCTGTGAGAGCGTGCAAACCTTCTGTAGTGCATTAGCACAATATAAAAATAACAAAAGCTCAGTGAAAATATCAGCATCACGGCAACACTAAGCATGGCATAGTGCTGACTGGCAGTCTTAATAATGCGATCTGCCAGCACCAGATCTGCATTCAATAACGCAATAACGGCGATTAGTCCGCCAAAGTGATATTTAAGCAGAAATGAGTTGGCATCAGCGGCTGTCTGTTTCATGGTTTCATTCAGATAGTCCAGCTGCTTCTCAATAATATCCATACCCTATCTCCCTTGTATGTCCTGTAACTCCTTCAGCTACTGTCTATTCGATTCGCTTTTGCTATAGATGCATTGCCAGTCTTGCCACTTTTATTCAGCGAGTTAAAAACGCCAGCGTATGCCCTCTTTATTCAGACAAACCGATACAGCCCGGGCTTCTCTTTTGTATCGTCCTGAACCTGTCGCCTGAGACATATAACTCCGGCAAAGCTCTGTCGCATCTCCGCTGAGAAAATCTTTAACCTGTTGATAATAATTAATATGAGGGATACCGCTGGTGACAGATGAATACACAAATTCGTCTTTGCTATCCAGTATATCATCAGTAAAACCGATCGCCCGCTTCTGCAAAACCCGTTCATCAGTTTGTATAACAACATAAATTGATTTTTCACTTAACAGATAAAAACTTAAGCCCGTTAGCAGCACCAAGATAATCGCTATTATCAAAGGCGGACCAGATAAGTTTTTTGTATCCATGCCAGGCATCGACTTCAGAACATAAAAAATCAAACCGACAAATACAATTGATAATAAAATGACTAACAATACATTCATGATTTTACTCTAACGCAACACCCTGAGCTCAGCATCAGGGAATTTTATTAATTTTAGCCGGATTACTCAATATACTGTAATCGCCTTGCAACCTTTTACAGCATTATTCACTGAGTGCGATGGCTGCCATTTTCATGGTACTTTCAAATGTTTCAGCTCCGGCAATAAATAAACCGTTATGACAAAACATGGCGTCATCCAAACCTGTCACGTCTTTAAGCGCTTTATCGGATAAGCCTGCCCACTGTGCAGGCAGTGATTTTCTGTTTTCAAATGAGCCCAGTTCAACCGGTACAGTCTGAATGCGCCATTGACCGGTCGGAGAAGGATAAACCATATATAAAGCATCTTCTGACAGGGCATGTACCGTTCTTTTCCACGGGGTATATTTTTCCAGTATGATCACTCTTGGGTCTTCTGCATTATCAATTGCTTTAGCCACAATTTCTTTCGCGCTGATACCGCCGTTAGCCGAGGCAATAAAGCGTGTTAAAACACGCGATGCAAACTCAACAGCCTCATCAAAACAGCTGTCAAAGTGACTGTCTTCCTGCCAGGTCGGATTAAACATTGAAACAGTCTGACTAAGGCTGATGCCCTTAGAAACACCGTCCACATGACCACAATCAATAGCATCAATTTCCGATACCAGCCCGCTATCAACTGCATTGGCAACACAGAGGTTGCCCTGACATATCTGCAGACCATATTTCTGCCAGATCAGTCCGAACGAGGAATAAGGAATACCATTTTCGCGCGCACCGGCACCGCCACGCTGGTGGTGATCAAAGCGGTCTCTATCCGGGTCATATTCACCGCCCACATCAACTACAATATCTGCCTTGACGATAACTTCTGCATCACGTGTGCGAATGAGTTGAACAGCCGGAAATATGCTTTTAAGTGCCGCGATACTGAAAACATCATCTGCATGAAAATTACCGTTGTGAGTTACTATCGTTTTATCAGTCATTAATTTGGTTTCATGTTAGAAAGAAAGATTAAGGCGTACCGATTATACTTAAAATACGTTGTAATTGCCCGACATCTGCCCCGGTTTAGTGCCGTTACTAACAAGCTTATCCTAAACTAACGCCTCAATCGAGCCAGAACTAACCGCCCCTGCTCCTTTATGTGACGCCTGGATGAACACTTTAATACAGCTGATCCTGTACTCTATTAGCGCAATGCACGCCGTGAGGGATGTGTGATTTTTATACTTGTTTTCACTAACAACCACATATAATTTTTTTACCGGCAACTCCTTTTTTTCCTGACGTTTCGTAGCCATCACGTTTCCACCAGTCCAGACCGCCAATCAGCTCTTTAACATTAAACCCTAGTCTCGCCATATTTAGTGCGCCCTTGCTAGAAGCGTTACAGCCAATACCATCACAATAGGTAACATAGAGTTTATTTTTATCCAGCTGCACAGTTGAAGCCTCTGTCATCAGCCGGTGAGGCATATTAATAGCTGAGGGAATATGTTCCGCTGCATAGGCTTCACTTGAACGCGCATCAATAACAATAACCCCGCCATTATTATTGAGCATTTCAGATAAATCCCATGAATCTGTTTCATACTTTAGTTTTTTTTCATAATATTCTATTTGATTCATAATGCCTCCAGTTGCTGATTTTTTACGATTAGTATGGCTATCATAGACCTTTTAAGTCTGCATTCATCATAATCAAACAACCCCTAATTGATGTAGCCTGCTATTTACATACCATATAATAACCCCGGAGTCTTTTACTCTCTGATATACGATTAGTCCAGTTAACAACACGGGCGTCATGATCATAAGTACGCTAAAATGTTTCATCAATAATTTAAGGGTCCTTATATGCAACTCAAAGAGATTAATAAAGCACGTTATAGCAAGCACCTCAGAGTGGTATTTATATGCATTGCAAGCGCTCTTATCATAATAACCGCCAGCACTTCCGCCTTACTGATTTCTCTGTTCAGCAACCCGGAAGCCTCATATCTTTTCCACAACCTGGCAGGAGTCATCTTTGCAGCTGCTATCATTGGATTTGTACTGAATAAATTCAGACAACATGTTTATATGCATGAAGTGGCCTATGTTTGGGATTTAAAACAACAGCTTAACCGCATACACCGCAAGCAACGCAAGCTAGAAGACGCCATAGCACGCAATGATAAAGATGCCATGATCATCATGAACTTTATGCTTCGAGGCTCAAAACAGCTGTACGAACTGGATGACAACACCATCACAATGGAAGACTTGCTGATTAAAATCCAGACACATGATAAGCGAATGCAGTCAGCAGGACTGAGCCTTTCCACAGATTCATATAATCCGGCCATGTTAGAGAGATTTTAGTTACCACAGAGAAAATACCTCACCTGACTTGAATGTTATTCATGAAATCTATTAGGCTTAATGATTTATCATGTCACCCACCAGAATAAAACATGCTTTAGTGTTCTCCTCATTAAAGGGACTTTCTTTATTTTTAACCGCAACTATTGGTAAAAATTTAATACTCCGGCAGCCTTTATTGCTCATTATTCACAAGCCTGTTTAGATAAACAGAATAATAAGATATATTATATTTTTAATTATTTACACGCATTGTCTCAATATACCTGCCTCATCGACGGCTTTGTCTGCGGCTATCAGGAATTTAACTTCAAGTAGTGAGATGTCATTATGATAAAAAACAATTCGCCTTTACTTGGCTGGGCATTTAATGATGTGTTAAATGAGCTGCATCAGCTTGTCTTTGAGGGCGTGCCCGGAGAGTCTGGCATGTTTGAGTTGTCACTGCTTGAGCGTGAGTATATTGCTTATTTACTGGCCTGTTATTATCAGTGCGACCGTTGTCTTCAGTTTCATGAACGTGCGGTAACAGTGGCCAGACGTAAAGCGAAGTCAGCAGAGTGGGCGTGGCAGGATGAACTGGTCAGTGCCAGTCTTTTTTTGCATCTTGATGGACGAAAATTGTCAGATCTCGAATGGAAAAGGTGGTTAAAAACCTGGTCAGACTTTTCAAAGCGTATTAATTCACACCACGAAGGCCTTGCGTCCTATCTGGCGTATGCTGTCGGTATTGCACGAAATGATATCAGTCTGATGAATCATGCTTTTTCTAATATCAGTGACATTTTTGAAGATAATAACCGGCTTAAAGGCGTGATTTCTGATATCGACGGGGTGGTGATTTTTATGAAAGCGGCGACATCTAAAAACAGAAGTGACTCGACTATCATCACTAACCTGCGTTCCCGTGGTGTAGAGGATGTATAAAAAGTCAGTCGGGATAAAACTCAATGAAAAGTTGTTTTGACGACTAAACTTGGCACCGGATTCAGAGCTGCTGACCGCGATACGCGCCTTTACAACCCAGTGCATGCAAACTACCTGAGCGACAGACTGAACTTTCTGTAAATATATTAAAGCGGATACTTAAAGTACCCGCCTCACGATTATTAAATTTTAAACTGCGACACAAGACTTTGC